>NZ_AP023243.1:1200000-1500000 GCF_016756495.1 Mesorhizobium sp. 113-3-3
CGAACCACAGCGCGCCGGCCAACATCGAATGGTCGCACGACAACCGCTCCTGCGGCCTGCGCGTGCCGGCCGGTGGGCGTGCGGCACGGCGCGTGGAGAACCGGCTGCCGGGCGCCGATTCCAATCCCTATCTGGCGATCGCCGGATCGCTGCTTGCCGGCTATCTCGGCGTCGAGCAGAAACTCGCGCGCTCGGCGGAAGCCACGGGCAATGCCTACAAGATCAAGAGCACGCTGCCGAAAACCATGGAGGAGGCGCTCGACCGATTCACCGCCTGCGAGCCGGTGCGCAAACTGCTGGGCGAGGACTTCTTCCAGACCTATCTGCGCGTCAAGAGCGTCGAGCTCGACCTGTTCCAGAGCGTGGTGACGAGCTGGGAACGCGACCATCTGCTGCTGAAGGTGTGATCATGGCATCTTCGACAGGTTTCAACTCCGGTCTCGATATCGGCAAATCCTACTATGTCGCCACCGCCAATCCGGCGCCGGACCATCCGGCGCTGGTGGGAGATGTCGAGGCCGACCTGGTGGTGGTCGGCGGCGGCTGCACAGGCCTGTCGGCCGCCCTTCACGCTGCCGAGCGCGGCCTGAAGGTGGTGCTGCTCGAAGGTGGCAAGATCGGTTGGGGCGCCTCGGGCCGCAATGGCGGCCAGATGATCCCCGGCCTGCGCAAGGGCGCCAAGGGTCTGGTCAAGCTCTACGGGCCGGAGCGGGCGAAGGTGCTGTTCGACCTCGCCTTCGAGGCGCGCGGCCTGGTGCTCGACATCATCGAGCGCCATGCCATCGATTGCGATCTGCGGCTCACCGGCCATCTGGTCGGCGCGGTCAACGGCTCCGACCTCAAGGATTTGGAGGAAGAGGCCAGGTGCCTCGAAAGCGCGATGAAATTCCGCGATGTCGAGATCCTCTCAGCGGCGGAGGCGCGGGCCAAGGTCGACACGCCCTATCACGGCGCGATGTATGAGCCGCTCGGCGGCCACATGCACCCGCTGAACTACACGCTCGGCCTTGCCCGCGCGGCAGTCGCCGCCGGCGTCGTCATCCACGAGAATTCGGTGGCGGTGAAGCTGGAGCGCGAGCCTTCGATCCGGGTCTCGACATCGAAGGGATCGGTGCGGGCCAAACATGTCGTGCTGGCGGGCGATGCGCTGCTCCATGGGCTGGAACCGCGCGTCAACAGCCGCATCATGCCGGTCGGCAACTACATCGTCGCCACCGAGCCGCTGGAAGGCAAGCGCAATGTCATCCCGGCCAATGTCGCGGTGTCGGACACGCGCTTTGTCGTCAACTATTACCGCATGTCGGCGGACGGCCGGCTGCTGTTCGGCGGCGGCGAGCGCTACACGCCATCGCCGCCGGCCGACATTGCCGGCTTCGTGCGGCCGCATATGGAAGCCACTTTCCCGCAGCTCAGGGGCTGTCGCATCGATCATGCCTGGGGCGGGCTGGTGTCGGTGACGACATCCAGGCTGCCGCATGTCGGGCACTATGGCGAGGTCTATTTCGCGCATGGCTATTCCGGCAAGGGCGTCATCCTGTCGACGCTGTCGGGCAAGCTGCTCGCCGAGGCCATCACCGGGGATGCCTCGCGACTGGATCTGTTCTCGACGCTGACACCGATGCCGTTCCCGGGTGGCACGGCGCTGCGCGGGCCGCTCTATGTGCTGGGCATGCTGTGGTACGCGATGCGGGACCGGATCAAGCATTGAGGGGGTAATTTTCGACGGCAGCGCCGCCCCTCACCTGCCTGCCGGCATCCTCTCCCCGTATAGAGACGGGGAGAGGGGCGCTGCGATCGCTGCTTTCGCCAATCACCAACGTTGCAGAAGAGGTGATGGCGTTGAGGCCAGCCACTTTCTCCCCGTCTCTATACGGGGAGAAATGCCCGGCAGGGCAATGAGGGGCGGCGCTGGCGTGGAAAGTCTCGGGCGATTTGATTAGACGACGAAGAAATCCTCGATCCGCTCCCTTGCCCCAAGCAGCGCCGGCAGGATCTCCCGCTCCATCTCGGCGACGGTAAATCGCGCCGACTGCGTCGAGACATTGATCGCCGCCACCGTGCTGCCAGCGCGGTCGCGGATGGGCACGGCGATGGAACGCAGGCCGAGTTCCAGCTCTTCGTCGACGATGGCAAAGCCGTCGGCCTTCGCCTTGCCGATGGCGCCGGCCAGCAGCCCGATGTCGGTGATCGTCTTCGGCGTCCGTCTCTCGATGGTCGCCTGGTCCAGAAATTTGTCGAGATCCTCAGCCGTTAGGCCGGCGAGCAGCATGCGCCCCATCGAGGTGCAGTAGGCGGGCAGCCTGGTGCCGACATCGAGCGACACGCTGAGGATGCGGCGGCCGGGAATGCGGGCGACATAGACGACATCCTGGCCCGACAGGATCGCCGCCGAGCAGGCCTCGTTCAGTTGTGTCGCGACGGTCCGCATGATCGGCGCGGCGAAGCTCCACAGCGAGCCGCCACCGAGCCAGGTGCGGGCAACGGCCAGCAGGCGCGGCGACAGCGAGAACACACGGCCGTCCTGCGTGGCATAGCCTGATGCGACAAGCGTCAGCAGGAAGCGGCGGGCGCCGGCACGGGTCAGGCCGGCTTCGTCGGCCATCTCGGTCAGCGTCATGCCCTGGGGGTGGCGGGCGAGGATCTCCATCACGGCAAGGCCGCGCTCCAGCGAGCCGACATGGTCACGGGAAGCAGCCTCTTCGTCCATTTCACCTCCGCCAGACGGCATCGTCGCCAGGATTGACTCCGCTCCATACGATAGCTTAGAAAGTATCCCATGTAAAACAAATGTTCGCAATGCGAACTTTCTGAACCCGGAGCCCGATCGATGGTCAAGTTCCTGCCGCTCAAACAGGCCGTGGCCGAGAATTTGAACGATGGTGACTCCGTCGCCTTCGAAGGCTTCACCCATCTGATCCCGACCGCCGCCGCGCATGAGGCGATCCGCCAGGGGTTTCGCGACCTGACCCTGATCCGCATGACGCCGGACCTGATCTACGACCAGATGATCGGCATGGGCATGGCGAAGAAGATCGTCTTCTCCTATGTCGGCAATCCCGGCGTCGGCCTGCTGCGGCGCGCCCGCGATTCCATCGAGAACGGTTTTCCCCGGGCGATCGAGGTCGAGGAGCACAGCCATGCCGGTATGGCCAATGCCTATGAGGCGGGCGCGGCCGGACTGCCCTGCGCGGTGTTCCGAGGCTATCGCGGCGCAGGCCTTGCGGCGGTCAATCCCAACATCAAGTCGGTCAAATGTCCGTTCACCGGCGAGGTGCTGGCGGCCGTGCCTTCGATCCGGCCCGATGTCACCTTCATCCACGCGCAGAAGGCCGACAAAAACGGCAATGTGCTTGTCGAGGGCATCATCGGCATCCAGAAGGAGGCCGTGCTGGCGGCCAGGCGCGCCGTGGTGACGGTGGAGGAAGTGGTCGACAATTTCGACGATCTGCATCCCAATCTCACCGTGCTGCCGCGCTGGACGATCGCGGCGATCTCGGTCGTGCCCGGCGGTTCGCACCCGTCCTACGCCCATGGCTACTATGCACGCGACAACGCCGCCTATCTGGAATGGGACGAGATCGCCGCCGACCGCGATAAATTCCAGGCCTGGATGCAGGCGAACGTCATCGAAAAGAGCGCCGACGATTTCGCCGGCCGCGTCGAGCATCTGAGGAAAGCGGCATGAGCGAGCTGGGCTTCACCCCCAACGAAATGATGACGATCGCCGCCAGCCGCGCGCTGCGGAATGACGACGTCTGCTTCGTCGGCATCGGCGCGCCGTCCGCCGCCTGCAACGTGGCGCGGCTGACGCATGCGCCCGACATCACGCTGATCTACGAGAGCGGCACGATCGGCACCGCGCCCGACGTGCTGCCGCTGTCGATCGGCGATGGCGAATTGTGCGAGACCGCCGTCACCACGGTCGCGGTGCCGGAAATGTTCCGCTACTGGCTGCAGGGCGGCCGCATCTCGATCGGCTTCCTCGGCGCGGCACAGCTCGACAAGTTCGGCAACATCAACACCACGGTCATCGGCGACTATCTTCACCCCAAGACCAGACTGCCTGGTGGCGGCGGCGCGCCGGAGATCGCGACCTCGTCGAAGGAGATCTACATCACCATGGCGCAGACCAAGCGCGGCATGGTCGAAAAGATCGACTTCTTCACCTCCTTCGGCCATGGCGAGGGCGGCGATCACCGCAAGCGGCTTGGGATAGACACGGCCGGGCCCACGCTGCTGATCACCGATCTCGCCATCTGGAAGCCGGATCCGCTGACCAAGGAATTCACGGTCGTGTCGCTGCATCCCGGCGTCACCCGCCAGCAGGTGCAGGACAGCTGTGGCTGGGTGGTTAAGTTCGCCGAGGCGCTTGACGAAACACCGGCGCCAAGCGAACTCGAACTCAACACATTGCGCGACCTGCAGGCCCGCACCAAGGCGGCGCATGAGGGAACCGGAAAAGCAAAGGCTGCATGACATGGCCGAGGCCTATATCTGCGACTATATCCGCACGCCGATCGGCCGCTTCGGCGGTTCGCTGTCTTCGGTGCGCGCGGACGATCTCGGCGCCATCCCGCTGAAGGCGCTGATCGAGCGCAATGCCGGCATCGACTGGCAGGCGGTGGACGACGTCGTCTATGGCTGCGCCAACCAGGCCGGCGAGGACAACCGCAACGTGGCGCGCATGGCGCTGCTGCTGGCCGGCCTGCCGAAGGAAATCCCGGGCTCGACCGTCAACCGCCTGTGCGGCTCGGGCATGGATGCGCTGACTATCGCAGCTAGAGCCATCAAGGCCGGCGAGGCCGAGTTGATGATCGCCGGCGGCGTCGAATCGATGAGCCGGGCGCCCTTCGTCATGCCCAAGGCCGACACGGCGTTTTCGCGCAATGCCGAGATTTACGACACCACCATCGGCTGGCGCTTCGTCAATCCGCTGATGAAGAAGCAGTATGGCGTCGATTCGATGCCCGAGACCGGCGAGAACGTGGCAGAAGAATTCGCCGTCACCCGCGCGGCCCAGGACGCCTTTGCCGTGCGCAGCCAGGACAAGGCGGTCGCGGCGCAGGCAAATGGAAGGCTGGCCAAGGAAATCACTGAAGTGACCATCCCGCAGCGCAAGGGCGACGCGGTGGTTGTCTCGAAGGACGAGCATCCCCGCGCCGGCACCACCGTCGAGGCGCTGGCCAAGCTGCCGACGCCGTTCCGCCAGGGCGGCACGGTGACCGCTGGCAACGCGTCCGGCGTCAATGACGGCGCGGCTGCGCTGATCGTTGCCTCGGAAGCGGCGGTGAAGACATACGGACTGACGCCGATCGCCCGCATTCTCGGCGGGGCCGCCGCCGGTGTTGCGCCGCGCATCATGGGCATCGGGCCGGCGCCGGCGACGCAGAAACTGTGCGCGCGGCTGGGCCTGACGCCGCAACAATTCGATGTCATCGAGCTCAACGAAGCCTTTGCCTCGCAAGGCATCGCCGTGCTGCGCCAGCTCGGCATTGCCGAGGATGCCGAGCACGTCAACCCGAATGGCGGTGCCATCGCGCTCGGCCATCCCCTGGGCATGTCGGGCGCGCGTATCTCCGGCACGGCGGCGCTGGAGCTTCGCGAACGCGGCGGCCGTTATGCGCTGGCCACCATGTGCATCGGCGTCGGCCAGGGCATCGCCATCGCGCTTGAGCGGGCCTGATTGCGCGACCTCTTGACTTGCTGACAACATGGTCAGATTCGGGGCGTCGCCAAATTTGACCATGTGGACAAAAGTCTGGACCCGTTCCATAGTTCCCCGTCTGATTTTTAGAACGGCCGGCTCGACACGGCTGTCGAACAGAGGGGAATGCAATGGAAAACCGGAAGAACAAATTTTCGTCGACACCCGAAGGTCTTTCGCGGCGCAATGTGCTGGAGCTCGGCGCGCTTGGCCTGGCGGCGGCCATGCTGCCGAATGCGGCCTTCGCCAAGGACAAGAAGCTGAAAGTGGCGGCGATCTTCGCGACGCCGATCGAGGAGCCGTGGGACAACCAGATCCATGTGGCCCTGCAGAAGGCGGAGAAGGAACTCGGCATCGAATACAAATGGTCGGAGAAGGTGCAGACCGCCGACTTCAGCCGCGTCATGCGCGAATATGCGCAAGGCGGCTACCAGCTGGTGCTGGGCGATGCCTTCGCCGCCGAGCGTGAATCGCGCCGCACCGCAAAACAGTTCCCGAAGACGGCCTGGCTGTTCGGTTCGGGTGCCGGTCCGGCCGAACCCAATTTCGGTGTCTTCGACAACTGGATCCACGAGCCCGCCTATCTCTCCGGCATGATCGCCGGCAAGATGTCGAAGTCCGGCACGGTCGGCGCCGTGGCGGCGATGGGCATTCCGGAAGTGAACCGGCTGGTCAACGCCTTCTTTGCCGGCGCCAAGGAGGTCAATCCGAACGTCAAGAAGAAGGTCGCCTTCATCGGCTCGTTCTTCGATCCGCCCAAGGCCAAGGAAGCCGCGGTGGCGCAGATCGACGCCGGTGTCGATGTCATCTACGCCGAGCGCTTCGGCGTCATCGAGGCGGCGGTCGAGAAGAAGATCCTCGCCATCTCCAACATGTCGGACCAGTCGAGCCTCGGCCCCGACACGGTCATCACCGGCCCGGTCTGGGACATGTACCCGACGGTCGAACAGGCGATCAAACTGGTCAAGGCCGGCGTCTACACCGCACAGGACTACGGCGATTTCTCGCGCATGGCCAAGGGCGGCTCCTATCTCGCCCCCTACCACAAGTTCGACAAGACGCTGCCGGCGGACGTCAAGGATCTGGTCGAGAAGAAGAAGGCCGAGATTCTGGAAGGCAATTTCCGGGTGGATGTGGACGAGAACACGCCGGTTTCGGATTGAGTTCTTTACCCTCCCCCCTTGTGGGGAGGGTCGATGCGCGAAGCGGATCGGGGTGGGGGCTTCGGCGCCGCACCCCCACCCCGTCTCGCGATCTTCGCTTCGCTGCGATCGTGAGCCGACCCTCCCCACAAGGGGGAGGGTGAAGAGCTGCTTCAACGCCACCTCTCAACGGGAAATGCCCCCTTGCCGACGCCCGCCCCCCTCATCGAAATGCGCGGCATCACCAAGAGCTTCGGCGCCGTCAAGGCGAACGAGGCTGTCGACCTGAGCGTGGCGCCGGGCGAGATCCTCGGCCTGCTGGGCGAGAACGGCGCCGGCAAGACGACGCTGATGAACGTGCTGTTCGGCGCCTACGCGCCGGACGCCGGCGAAATCCTCATCCAGGGGCAGCCGGTGCGGATCACCAGTTCGGCCGATGCGCTGGCCGCCGGCATCGGCATGGTGCATCAGCATTTTCATCTGGCCCCAAGGCTGACCGTACTGGAGAACCTCTTGATCGGCATTCCCGGCAAGGGCGGGCGGATCGACCGTGCCGGCGGGCTTGCACGGCTGGCCGAAATCGGCCGCCAGCACGGGCTGACGCTCGATCCCGACCTGCCGGTTTCGGCGCTGTCGGTCGGCGAACAGCAGCGGCTCGAAATCGTCAAGGCGCTGTTTCGAGGCGCCAGGCTCCTGATCCTCGATGAGCCGACGGCGGTGCTCGCGCCAAGCGAGGTCGACGGGCTGTTCTCGGCGCTGCGCTCGATGGCGGCGCAGGGCCTGGGAATCATCTTCATCTCGCACAAGCTCAACGAGGTGCGAGCGCTGACCCATCGCTGCACGGTGCTGCGGCATGGCCGCGTCGCCGGGCGTGTCGACGATCCGGCCAACACGACATCCGCCGCAATGGCGCAATTGATGTGCGGCCACGAGATCGTGCCGCCGGCAAGGGGATCATCGACGCCGGGTGCGGCGGTGCTGACGCTCGACGGCATTTCGACCTCGAAGCATGCGGGCACGATGTTGCGCGACGTCTCGCTTGCCGTCCGAGCCGGCGAGATCCTCGGCATTGCCGGCGTGTCGGGCAATGGTCAGCGCGCGCTCGCCGAAGTGGTCTCCGGCGTGCGTGCGCCCGATGCCGGCCGGATGGCCATCGCCGGCCAGACGGTCACGCGGTTTTCGCCGCGCGAGGTGCAGGCGCTCGGCCTCGGCCGCATCCCGGAGGACCGCATGACGACGGGTCTGGTGACCAATTTGCCGCTTGCCGATTCCATGGTGCTGCCGCGCATCGGCACCGCAGCCTTTTCAGCCAAGGGCCTGCTCAAACCCGACGCCATCCGCGCCTTCGCCGAAGAGCAGATCAAGGCCTACGACATCAGGTGTCCCGGACCGATGACCCGCGCCGGGGCGCTGTCCGGCGGCAATTTGCAGAAGGCGCTTTTGGCGCGCGAACTCGCCTTCGACCCGAAGGTCTTGATCGTCTCGCAGCCGACACGCGGCCTCGACATCGGTGCGGCCCGCTTCATCCACGAAAAGTTCCTCGACATGCGCGCCAAGGGCTGCGGCATCATCGTCATCGGCGAGGATCTGGAAGAGCTGCTGGTGCTCTGCGACCGCATCGCGGTGATGTATGAGGGCCGCATCGTCGGCACGCTCGACAGCGCCGATGCGACCATCGCGCGGCTCGGCCTGCTGATGACCGGAGCGGAGGGGAGGGCATAGCATGGATTTTCCCCCTCGGTTCTTCGCAGAGATCTCAAATGATTTCGCCCGCTTTTGGCTGACTTTAAATGTCGGCGCCGCCCCTCACCTGCCTGCCGGCATCCTCTCCCCGTATAGAGACGGGGAGAGGGGCGCTCTCATCGCTTTCGCCAACCACCGACGTTGCAGGAAAAATGCCGAGGTTGCGGGCAGCTCCCTTCTCCCCGTCTCTATACGGGGAGAAGGTGCCGGCAGGCGGATGAGGGGCGGCGCCAGCGTCGCAATCATCCGTTGGACTGCTGCGCCGAGCGCGGAGGGCCACAGCTGATGTTTCGCCTGGAAGTCCGCACCTCGACGCCGACCTGGTTCAATCTGGCGCTGCCGTTGGTGGCGATCGCGGCGACTCTTCTCCTGTGCAGCGGCCTGATCGCGCTGGCCGGTGCGGGCGTGCTCGAATCCTACGGCGTGATGTTCACAACTTCGCTCGGCGACAGCTACGCCATCACAGAAACGCTGGTGCGCGCCGCACCGATGATATTCACGGGGCTCGCGGTCGCCGTCGCCTTCCGGGCCAAGTTCTGGAATATCGGCGCCGAGGGGCAATTGCTGGCCGGCGCGGTGGCGAGCTGCTTTGTCGGCGCCATCCCGATGCCGGGAGCGCTCGCCATATTGTTTATGGCCGTGGCGGGCGCCGCTGCCGGAGCCGTGGTCGCGCTGGTGCCGGCGACGCTGCGGGTCAAATTCAAGGTCGACGATGTCGTCAGTTCGCTGCTGCTCAACTCGGTCATCTACTATGCGCTGATGGCGCTGATCGAGGGGCCGTGGAAGGACAGTTTCAGCGGCTATCCGATCTCGCCGCCGATCGAGGATTCGGCCAATTTCCCGGTGCTGATCGAAGGCACGCGGCTGCATCTCGGCGTCGTCGTGGCGCTGATCGCCGCACCGTTGATCTGGTTCCTGATTGCGCGCACGACGCTTGGTTTCCGCATCAGGGTCACCGGCGAGAACCCGGAAGCCGCCCGCTACGGCGGCATCCATGTCGAGCGGGTGCTGCTCTCGACCGCGCTGTTGTCAGGCGCGCTGGCGGGGCTGGCGGGTGTCGGCGAGGTCGGTGGCGTGCATTTCCAGGTGATGAGCGACATTTCACCGGGCTACGGCTACTCCGGCATCGTCGTCGCCATGCTGGCGCGGCTCAATCCGCTGGGCGTCGTGCCGGCGGCGATCTTCCTCGCCGCCGTGATGACCGGCGCGGAGGCGATGTCGCGGGCGACCGGCGTGCCGGCGTTCCTCAGCGACGTGATCCAGGGCACCGCTTTGCTTGCCATGCTGGTGGCGCTGCTGTTCACCGCCTATCGCATTCGCCGTGTGGGGGCTGCCCGATGAGCGTGGTGCTGGAACAGATCTTCCAGGTCGGCTTCCTGGCCGCCATCATCCGCATCGCCACGCCGCTGGCCTTCGCCACGCTCGGCGAGATGTTCTCCGAGCGGGCCGGCGTGCTCAATCTCGGCATCGAAGGCATCATGCTGCTCTGCGCCATGACCGGTTTCACCGCCACCAGCCTCAGCGGCAGCCTGTGGCTCGGCGTGCTGGTGGCGGTGCTGACCGGCATGCTGATGGGCGCGCTGCATGCGCTGTTCACGGTGGCGCTGGGCTTGAGCCAGCATGTCTGCGGCATTGGCGTCACGCTGTTCTCGTCGGGGCTCGCCTATTTCCTCTACCGGCTGATCTTCGGCCAGCAGTCGGTGCCGCCAAGCATCAAGGGTTTTCAGACGCTGCCGATACCCGTCCTGTCCGACATTCCGGTGCTGGGGCCGGCGGTGTTCAACCAGTTCGCGCTGGTCTACATGGCGATCCTGGCCATACCGCTCGCCGCCTTCGTGCTCTACCGCACGCCCTGGGGCCTGTCGGTGCGCATGGTCGGCGAAAACCCGCGCGCGGCGGACTCCGCCGGCGTCAGTGTCATTGCCACGCGCTTCCAGGCCGTCATCCTCGGCGGCGCGCTGATGGGGCTGGCCGGCGCCTTCCTGTCGATGGCGCAGTTCAACGCCTTCACCTTCGGCGTCGTCTCGGGGCGCGGCTGGGTGGCGATCGCGCTGGTGGTGTTCGGCCGCTGGGATCCATGGCGTTCGGCGGGTGCCGCACTGCTGTTCGCCTTCGTCGATGCGCTGCAGCTGCGCATGCAGGCGAGCGGGCTCGGGCATATCCCCTACGAAGCGTTCCTGATGCTGCCGTTCATCTTCACCATCGTTGCCATGGCGGTGATGTCGCGCAACGCGGTGGCGCCCTCGGCGCTGTTGAAGCCGTTCCGACGGGAGGAGCGGTAGGGCTTGTAGCTCATCCCTGCGAGACCTTCAGCGTTCGCGCTGCCCCTCATTGCCCTGCCGGGCATTTCTCCCCGTATAGTGACGGGGAGAAAGGTCGCTGCCGTCGACGGTTTCGCCAGTTTTCAGCGTTGCAGATTGGGCGCCGGCGTTGCGGCCAGCCATCTTCTCCCCGTTCACGGAGAGAAGATGCCGGCAGGCAGATGAGGGGCAGCGCCAACCTCAACGGAAAGCCTCACATCGCGGTAAAACCATTGTCCACGAACAGATGGGCGCCGTTGACGAAGCTGGCCTCGTCGCTGGCGAGATACAGCGCTGCCTTTGCCACCTCTTCCGGCTCGCCGATGCGGCCCTGCTGTGCCGCAAGCGCCGCATCGGAAACGTCGACGCCAAGCTTGCCGAGGTCGGCGACCTCGCGCAGGCCGTGGGGCGTCCTGATGAAGCCCGGACAGACGGCGTTGCAGCGTATGTTGCGGTCGCGGAACTCCACCGCGATGGCGCGGGCGAACATGTGGCAGGCGCCCTTGGTGGTGTCGTAGAGCACCTCGTTCGGTGTCGCCGCCACCGCCGAGATCGACGAGGTGCAGACGATCGAGCCGCCGCCGGCCGCGATCATGCCGGGCAGCACGGCGCGCGTCATCAGGAACATCGAGCGCACATTGACGGCGTGCAGCCAATCCCACTCCTGCACGGTCGTCTCCAGGAACGGCTTTATCACGATGGTGCCGGCATGGTTGAACAGCACCGTGACCGGGCCGAGTTTTTCGGTCGCGCCCTTCACCGCTGCTTCGACCTGCGCCTCGTCGGAGACGTCGGCGACAAAATGCTCGGCGACATGGCCGCGCGCGCGGATCGCTGCGGCCGTTGCGGCGGCCGCCTCGCCATTGCGGTCGATGATCGCGACCTTTGCGCCTTCGGCCGCGAAGAGTTCCGAGGCAGCCCCGCCCATTCCCGTCGCGCCGCCCGAGATGATGGCGACCTTGCCGGCCAGTCTTTCGCCCATTTTTGTTCCCCTGTTCATCCCAGTTCGCGTTTGCTTGTCGGGCGATGCTACAGCGCCCGCACCACGCGGCCAATGGACGAAATGGGTGCAGCGGGAACAAGGACATAGGTCCATTCACCGGCGTCTGGAGCGACGCTCATGCCGCGCCGATCGATCGCGCAGACAAGCGATCCCAGCAATTCATAACCAACTTGAGCCATGAAATGAGAAAATTATTCTGCCTATCGCTCAAAAATAGCAATCGACAAAGTCTACAAGTTTTATAGATTAACCGGCGAGACGGAGGTCGATATGTCCTATATCCAGAACGCTCAGACTGACAGCAACGGCCAGAGGCTGGCCAATGCCCAGACCTTTCGCCCGGCCTTTGCCGGAGCTTTCGCCTATCTCGTCTTTGCCCTTGCGTTCGTGTTCACCGGGGCCGTCGTTCTGGGCCTCATTCCCTAAGGCACAAGATCGACAGGGCTAGTTCCCCGTCTTCAGGCAATCGGAGTTGAATGAACCGCATCCCGGCGCGTTTGCGCGCGGCCGTGGTTCGCATTTCAGCGCATCCATGATTCCAGCGATGGAGGAGATGACAATGCCGATCGAATTCACCCATATCCCCGGCAAGACCGCCGCCGTACCCTTTTTCTATGACTTTGCCGAGACGGCGACCAAGCTCGGGCTGATCGAGGACGGCGGCTTCCAGAAGATCGTCGTCGACGATTCGGCCGGGCTGCTGACCAATATGGATCTTGCCGCTCAGGTGCTCGACCGCACCGCCTCGCTCGAGGTCGTGCTGACGCATTGGGCGGGTGTCGTCGAGCCGACCGTGGCGGCGCGCCAATTGGCATCGATCGACCGAAAAAGCGGCGGACGGTTGGCGCTCAGGATGATCAGCGAGCCGTTGAATGATGACGATGCCGAGTCACGGCCGGTGGGGCACAGCGTCATCTGGCAGCGCATGGATGAATATCTCGTGCTTTTGAAGCGGCTATGGTCGAACGAGCGGCCCTTCGACCATGAAGGCGCTTTCTACAGCATCAAGGGCGGCTATGTGCCGCGCAAAGGCCCGCACGGCGCGGACCTGACCCTCCGCATGGGCGGTCAGTCCGGAACGGCGCTGAAAGTGGCCGGCCGGCATGCCGATGTCTTCGAACTGGCGCCGGGCTCGATCGATGATATCAGGCAGCTGATGGAGCGGGTGCGTGGCGCCGCGGCCGAACATGGCCGGGCCGGCAAGCTGCGCTTCGCGCTTCCGGTCAGGATCCACCAGGGCGCTTCCGCCACCGGCCACAAGGCGGTCGACCTGTCCGGGCCGCCGGCCCAGGTCGCTTTGTCGCTGCTTGCCTATGCCGGGCTCGGGATCGATGAATTCATGTTCGTCGGCGTCGACACGCCGCGCGAGATCGCGACGGTCGGCCGCGAAACGATCGCGCTGTTGCGCAACTCGCTGGCACGGCGCGAACAGGATGCGTTCCAGCCGGGAGCCTATTCGCCTCGCACCGGGCTGGAGACGCGGGCAGCGGGCTGAAGGCCCTTCAATCCTCTTTTGCGTGAGGCCTGTCGCCAAGCCGCGACAGGCCGTCGATGACGGCGGCTGAATCGGCCAGGACGCCGAAGACGCCGTCCTCGACCGTCACCATGTGCAGGGCCGCCTCGTGTGCTCTCTGGTCGCCGCTGGCGCAGGCGTCCGGGATTGTCAGGCACTGAAAGTTGCGGTCGCAGGCCTCGCGCAGCGTGGTGTGGACGCAGACGTCGGTCGTGCACCCGGAAAACATCAGATGCGTGATGCCTTGCGCGCGCAGCACAAGCTCGAAATCCGTATAGGTGAAGGCGCTGTTGCAGGTCTTGTCGACGATGATGTCCTGCGGCGCGACATCGACCTCCGGAACGATCTGGAAGCCCGCGCCCGAGCGCAGCAGGACGTCGGTTCCGTCGAGCCCGGAGCGCTTGCGGCGCCATTTCTCATAGGGCGTCATGTCGGCCATGTCGGCGCGATAGCCTTGCCTGGTGTGGATGACCATGACGCCGGCTTTACGCGCGGCTGAGATAAGCAGGTTCACCGTGGGCAGGATCGCCCGCAGCGGAGAGGGGTCGTAACCCTTCCTGGCGAAATAGCCCGTGGTCGACAGGAAATCCTGCTGCAGGTCGATGACGACAAGTGCCGTGTTTTCGGCCACCAGCCTGCCATCATAGGGATAGTCGAACGGCGTTGCCTTGATCATCCGAAGGTGTCTCCTTACCGGTCGTGAGAAGCATCCTGACTGGCGAAGGCCAAGTCGTCCACTCAGGCCGCGGCTCTGATGCGAAGGAGCAGATGTTTGCGGGCATCGTGCAGCTGCTGGCCAACGCCATCGGCCGTCACACCAATTGTTGACTGTTGCGGTCATCTTCAATGTTGACTAGTAAGGTCATGTTTCATAATCAACCCGGACATCGGACCGCCGAGGCCAGAAATAGGAAATCGGCGGCCGCATTGGAGAAGGCCATGACCGTGGCTGGAGTTGAGACTGCCTTTCAGATCGACGCGGTGCGGTTTGCCGTCGGCGAGCGGACGCTGCTCGGTCCGGTCTCGCTCGAATTGCAGCGCGGGCGCGTCTATGGGCTGATCGGCCATAACGGTTCGGGCAAGTCGACGCTGATCAAGCTTCTGGCCCGACAGCAGCCGGCAAGCTCGGGCGCCATCACCTTCGCCAAGCGGCCATTGCCGCAATGGGGCGCCCGTGAGCTCGCCCGTGCGCTTGCCTATCTGCCGCAGACGACGCCGGCGGCGACGGGCCTTACGGTGCGCGAACTGGCGACGCTCGGCCGGTATCCCTGGCATGGCGCGCTCGGCCGCTTCAGCGTTCAGGACAGGCGCCATGTCGAGGAGGCGCTGGTGCTGACCGACATGGGAGGCTTCGCCGACCGCCTGGTCGATGAACTATCCGGCGGCGAGCGCCAGCGCGCCTGGCTCGCCATGCTGGTGGCGCAGAATGCCGGCGTCATGCTGCTCGACGAGCCGATCTCGGCGCTCGACATAGCCCATCAAGTGGAGGTGCTGGGGCTGGTCAAGGAGCTCAGCCGCAAACGCGATCTCTGCGTCGTCGTGGTGCTGCACGATCCCAACATGGCGGCGCGCTATTGCGACGAGCTGATCGCGTTGAAGGACGGCAAGCTGCTGACGCGCGGCACGCCAGGCGAAATCATGCGCGGCGACGTGCTCAAAGGCATTTTCGGCGTCGAGATGGGCGTGTTCGCGCACCCGGTCACCGGCCAGCCCGTCGGCTACGTGCAGTGATGCGATTTGATGCGGTGGCAGAATAGGAAGCGGCTGCCGCTGTGAGAACAAGGAAGAAGCTGTTGTCTAGAACCAGTTTGTTGGCGGCGTTGGTCGCTTCGGTGATCCTGGCAGGCGGCAACGCTACAGCGCAGGAGCAACCGGCCGGCGCCCCTGCCGCGCCGGCTGTGGCGGCGCCCTCTGTTCCAGCCGCGCCGGCGCCCATCGTAGCGGCGCCTGCAATACCAACGCCCACCCCACCAGCACCGGCCGCGGCAGCGCCAGCGGGGGCGATGGAACCGAACCTGCCGCACGATCTGTCGCCATGGGGCATGTTCATGGCGGCCGACATCATCGTGAAGGCCGTGATGATCGGACTGGCCTTTGCCTCGCTCGTCACCTGGACGATATGGCTGGCCAAATCGCTGGAGATTTTCGGCGGTAAGCTGCGCATCCGCCATGCCGTCCGCGCGATCGGCGATGCCCCAACCTTGAAGCAGGCCAGCCGCACGCTCGACCGCAGCGGCGGTCCGGGCGCGCTGCTGGTGCGGGCGGCGGAAGAAGAGACCGCGCTCTCAGCCGGCGCGCTCGATCATGCCGGCGGCGACGGGCTGAAGGAGAGGGTCGCCTCGCGCCTGTCGCGTATCGAGGCGGCGGCGTCGCGGCGCATGTCGCGCGGCACCGGCGTGCTGGCGACGATCGGCTCGACCGCGCCTTTCGTCGGCCTGTTCGGCACCGTCTGGGGCATCATGAATGCCTTCATCGGCATTTCGCAGGCGCAGACCACCAATCTCGCCGTGGTCGCGCCAGGCATCGCCGAAGCGCTGCTGGCCACGGCGATGGGTCTCGTCGCGGCGATACCGGCCGTCGTCATCTACAACGTCTTCGCCCGCTCGATAGCCGGCTACCGGCAGATCCTCGCGGACGCCTCGGCGGGCGTGGAGAGGCTGGTCAGCCGCGACCTGGACTTCCGCACGGTCGCGCCGGCGACGGCGCTGGCGGCGGAGTAGCGACGCCATGGGAAGCCGAATCCGACAGAGCATGGACGACGATCTCGAGGAGAGCCACGAGATCAACGTCACGCCCTTCATCGACGTCATCCTGGTGCTGCTGATCATCTTCATGGTCGCGGCACCGCTGGCGACGGTGGACGTCAATGTCGATTTGCCGGGCTCGACGGCGACCCCCGCGCCGCGGCCCGAAACGCCGCTGTTCCTGACCTTGAAGGATGATCTCACGCTGGCGATCGGCAACGACACCGTGCCGCGTCCGGCCTTTGCGGCGACGCTGGAAGCCAAGACCAGGGGCGACAAGCAGACACGCATCTTCCTGCGCGCCGACAAGGCGGTCGCCTATGGCGACCTGATGGAGGCGATGAACCTGCTGCGCGGCGCGGGCTATCTGAAGATCGCCCTTGTCGGGCTGGAGACGGCGCCCACTGCCGACGCCACGGCACCCGCTCCAGCGGGACCGGCCGCGCCATGACACGGGCCGCCGCCTTGCCCACGGTACAGCTGTCGCGCTTCGGCTGGCGCGATCTCGACTTGTGGACAGGTGCGGCAGCCTTCGTGCTCGGCGCTCATGTCGCGGTCGCCTATGCCGTGCAGAGCATCAGTCCGATCGAGATGGATGGCGGGCCGGCGCCCGCCCCGGTGATCGAAATGGCGCTGATGGTGGTGATGCCGGCCGTGCCTGAACAGGCCGCGATGCTGGATGCGGCGGTGCCTGACCAGGCCGAGCCTGTCGAAGAGACCGAAAAGGTCGCGAAAGCCGAGCCGGAGAAGGTGACCGAACAGGCCGAGCCGACCGTCGAGCATGCGGAAACGGTGCCGCCCGACGAGGCCGTGCCGACCGAGACAGCCGAGGCCGAACCGGTCGATCAGCCGCCGCCGGATGAGGTCATTCCCGACGTCGTCGAGGCGGTGAAGCCAGAGGTCGTCGTTCCGCTGCCGCAGCCCAAGCCGGTCGAGGAGCCCAGGGAAAAGAAGCCGGTCCAGGCCACAGCGAAAAAGCCGGTCGAAAAGCCCAGGCCGCGGCCAAGGAAGGAAAAGGCCGAGCCGGCAAAGACGGTTGCCACCGCAAGCGCACAGACAAGGCCGGCGACCAGGGCGGCCGCGCCAAAATCGGCGGCGGGGTTTTCAGGCGTCAGCCCGGCCAAGTGGGAGTCCCGGCTGGCGGCATGGATCAACCGGCACAAGCGTTATCCGAGTGGCGCGAAATCCAGGCGCGCGCAGGGAAATGTCAACGTGACCTTCACTGTGGACGTGTCCGGCCGGGTGACGTCGGCCCGCGTGGCCCGTTCTTCGGGCGATCCCGACCTCGACCGCGCCGCGCTCGCCGTGCTGCAGGGCGCGACGGTGCCGGCACCGCCGCCGGAACTCGGCGCGCGCGTCAGCCGCACGGCGCCGTTCGTGTTCAATTTGCGCGACTGAACACGGGATGCGGCTCGATCGGACGCTGGTGTGCCTTCGATCAATGGCTCATCGACCGGCACAGCGCTTCGACCTCTTCAAGGTAGAAGCGGCATTTCGTGCGCAAAGTCCTGAGGTTCGGATCGTCGGCGCCGTTGATTTCGATGGTCTGCATCATGAAGTCGAAATGGGCGTGAAAGGCGTCCGCCGCGCCCCACAGGCTGTCGGCCTGCCAGGTGTCGGTCATCGCCATGGAAATCAATTGCCGGGCCTCCGCGCGTGCGGCATCCGGCGATGCCGGCCGGCCGGCGATCAGGGTGTGGAGCCGGCCGAAGACGCTCTCCCTGGCGTCGGCGCTCCTGATGGGTGCGATCATGTTCATTGGCGGGTTCCCCTCGAATCTCTAATGCATTAAGTCCATTTGCGGGCTGCGGGCGATCAGGGCGGGGATCGCGGCGGCGTCGGATGGCCGGCACCTGTTGGCAAGCTCCGCGTCGGCCTGCTCGAACCAGTAGACCATGTCGGGGCGGTCAAGCTCGGCCGCGGCCCTTTTCAGGAGCGGCAGCAGGCTTGCAGCGCACACAGTGTCTCCCACCGGTTCGGCACAGAGCCCGCCGGCGCGCACAAGGCTGACGGTTGCATCCGCTACGCTCTCCTTGGCTGAGCGTGGTTGTCCTTCGGCTTGGGATGCATCGGGTTGCCGCTGAGCTGCGCATGCCTTGCCGGCCGTGCGCCGCGCAGGACATCGAAGGCTTCGGCATAGGCCATGCCGAGCAGGTAGGAGATCATGGGAAAACGGCTTGCTTCGGCCATCTGCACGAGCTCATTGGTCATCGTCGCGATATATTGAAGGCTATCGATCTCTGATTGACGTAGGGACTGATTTGCCACGAGCTTCTCCTGTCAATTGGTTGAACTCAGGGAACGCGTACTGGCTACAACGGACATACTGAGACGGCTAATTAATCGACTGGCCCGCTGAATGCGGGCTTCGCTCCGGGATCGAGAGGGTCAACGCATAGATGGGTGCATCGGTGAGGCGGTCGAGACCGAGAAGACGCTTGATCGCCGAATGGCTGAGCGCTGCCGTGGGGCAAGCCGACAAACCATGTCTGGTCGCCGCCAGCATCATGTTCTGGCCGATATGGCCAGCCTCGATCAGCACGACGCGATAGGCGTTGGCATCCTCATATTTCCACATAGTGCGGTCGAGCCGGGCGCAAAGCAGGATCAGGCAAGGCATGGCATCGGCCCATTCCTGCCCGCCGACCAGTTCGGAGATCTTCGGCAGATGGTTGGCCGAGATCCTGCCGAGGTCGTGATCGGCGGCGGAATAATGGTAGACGCCGGGCTCCAGGCCCTCGACGCCAAGCGCAACCACATAGGCCTCGTAGGGGTTGCGTGCGCCGCCCGAAGGGTCATGCCCAGCGGCAGGGTGCCGACGCAGTTGCTGGTCTCGCCAGTGATGCCCATGCCCGCGAACAGGCAGTCGGAGAGCTGCTGCGCGGTGATGGTTGGCGCGGCCGCGGTGCGGTTGGTGCGGCGCCGCGCCATCAGCGTCAGAAGCTCGTTGTCGTCGAGTGCGTTCTGCAACCGAATGGCGCCGGCGGCATTCCTGAGCAGGAGGTCGGGCTGCGCGACATGGCCGGCGCGTTCGATCTGGCGTGCCTCGGCCTGTTCAATGGTGATGAACTCCGAGTCCTGGACGCAGAAGTGCATCAGCGCGGTCGGGATGCCCCAGTTCCACTGTCCGGAGAATTTCGTTTCCTGCTCGTCCAGTGGCGAGCCGGCGGTGACAAGGGCCGAAAAATCCAGCAATTGCGGGACGACAGCGTTGAGTTCGGACTTCGACCAACCATGGGCGCGGGCGATTTCCGCCGTTGAGGCCCATTCGCCCCAGGATGCAAGAAGGCCGATCACCTCCGGGCTGCATTCGAAGACGCTTCTGGTCAGGAAATTGCAGGCCGTGACCTTGTTGGTCCCGGGATAGAAGACAAGCGTTTTTGAAGAGCGCATTTTCATGATGCTGAATGCCGTTCTGCGAATGTGAGGCGCCGACAGGCGAACAGCCCGTCGGCGCCGAACGGGTTCAGCGCTTGTTGTAGTGCATGCCCTGCGAGAAGAAGACGGTCTGCGTGCCTGCAGCGACCGTCAGCTTCGGGGCATTGTCCACTTTCTTGGCCATTTTCGTCCCTTTCCCGACCCCCAATGGGATCTGTTGAAAGATCCCCACAGCGGGATCCGCATGAAGAAAGGTAAGGTCGAAAGAGTTAATGGTTTGTTAAAATTGTAGTAAAGCCAACGTGGTCTAAAATATCTTTCTTGGCGGTAAAGTCTAAAATATCGATTTTGCTCAAATATGGAGTAGGCAATCGCTAACATACGCTTTTTCGGGATATTCTTATTCTTATTTAGCGTAAGCGAGAGGCCAACGCATGCCGCCCAAAGGGGCCTGCGGCTTTTGGGGGACGACATGCATCAAAACAAAGACCTGAAGCGCGTCGTCGCACCCTTCGCGCCGCTGCGGGCTTCAGCCCAGCCCATCCCGAGCGAGGCTGACGACGAGTTGATCGATGCCCGGATCGTCGAGCCTGACGACATGCGCCATGCGGATCGCATGGCGTGGCCGGATACCGGACATATCCTGCCGCATGATGACCGATACGAATGCCGGCCCGGCCTCGGTCAGAAGCATGGCCTTGCCCGTCAGCACCGGTTCGGAGATGGGAGCCCACTGCACGGAGATCAGCGACGGTTCGCCGGTCTGGCGACGGTTGACGCCGCTGAAATAGATCCAGTTCAGGCGCGAGATGGCCACGCCATAGTGGTTGCCGCGCGCCCGCGCCCATGTCGAGCCACGGCGCTCCGACCATCCGGTGACCCGGCGGAATGTGACCAGTTCGGCTTCGCGACGCACGAAGGTTACCGACCGCATCAAGAGGTCGGGGCGGGTGGGGATCGAAAAGTAGGTGAAATAGGTGCCGCCCGCGATCGACGGGGCGGGCGGGCGGATCATCTGATTGAACAGGCTTTCGGAAATCGGCGGCAGGCCGGGCTCCCTGTGCTCGGGGGCGCCGGGGTCCTGGTAGAGTTGCGCTTCGTCGATGCGAAAGTAGTCGCAGATCAGCTTGGCCGTGGCCTTGTTCGGAACGGTCTGCCCTTGCAGGTAACGCTCGAATTGCGTGCGGTTGATACCCAACTCACGGCACACCGCGCTAACGGAGGCATGGTCCTTGCAGAGCCGTCTGAGATTTGCAGCGAGGTTCTCGCGAATGGACACGTCTATGCTTTCGCAGGCGAATTCTTCATTTCGACTCAGGAATCCATATAGCGCCTTCGGTCGCCCCCGCCGAAACGCCTTGTCACAACACACAGAAAAAACTGATTTGATAACGCCACTCTAACGGGGCGACTTCCAAAAAAAATAGCGGCGATTCGGCAACGGCCATCGCCATAAGTCCAATTGACAATTGCCTTGCCCCGAGATCGCGCGAAACGGCTGTGGCTTTTGTTGGGGGGACATTGGCGCGGCGAGCCGCTTAACGCGATTTACCGCATGGTGCCCGCGTCTTGTTGGCGCGTAGAAAAGTGGAAACCGGAAATTCCGCTGGTGGAGCTGAGGAGGATCGAACTCCTGACCTCGTCATTGCGAACGACGCGCTCTCCCAGCTGAGCTACAGCCCCGTCCAACGGATGGCGCATTTATCGGGCGCGGCGGATTTCTGTCAAGGCGGCGTTTTGCCGAAATCCTCATTGCCTGGCGCGCCGGCCGGCGGCCCTTGCCGGTTTGGCGCGCAATGGCTACATGTCGGCAACAATTGGAGACCGGCATGCTCGCCCTCATTCAAACCATCGTCATGGCGCTTGACCTCTATTGGTGGATCATCATCGCCTCGGCGATCTTTTCCTGGCTCTACGCCTTCAACGTCGTCAATTCGCGCAACCAGTTCGTCGGCAGCATCGGCAACATGCTCTACCGGCTGACCGAGCCGGCGCTGCGGCCGATCCGCCGCTTCATGCCGGACCTCGGCGGCATCGACATCTCGCCGATCATCCTGTTGCTGCTGCTGTTCTTCGTCAGGCAGTTCATTCTCACGACGGTGGCACCGCTGGTGCTGTGAGTACGGCGACCGCATGAGCGCGCCGTTCCGCGTCCGCGAGAACGGTATCGACCTGTTCGTGCGGCTGACGCCAAAATCTTCCGTGGACAGGGTCGAAGGCGTTGAAAAGGCCGCGGACGGACGCAGCTATTTGAAGGCGCGGGTGCGCGCCGTGCCGGAAAACGGCGCCGCTAATCAAGCGCTGGAGAGACTGGTCGCCAAGGCGCTGGGCGTACCGACATCGGCTGTTTCGGTGGTCGCCGGTGGGACGGCAAGGCTGAAGACTGTGCGCATAGCGGGTGATCCGCAGGCGCTGGCGCGGGGTGCCGATGCACTCAGCGGTCAATCCCAGAGATGACGTTCAATCCCCCAGCGGCAGCCTTGGGTCGTCGACCTTCAACGTGTTCACGCTCTGCTTGATGCGGCGCAGATTCTCCAACACCTTCGGGCCGCGCGTTTCGGCCACCGACGTCACGATCATGTCGACGATCGCCAGCAGCGCGTAGCGCGAGGATGTCGGCTTGTAGATGTTGCCGTCCTCAAGCGGCTGCAGATGAATGACCGTGTCGGCGGCCTTGGCCAGGGCCGAATCGGGCGCGGTGATGGCGACCGTGGTGGCGCCATATTGCTGGGCGACTTGCACCGCCTCGATGACCGAGCGGGCATAGCCGGAGACGGAAAAGGCGACCAGCGTGGTTTCCGGCGTGGCGACGGCGGCGTACATGCGCTGCAACTGGCCATCGATCTGCGCCAGCACCGGCAGGCCGAGACGGAACATCCGGTTCTGCATCTCGGTCGCCATCATCGATGAGATGCCGCCGGAGCCGATGCACAGCACATTGCCCGACGTCGCCAGCCGCTCGGCGACGGCGACCAGCGTCGTCATGTCGAGGTTCTCGCTGGCGCGCTGGATGGCCGAGATCGCCGCTTCCGTGATGGCCGACGCGATGCGCTGTTCGCGGGCGTCGCGGCTCAGCGGTTCGGGCGACAGATACTGGCCGCCAATGGCGATGGCCTGGGCCAGGTAGAATTTGAAGTCGCGCAGGCCCTCGCAGCCGAGGTTGCGGCAGAAGCGGGTCACCGTCGGTTCGCTGACGCCGACGCGCGCGGCGATCTCGGAGATGGCCGCCTTGGAAGCGAAATCGAGATCGGACAGCACAAGGCCGGCCAGCCGGCGGTCCGACTTGGTGCCGTCCTGCGACATCAGCTGCAGCCGCGTGATGATGTCGGCCGGCGTCTTCATGCCCGTGTTTTCGTCCTCATCCTTGCGCCTCGGTCTTCATCTCGGTCACTTCACAACGGCAGGCCCGTCGCCTTGTCGAACAGATGGATGTTGCCGGGATCGACGGAGACCGGCAACAGGTCGCCCGGCCTGACAGGCACCCTGTCGCGGAACACGGCGCGTACCGTATCGGAGCCGATCGCGCCATAGACATGGGTTTCGGAGCCGGTCGGCTCGACGACATCCACCTTGAGCGCCATGGCGTCGGCGGCCTCGCCGATGATGAAGTGCTCCGGCCGGATGCCCGCCTCCACGGCACCGTCCGCCGGCACCGCCTTGCCGGCAAGTGCAAGCCGGCCGCCGCCGGCCGATTCGAACCAGCTTTTCCCGGGCGTCGACTTGAGAGCCCCGGAGACAAAGCTCATCGACGGCGAGCCGAGGAAGCCGGCGACGAACTTGTTGGCCGGCCGGTCATAGAGCTCGAGCGGCGCGCCGACCTGCTGGATCCGGCCACGGTCCATCACGACGATGCGGTCGGCCATGGTCATGGCTTCGATCTGGTCATGTGTGACATAGACGATGGTCGATTTCAGCCGCTGGTGCAGCGCCTTGATCTCGGTGCGCATCTGCACGCGCAACTGCGCGTCGAGATTGCTGAGCGGTTCGTCGAACAGGAACACCGAGGGTTCGCGCACGATGGCGCGGCCCATGGCAACACGCTGGCGCTGGCCGCCCGAAAGCTGGCGGGGATAGCGGTCGAGATAGGAGAAGAGGTTGAGCACGCCTGAGGCCTTCTTGACTTTGTCATCGATCGCGGCGCGGTTCTCGCCACGGATCTTCGGGCCGAAGCCGATATTGTCCGCCGCCTTCAAGTGCGGGAACAGCGCATAGGACTGGAACACCATGGCGATGTTGCGCTGCTGCGGCGGCAAATCGTTGGCGCGTGTGCCGCCGATGAGAAGATCGCCCGAGCTGATCGTCTCCAGGCCGGCCAGCATGCGCAGCAAGGTCGACTTGCCGCAGCCGGACGGGCCGACCAGCACGACGAACTCGCCGGTCTTGATGTCGAGATTGATGTTTTCCAGGATCTTGTGCTGCCCGAAGGATTTCGACAGATCGCGAAACTCGACGTCGGTCATGGTCACGCTCCCAATATGTCGTCGATGAACGGCAGGCAGCCGGCGGTCAGTCCGGCGTCCACTGGCATCACCACGCCTGTTACGCCCGAGGCGCGGTCCGAGGCAAGGAAAGCCACGGCTTCGGCCACTTCCGTGGCGTCGACGATGCGGCCGAGCGGATAGAGCCGCTTGAGCTTGCCCAGGATTTCCGGATCCTTGGCAAGGCGATGGTCCCAGGCCGCGGTGCGGATCGAGCCGGGGCAGACGACATTGGCGCGCACGCCGCTGCGGCCGAGCTCGACGGCGATCGATTTGGCATAGGCGTTGATGCCGGCCTTGGCGGCGGCATAGGCCGGATTGCCGAAATGCGCGATGGCGTTGACCGAGGAGATGAAGACGACGCTGCCTGAACCGCGCGCCGCCATCGCCTTCACAAGTGGGTCGGCGAAAGTCATCACCCCGGTCAGATTGAGGTCGAGCTCGTGCTCGATCTTGTCGGCGTTGAGCGCGGACATCGTCTCGGCGCGTGTCCAGCCGGCATTGTTGATCAGGATGTCGGGCACGCCGTCCTTGTCCAGCACGGCGGCGATCCCGGCCTCGATCGAAGCCCGGTCGAGAAGGTTGAAGACATGGCGCGAGGCAAGGTGCGGGCTTGCCAGCGCCTCCTGCGACTGGTCGCAGCCGACCACCCGGGCGCCCCTCCCAGCCAGCAATGCGACGATCGCCGAGCCAAGGCCGCCGCCGGCACCGGTGACGACGACAGTGCGGCCTTCGAATTCGGCTTTCGAAACCACGGCGCTTGCTCCTCCCACAAGTCAGGCAGATGCCGACAGGCTACTGAAAGGAATGTAATTAAGCAACATGATAATCCGCTTGCATGCGCTGAATTCCTCGATAATGTAGGAAAGTCACATAAATCTTGTGCCAGCCATCGGCACAAGTAGCGCAAATGCGCGAAACAATGGGAGAGATCAGATGAGCCTTGCCAAATGGACTGTCGGCCTGATGGCCGGAATGAGCATGCTGGCCTTCGCGGCGCAGGCGAATGCGGGTGAAGTGCGCGTCACCGTCGCCGAATACAGCGCCAAGACCGGTCCGTATTTCGAGGAGGTCAAAAAGGAGTTCGAGGCGAAGAATCCCGGCATCACCGTCAAGTTCGAAGTCGTGCCGTGGGACGTGCTGTTGCAGAAGCTGACCACCGACATCACCGCCGGCACCAATGCGGATCTGTCGATCATCGGTACACGCTGGCTGATCGACTTCGTCCAGCAGGATGTCGCCGAACCGCTCGACGGCTATATCACGCCGGAATTCAAGGGCCGCTTCATCGACACCTTCCTGTCGCCCTCGATCATGAGCGGCAAGACCTACGGCCTGCCCATCGCCGCCTCGGCGCGCGCCATGTACTACAACAAGGAGCTGTTCGAGAAGGCCGGTATCGCCAAGCCGCCGGCAACCTGGACCGAGTTGCAGGACGATGCGCGCAAGATCAAGGCGCTGGGAACCGGCGCCTTCGGCTTCGGCCTGCAAGGCAAGGAGATCGAGACCGACGTCTATTATTACTACGCCATGTGGTCGCAAGGCACCGAAATCCTCAACAAGGACGGCACGTCGGGCCTCGGCACGCCGGGCGCGCTCGAAGCCGCCAAGCTCTACAAGTCGATGATCGACGAAGGGCTGACCGAGCCCGGTGTGACTTCCAACAACCGCGAGGACGTGCAGAACCTGTTCAAGCAGGGCAAGGTCGGCATGATGATCACCGCGCCCTTCCTGTCCAACCAGATCAAGGACGAGGCGCCGAAACTGAAATACGGCGTGGCGGCCATTCCGGCCGGCCCGACCGGGGCGCGCGGTACCTATGGCGTCACCGATTCCATGATCATGTTCAAGAATTCCAAGAACAAGGATGAGGCCTGGAAGCTGATGGACTTCCTGTTCACCACGGAACAGCGCGCCAAGTTCACGCAAGGCGAAGGCTTCCTGCCGGTGAACAAGGAAGAGGCCAAGATGGATTACTACGTCAACAATGCGGATCTCGCCGCCTTCACCGCGCTGTTGCCCGACGCCCGCTTCGCGCCGGTCATTCCAGGCTGGGAAGAAGTTGCCCAGATCACGTCTGACGCAATGCAGAAGATCTATCTCGGCGGCGACCCCGAGGCAGGCCTGAAGGACGCGGCGGCCAAGGCCAACGCCGTGCTGAAGAAGTAGCTCGACAAATAGGGCGTATCTCCCTGCGCCCCGTGGCGCGCCCCAGACTCAGGCGGGGCGCGCCACTCCCTTGGATGAAGCATGCAGCGGCTCCCACGAGAATGGAGAAGGCCGACAAGGCAATCACTCCGGATAAAAGGATAAATCGCCAACGTCAGCGCCGCCCCTCATCGCCCTGCCGGGCATTTCTCCCTGTATAGTGACGGGGAGAAAGGGCTGGCCGCGACCCCGGCGCCCTTCTTGGCACGCTGGCGATTGGCGAAGGCAGCGATGGAAGCGCCCCTCTCCCCGTCACTATACGGGGAGAGGGTGCCGGCAGGCAGGTGAGGGGCGGCGCAAACGCCGGGAAAGAGTTGAAACTGAGCGCCTAAAAAGAACAAGTGAGTATTAGCCAGGCTGGCAAGCCAGCACTACGGATGCCTCGCAACGCGGTACGAACCAGCCGATGCAAAATCGTTTCCTGCCCTATCTCCTGACCTTGCCCAGCCTGTTCCTGGCGGCGGTGGTCATCTTCTGGCCGGTCTGGGACCTGATCCAGATCTCGACGCATGACGTCAACCGTTTCGGCCAGTTGCGCGAGTTCAGCGGCCTTGCCAATTTCGCCGCCCTTGCGGCCGATCCCGATTTCGTAGCGGCGCTCTGGCGCACGGGGCTGTGGACCGTGCTGGTGGTCGGCGGCGCGCTGCTCCTGTCGGTGCCGGTGGCGATGATCCTCAACACCGATTTTTATGGCCGTGGCCTCGCACGCGTCATCATCATGCTGCCCTGGGCGGTGTCGCTGACCATGACGGCGGTGGTCTGGCGCTGGGCACTGAGCGGCGAAAGCGGCATGCTGAATTCGGCGCTGCTTGGCCTTGGCCTGATCGACCACAACATCCAGTGGCTGGCCAGCGCCGAGACGGCGTTCCCGATGCAGGTGCTGATCGGCATATTGGTGACGGTGCCGTTCACCACGACGATCTTCCTCGGCGGCCTGTCCTCGATCCCGGACGATCTCTACGAGGCGGCGGCGCTCGAAGGCGCAACGCCGCTGCAGCAGTTCCGCGAGATCACCTTTCCGCTCTTGAAACCGTTCATCAACATTGCCATCGTGCTCAACACCATCTACGTCTTCAATTCCTTCCCGATCATCTGGGTGATGACGCAGGGCGGGCCGGCCAACTCGACCGATATCCTGGTCACCCACCTCTACAAGCTCGCCTTCCGCATCGGCAAACTGGGCGAAGCCTCGGCGGTCTCGCTGGTGATGTTCGCCATTTTGCTGGTCTTCACCATGATCTATGTGCGGTTGGCCATGCGGGAGCAGCGGGCATGAACAGCAAGCTGAAACGCACAATCATCGCCTGGCTGTTGCTGGCCCCCTTGATCGTGGTGACGCTCTTTCCCTTCGCGGTGATGTTCCTCACCGCGGTCAAGCCAAGGCAGGAGGTGCTGTCGCCGACATGGTGGCCGAGCGAGTTCCGCTGGTCCAACTTCTCCGACATGTGGGTGGCGACGGGCTTCGGCCAGGCGCTGGCCAATTCACTCTATGTCTCGGTGATCGCCACGGTCGGCGCCATCCTCATCTCCGTTCCCGCTGCCTATGCCATGTCGCGGTTTCGCTTTGCGGGCTATGGCGCCTTCCGCCAGTTCCTGCTGATCTCGCAGATGATCTCGCCGATCGTGCTGGTGCTCGGCCTGTTCCGGCTGATGGCGGCCTGGGGGCTGGTCGAATCGACCACGGCGCTCGGCTTCATCTACATGGCCTTCAACGTCGCCTTCACCGTGTGGATGCTGCAGAGCTATTTCGACACCATCCCGCGCGATCTAGAGGAGGCGGCCTGGATGGAAGGCGCCGGCCGCTGGCTGACGCTGCGAAAAGTGTTCCTGCCGCTCTGCCTGCCGGCGATCGCGGTCACCGCCATCTTCACCTTCATCAACGCCTGGAACGAGTTCGTCGTGGCGCTGACCATGCTGCGCAGCCAGGAGAGCTACACGCTGCCGATCCAGGTCTTTTCGCTCGTCGCCGGGCGCTACACGATCGAGTGGCATCACGTGATGGCGGCGACACTGCTGGCGACCTTGCCGGTGGCGATCCTGTTCATCTGGCTCCAGCGCTACCTGGTGCGCGGGCTGGCGCTCGGGGCCGTCAAATAGAGTTGCATTCCACGGAGCTTACATGCGCATCTTCACCGCCTCGCTGGCGACGGAAACCAACACCTTTTCGCCGGTGCCGACGGACCGGGCCTCGTTCGACATGGCCTTCTATGCCGGACCGGGCAAGCATCCGGAGACGCCGACTTTGTGCTCCTCGCCGATCGTCGCCTTGCGCCGGCGCGCGGCCAAGGAGGGGCTGACCGTGATCGAAGGCACCGCCACCTGGGCCGAGCCCGGCGGCCTGTTACAGCGGCAGACTTTCGAGGCGCTGCGCGACGAAATCCTCGACCAGTTGAAGGCGGCTTTGCCGGTCGACGCCGTCATTCTCGGCCTGCATGGCGCCATGGTGGCGCAGGGCTATGACGATTGCGAAGGCGATCTGCTGGAACGTGTGCGCGGGATTGTCGGGCCCGATGTGGTGATCGCCTCGGAGTTCGATCCGCACAGCCATCTGACGCCCAAGCGCGTGGCGGCGTCCGACATCATGGCCTATTTCCTCGAATTCCCGCACACCGATTTTTACGAGCGCGGCGAGCATGTCGTGGAACTCGGGCTGGCGGCCGCGCGCGGCGAGATCAAGCCGGTCATTTCGACCTTCGACTGCCGCATGATCCAGGTGCTGCCGACCAGCCGCGAACCGATGCGCTCCTTCGTCGACCGCATCAAGGCGCTGCACGGCAAGGACGGGGTGCTGTCGGTCTCCGTCATCCACGGCTTCATGGCGGCCGACGTGCCGGAAATGGGCACGCGCATCCTCGTCGTCACCGACAATGACAAGGCCAATGGCGACGCGCTGGCGGAGCGGCTGGGACGCGAACTCTACGAACTGCGCGAAAAGACGGCGATGACGATGCTGGATACCGCCGACGGCATCGACCGGGCGCTGGCGGTGCGCGCCATGAACCCCGCCAAACCCGTGGTCATCGCCGACGTCTGGGACAATCCCGGTGGCGGCGTTCCCGGCGACGGCACCTTCGTGCTGCGCCAGATGTTGGCGCGTGGGCTAGACAGATTCGGCGTGGCGACGATCTGGGACCCGATCGCGGTGACCTTCTGCCTGGCGGCGGGAGAGGGCGCCGTCATCGACCTGCGTTTCGGCGGCAAGGCCGGGCCGCAGGCGGGCGAGCCGATCGACGCGCGCGTCACGGTGCTGAAGGCCGTTGCCGAGGGCTGGCAGAGTTTCGGACCAAGCCGGGTGACGCTCGGGCCGACCGCGCTGATCCGCATCGAAGGCACCGAGGTCGACATCATCCTCAACACCAACCGCACCCAGACTTTCGAGCCGGATATCTTCTCCAATATCGGAGTCGATCCGCTGGGCAAGGACATGCTGCTGATCAAGTCGACCAACCATTTCTACGCCGGCTTCGAGCCGATAGCCGCCGAGATCATCTATGTCACGGCGCCGAGTTCTTATCCCAGCAATCCGGCGGTGACGGATTACAGGAAGCTGAAGCGGCCGGTGTGGCCGAGGGTGAAGGACCCGTGGCGTTGATAATCTCCCCCCTTGAGGGGGAGATGTCGCCGAAGGCGACAGAGGGGGTCGCCTAACGTAGAGCGCTAGCCTCCTCCGCCGCAGGAGGTTGAGTCCAGTCGGACCGACCCCCTCTGGCCGCTTTGCGGCCATCTCCCCCTCAAGGGGGGAGATTACCAGCGCTAAACCAGCCCGCGCTTCACCATCATCGCCTCCGGCGACGGCATCTTGCCGCGGAAGGCCGTGTAAAGTTCTTCCGGGTCCTTCGAGCCGCCGGCGGCGTAGATGTTCTTCCTCAGCCGCTCGGCCAATGCCGGATTGAAGGGATCGCCCGTCTCTTCGAAGGCGGAGAAGGCATCGGCGTCGAGCACTTCCGACCACATGTAGGAATAGTAGCCGGCCGAATAGCCGTCGCCCGAGAAGACATGGCCGAAATGCGGGGTGCGATGGCGCATCGCAATGGTGTCGGGCATGTCGAGTTTTGCCAACGTTTCGGCTTCGAAACGAAGCGGCTCGGCCGGGGCATCGGGCCGGGCGTGATAGGCCATGTCCATCAAGGCGGAAGACGTGAATTCCACCGTGGCGAAGCCGGCGCCGAAGGTGCGCGTGGCCAGCATCTTGTCGAGCAGCGCCTTGGGCATCGGCTTGCCGGTCTTGACATGCAGCGCGTGCTTTTCCAGCACCGCCGGCACGGTCAGCCAGTGTTCGTAGAGCTGCGAGGGCAGTTCGACGAAATCGCGGCTGACCGAGGTGCCCGCAACCGACGGCCAGGTGACGTCGGTCAGCATGCCGTGCAGCGCATGGCCGAATTCGTGGAACAGCGTCTTCGCCTCGTCGACCGACAGCAGTGCCGGCTCGCCTGCCGGCGGCTTGGCGAAGTTCATGATGTTGTAGATCACCGGCTTCGAGCCGTGGCCGAGCCTATAGCCGGACTTCAGCGCGCTCATCCAGGCGCCGGAACGCTTCGAAGGCCGTGCGAAATAATCGGCGAGGAACAGGCCGCGCTCGCTGCCATCGGCATTTTTCACCGCGAAGACGCGCGCGTCGGGGTGCCAGGCGGCGATGCCCTTCTTCTCCTCGAAGGTGATGCCGAACAGTCTTGTCGCGACATCGAAGCAGGCGTCGATGACGCGGTCGAGCTGCAGATAGGGCTTCAGCTCCGCCTCATCGAACGCGAATTTTTCCGCGCGCAGCTTCTCCTGGTAGAAGCGCCAGTCCCAGGCGGCGAATTTTTCGTTGCTGCCGGCTTCCGCCGCCAGCCGCTCCAACTCCTTCTGGTCGGCGGCGGCCTTTTCCAGCGCCTTTTCCCAGACGGGGTCGAGCAGGTCGTGCACGGCCTTCGGCGTCTTGGCCATGGTGTCGTCGAGCTTCAGCGCGGCGAAGGAGGCGTAGCCGAGCAGCTTGGCTTTTTCGGCGCGCAGCTTCAGCATGTCGCGCACGACCGACGTGTTGTCGGAGGCGCCGCCGTTCTGGCCGCGCATGGTGAAGGCCTTGAAGGCGATCTCGCGCAGGTCGCGGCGTTCCGAGAAGGTCGCGAACGGCTCGTAGATCGAGCGCGACAGAGTGACGGCGTAGCGGCCCTTCTGGCCGCGCATCTCGGCGGCCTCGGCCATCGAGCTGCGGACGAAATCCGGCAGGCCGGCAAGATCTGATACGTCGAGGAACAGCGCCCAGTCACGCTCGTCGGCCAGCACGTTCTGGCCGAAAGTCGTGCCGAGCGACGACAGATCCTCATTGATCCTGGCCAGCCGCTTCTTGCCCTCGGCATCGAGCTTGGCGCCCGAACGGACGAAGCCTTTCCAGGTCTTCTCCAGCACCCGCAGCGTCTCGGCGTCGAGGCCAAGGCTCTCACGGCGCTGGTAAAGGTCGTCGATGCGGGCAAACAGCTTCTCGTTCATCGAGATCGCCGAAAAATGCCTCGACATTTTCGGCGAGATGTCTCGCTCCAGCGCCTGGATGGTCTCGTTGGTGTGGGCGCCGGCGCGGCACCAGAAGATCGACGAGACTTGATCGAGCGCCTCGCCGCCTAGTTCCAGCGCTTCAAGCGTGTTCTCGATGGTCGGCGCATCCTCGTTGCCGGCGATCGCATCAATCTCGGCCTCATGCGCCTTCAGCGCGGCGTCGAAGACTGGGGAGAAATCGCCGTCGCCGATCTGGGCAAAGTCGGGCAGGCCGAGCGGCCCTTGCCACGCGGTCAGCGGATGGGCGGCGAGGTCGACGGCTTTGGTTGAGGGCATGGAGGGTCTTTCGCTGGCATCGAGGAGGAGGGGTGTCACCGATGTAGGGCGCGGCCGACGGGCCCGCAATATGGCAGCTGGCCGATCCGCCTCAATAGGCTTCGCAGTTTTCGGCGATCGCGGCTTGCGAGCTGGCGGTGATGCGGTTGTCGGCCACCGCGAAGGTTTCCTGCATCAGCATGTCATTGTCGGGGAAATCGTAGCAGGCGATCACCGTGGTGACGCCGCCCTCGCTCTTCTCGATGCGGTGGCGGATCGCGGCGCCCGCGACGGCACCTTTCCACTCGTCGAGCGAGGCGATGAACTCCTGCTTGCTCTGGACCACACCGAGGTCTTCGAGCTTGATGCGGACGTCGTCGGCAAGCAGGTCGGCGAGTTCGGTGCGGTCGGCGACCAGCAGCGCTGAATACCAGCGGTTGATGATGAAGCCGTCATCGGCGCGCGCGGCAGCGATCGCTATCAGCAGGGCGGCGGCGGTGAAAACGGCCGACCGGACGTTCCTCACCTGGCGCGCCGTGCCGTTCATTCCAGCACCGGCCGTTCGAAATCGCCGGTCTCCTTGTTCATCACCCAGAGCTCGCCGGTCGATATGTCGAACCAGGCTCCGTGCAGCGACAGCCGGCCCTTGCCCTCGAGGATCGAGACGCAGGGAAAGGTTCGGAGGTTGGCGATGGAATAGCGGATCGAGATGCGTTCAAGCGCCGTCTGGCGTTCCGCCGCCGTCATGAAAGTGCTGGAGGACACCGTTTCGGCGGCCGGCGCGATCAGGCTCATCCACTTGCCGATGAAGTCGCCGGGCGACAGCGGCGCGGAATTCGGGTCGAGCGCCGCGCGGATGCCGCCGCAACGGCCGTGGCCCATGACGACGATGTTCTTGACCTTTAGGCTCTGCACCGCGAATTCGAGCGCGGCCGAGGTCGAATGGAACTCGCCGTCCGGCTCGTAGGGCGGCACCAGATTGCCGACATTGCGCAGCACGAAGAGTTCGCCCGGCCCGGCGTCGAAGATCGCTTCGGGGGCCGAACGGGAATCGCAACAGGCGACGATCATCGTCTCGGGCGCCTGCCCCTCCCGGGCGAGCTCGCGGTAGCGGCCGCTCTCGGTGAGGTAGCGGCCATTCATGAAATTGCGGTAGCCGGCGAGGAGGTGGTCAGGAAGATGAGGCATGGGCGGCTAAGGCCTTTCCGGGGTTGGAGGCGGCAGCTCGTTGCGGTCGAGAAAGCCTCTAACGGTAAAAGCCCGTCACGAGCAATGCAGAATTGTGGGGTCTGGCCATAAACGCCATGCACATAAGCGGGATGCCCGCCGACATTGTCATGCCCAGATGGCGACCGGTATGCCAAAACCGTCAGCGAGTGGCGGGTTGGGAAACGGCCTCGCCTTGCCGCTGGCGATGCGGCCGGCGATCAGCATCATGACGGCCGCATCGAGGAAATCGTCGGCGGCCGCACCGCGTGGTGGCGCCTGGTCGAGGAAGTCGATGCCACAGCCGTGCCGGTACAGCAGCGCCTTGCGCTCCGCCATGCCGGCCGGATTGACGCTGCCCTTGATCTTCTTGGGCAGCTGCATCGCCCGGTCGCCATTCAGGCGGCAGAAGGCGACTTCCGGATGCGATTCGAAGATACGGCCGCGCAGATCGGGCCGCGCGATCAACAAGGCGTCGATCTCGCGGATCTTCGAAAAGATACCGAAGGCCTGGATGGAAACGCCGCGCGGCGGATCGGATGTCGCCCTTGCCACCTCGCTTGCCCTGCGATGCGCGGCATACCAGGCTTCGATCGTGGTGAAGTCGCTGGTGTCGGCATAGAGCGCGGCGCGCGACGGGATCGAGAAGACACTGGATTGGCGTGCCCCGAGCAGCGGCCTGACCAGCGCCTCCGGGCCTCGCCCGCCTTTGCTGGAGAACTCCGGCAGGCCGATCGGCATGTCGACGGCGACAACCGCATCGCCAGGATTTGCCGCAAGCAGCGCCGCGAAACTGGCGAAGATTTCGACCGAGGGTAATGAACCGGGCTCGCGCCGCACGGCGATCCAGCCGGCCTTGCAGCCGTCGGCGCCGACCAGCACGACCCCGGCCGAAGTCACGCCCGGCGGTCCCGCCCCGGATGCGTGAGATGGCGCAACTGCACCATGGCCATCGGGTGCGACAGGCTCTGCGCGTCGGTTTCCAGCTGCAGCTCGTCGCCGCCGCGTTTTGCCGTGCGCGCCAGGATCTCGTAGACCGCCGCCGTGGTCGACTGCAGCGCCTTGATCGGCGGCTGGCCGGAAAGGATGCGGGCGAGATAGACGGCGGCCGTCAGATCGCCCAGGCCGTTCGGCGGCTTGTCGATCAGGCGATGCTCGGCGAGCAGCGCCTGGGTGCCGTCGAGCAGCAGATTGCCGGTGCCGCCGATCATCATCGACTGTGCCGAGGTGACCAGCATGGTCGACGGTCCGGCGTGGAGCGCTGCCGCGATCACCGATTTCAGGTCCGGCAGCGGCGCGCCGGCCATCCATTCCAGCTCGTAGCGGTTGGGCGTGGCGATGTCAGCGATCGGCATCAGCCGGTCGCGCATGGCGGCGGCGGTGGGCTCGGGCACGTAGAGCCCGCCGGAATCGCCCATCACCGGATCGCAGATATAGACGGCATCCGGCGTCCTGGCCTTCACCGCCGATACCAGCGAGGCGACGGCCTCGGCCTGGCCGGCCTCGCCGAGATAGCCCGACAGAACCGCGCCGACCTCGCCCAGCCATGGCGCGCGCTCGAGATCGGCCATCAGCGCCTTGAACTGATCGAGCGGCGGAACGATGCGCGTCGCCCGCCCATGGCCGGGATGCCAGGGCAGGATGACTGTCGGCACCGCCCAGACCGGAAAGCCCAGTGTCTCCAGAGCAAAGACGGCGGCGCGATTGCCGACCGAACCCCGGGCGACATGGCTGGAAATGACGATGACCGCACGCGGCGCGTCGGGTTTTTCGGCGCTCATTGTTTTTTGATTCCTAGCTGCCCCGGGTGAGGAAAAGCACGAGCCAGACCATCAGGCCCAGCGCCAGAAGCAGGCCGAGTATCCGGCCAATGCGGGTGCCCCAGACCTCGATCGGGTCGGTGCGGTCGGCATCGGCGGCGGCGACATGGTCGCGCATGCCCTTCGTCGTCCGCGCCACGAAGGAATTCCCGGCCGGATCGGTCTCCTGCGCGACGCGCTCGAGGATGCGGCGCGATTCCCTGTCGCTGTCCTGGCGCCCTGCCATGATGATGTCCCGTTTTGACCGGACCTTATCGCGTTCGCGCGGCCAATCACAGGGGCTTGCGGCAAGGCGATGGATGGCCGGCCCGGTCCAGAGGGCCGAGGCCGTTTTCTTGCGCGCTGATTGTGGTAATGCTTCGCTTGCAACTTCTACCGAGGGACCCCATCATGCTTGCCCAGCGCCTTGCTCGACCATCGACATTCCGCACGCTGCCCGCCTTCCTGATGATGGCAATCGTGCTGCCGCTGCTTGCCGGCTGCGGCTACAACACGATCCCGACGGCGGAGGAAAACGCCAAGGCGGCTTGGAGCGAGGTGCTGAACCAGTATCAGCGCCGCGCCGATCTCATCCCCAATCTGGTCGAGACGGTCAAAGGCTACGCCTCGCATGAAAAGGACACGCTCGATGCGGTCGTCGAGGCGCGCGCCAAGGCGACGCAGATCACGGTGACGCCGGAAACGCTGAAGGATCCCGAGGCGCTCAAGAAGTTCCAGGATGCCCAGGCCGGGCTGACCAGCGCGCTGTCGCGGCTGATCGCGGTGTCGGAGGCCTATCCCGACCTCAAGGCCAACCAGAATTTTCTCGCGCTGCAGGCGCAGCTCGAAGGCACCGAGAACCGCATCGCGGTGGCACGGCGCGACTACATCCAGGCGGTCAGGGACTATAATCTGACGCTGAAGACCTTCCCGTCGGTGCTGTGGGCGACCTTCTGGTTCCGCAGCAACGAGCCCTTCGCCAACTTCACCGTCGACGAAGACAAGATGCAGCCGCCGAAGGTCGATTTCGGCACGAAGCAGGGCGGGTAACAGCCGGGGTCAAACGCCGTGATCTTGCTGGCCGATGAGGGACGGCGTCTGGGCCGCCTTGCCGCCATTGTGCTCTTCGTCCTGGCGCTTCCGTTCGCGGCCTTCGCCGCGGACCTGCCGGCGCTCACCGGCCGCGTCGTCGACAATGCCGGCATCCTCGACGCCGGCACCAGAGCGGCGCTGACGCAGAAACTCGCCGATTTCGAGACCAAGGGCTCCGACCAGATCGTCGTCGCCACCATCCCCAGCCTCGACGGCGAGGAGATCGAACCTTACGCCAACCGGCTGTTCCGCTTCTGGAAACTCGGCCAGGCCAAGGAGAACAACGGCGTGCTTCTGCTGGTCGCGCCGAACGACCGCAAGATGCGCATCGAGGTCGGCTACGGGCTGGAAGGCACGCTGACCGACCTGCACACCAAGCTGATCATCGAAAATGACATGGTGCCGGCCTTCCGCGCCGGCGATTTTTCCGGCGGCATCTCCAAGGCCGTCGACGACATGATCATGGTGCTGGAAGGCAATCCGGAGGAACTGGAGGCGCGTGGCCAGCGCAACCAGGAGGCGCCGTTCAATTCCGACGACCTGTTCTTCGCCATTTTCATCAGCATCTGGGCGATCATCTTCTTCGGCAGCATCGCCGCCTCCATCCTGCCGCCGATCTTCGGCCAGAAGCTCGGGCCCGGACGCTATCGCTGGCTCGGCATGACGTTCGAGCCTGGACGGCGCTCCTCATCCGGCGGCTGGTCTTCCGGCAGTTCCGGCGGCGGCTGGTCTTCGGGTGGCGGCGGTGGCGGCTTTTCCGGAGGCGGCGGCTCGTCCGGCGGCGGCGGCTCCTCGGGCAGCTGGTGACGGCATGACGGCACGCACCATCCGCCTACCGAGGCCTGGCCATTTCAACCCGGCGATCAACGCTGTCCTGACGGCTTTGATGCTGCTTTTGTCCTGCCTGGCGGGTTTTGCCGCCGAGCTGCCTGCCCTGACCGGCCGCGTCGTCGACAATGCCGGGATCATCGATGCCGGCACCAAGGCGGCGCTGACGCAGAAACTCGCCGCCTTCGAGACCAAGGGCTCCGACCAGATCGTCGTGGCGACGATCCCGAGCCTCGACGGCGAGGAGATCGAACCCTATGCCAACCGGCTGTTCCGCTTCTGGAAGCTCGGCCAGGCCGGCGAGAACAACGGCGTGCTTTTGCTGGTGGCCAAGAACGACCACAAGATGCGCATCGAGGTCGGCTATGGTCTGGAAGGCACGCTGACCGATCTGCACACCAAGCTGATCATCGAAAACGACATGGTGCCGGCGTTCCGCGCCGGCGATTTCTCCGGCGGCATCAGCAAGGCCGTCGACGACATGGTCATGGTGCTCGAAGGTCACCCGGAGGAGCTGGAAGCACGCGGCAAGCGCAATCCGGCCGACAGCAGCACCCCCGTGGACCCGATCGTCGTGATCTTTCTGATCTTGTGGGGCACGATGTTCTTCGGCGGGCTGGCGATGGCGTTCCTGCCGCCGATGTTCGGCACCAAGCTGTCGCCGGGCGTGTATAGGTGGCTCGGCATGACGTTTCGCTACGGCCGCGGGCCAAGCGGGTCCTCGGGCAGCAGCGGCTGGACATCGGGTTCTTCGGGCGGCGGCTGGTCGTCGGGAAGCTCCGGCTGGTCGTCCGGGTCGAGCAGCAGCGGCGGCGGGTTTTCGGGCGGCGGCGGCTCGTCCGGTGGTGGCGGTTCTTCAGGAAGCTGGTGAGACAATGGCAACACGACCGATCAGCCCGCAGGACCATGAGCGCATCGCCGACGCGATCCGCGCGGCCGAGGCCAAAACCGACGGCGAGATCTACTGCGTCGTCGCGCATGCCAGCGACGGCTATTTCGCCCCTGCCGCCTTGATGGCGACGCTTGGCATGCTGCTCGTCAGCCTTGCCGTCGCCTACGGGCTGGAGGCCTGGTGGCTGACCATCCGCCTGCCGCATTTCGTCATCGCCCAATTGCTGGCGCTGGCCTGCGTGCTGGCCCTGTTGTGGGCGGTTCCCGGGCTGCGCATCCATATGGTGCCCCGGCGGCTGCGCTATCAGGCCGCGCACGCCAACGCGATCAAGCAGTTTCTCGCCCGCAACGTCCACCGCACCACGGCGCGCACCGGCGTGCTGGTCTTCGTCTCGATCGCCGAACGCTATGCCGAGGTGGTCGCCGATTCGGGCATCGACGCCAAGGTCGGCCAGCATGTCTGGGACGGCGTGGTGCGGGATCTGACGGCGCATGCCGGCGACGACCGGCTTGCCGATGGTTTCGTCAAGGCGATCGAGCAGGTGGGGGCGGTGCTGGCCGAGCATTTCCCGGTCACCTCAGGCGATGCCAACGAGCTCGACGACCATCTGATCGAGATATGAGAGCCTGCTGGTAGACACCACTTTACCCATCCGGCCTGTTTCCGGACGGGCTTTTGCCCGATGTCAGCAATGTCAGGAACGCTGTTAGAAAGCGGCCGGCGGACCGCCCGGACTCTTGCAATCGGCCGATGCGGGTTTATGGTTAACAAATCATGAATACGCTGACGATCGACATCCGGAAAGCAGACCCGCGCGATGCAGGCGCCATTGCCGAAGTGCATCTGGAAGCCTGGCGCGGCGCCTATTCCGGCATCATTCCGCACCGCACGCTGACGTCGATGATCAACCGCCGCGGCGCCGACTGGTGGGCGAACGCGATTCGCCGCGCCGCCACCGTTCTGGTCGTCGAAATCGGTGGCACGATCGCCGGCTATGCGACGATCGGCAAGAACCGCGCCCGGGAGCTCAAGCAGCAAGGCGAGATCTACGAATTGTACCTGCGCCCGGAATATCAAGGCATCGGGCTTGGCCGGCGGCTGTTTTCGGCGGCCAGGGCGCGTCTTGCCGACCATGGCCTGAAGGGCATGGTGGTGTGGGCGCTGGAAGACAATCAGAACGCGCTGGCCTTCTATGCCGGCGCCGGCGGCCGCGATGTCGCCGAAGGTGTCGAGATCTTCGAGCAGAAGGCTCTGAAGAAGGTCGCCTTCGTCTGGGAATGACAACCGGGGGATGATCGCGCACAGCAAGGCCGGTAGGCGGTGCGTATCCCGGTGAAATCACGACGCTGAAACATCTTGTGCTCATGATTGAACGCGTCTGATACGATCGCGTATCGCCTGACGTGCGCGAGCACCATTCGCCGCATTGCGCCATTGTGCGACGCCCGCTATCTCCTCCCAACCGAGAGAGGGACAAATCCATGCGCATTGAAGCCATAGCCACCGGAAAGAATCCGCCCGAAGACGTCAACGTCATCATCGAAGTGCCGATCGGTGGCGAGCCGATCAAGTATGAGATGGACAAGGAGGCCGGCACGCTGTTCGTCGACCGCTTCCTGCACACCTCTATGCGCTATCCCGGCAATTACGGCTTCGTGCCGCACACGCTGTCGGGGGACGGCGATCCGATCGACGTGCTGGTCTGCAACACCCGCGCGCTGGTGCCGGGCTGCGTCATCAATGTCAGGCCGATCGGCGTGCTGGTGATGGAAGACAATGCCGGCCAGGACGAGAAGGTCATCGCTGTGCCGTCGCCGAAGCTGACGCTGCGCTACGAAAACGTCACCGAATACACGCATCTGCCCGAGATCACGCGCCAGCAGGTGCAGCACTTCTTCGAGCACTACAAGGATCTCGAACCCGGCAAATGGGTCAAGATCGAAGGCTGGCACGATTCCAAATATGCCAAGAAGATGATCGTCGACGCGATCGAACGGGCGAAAAAGGCCAAGTAGTCAGTTATCCACCCGTCCAAAAGCAGGCACTTTGCCGATGACGGTGTGCCTGTCCTTGCCGCAGGTGAAAGTGCGCGCCTTCTCGTCGGCGAGTTTGCGCGCCTGGTCGTTGGCCTGCGGGTTGCCGGTGGCCAGCACAAGGCCGACGGCGCAGCTTTCCCGCGCGTCCATCTGGCCGACCTTGGCGACGAGCAGCACGTCCGTCGATTTGTTCTGATCCTCGGCATCGCTGATCGTGCGGCGGTGGATGACGGCGAAGGGCACGGCCTTGTCGCCATTGGTTTCGATGCGCCACTCGACCTTGGCCGCGGATGAATTGAAGCCTGAAAAACTTTCCCAGGCGGACGTCATGTCGCCGCCAGGCGGAAACCCGTAGAAAAGCGACTCGCGGGCGTCGTCATAAGCGATGAGCACGGGGTAGCCGCGATAGCCCGAACAGGCGAGATCGGCCCAGTCGCCATCGCCTTGTTCGGCCTGCGCGTAGGTCACGCAATCCTTCTTCGAATCGAGGTCGGTGTAGGCGCTGGATATGTCGCCGGCATGAGCCGCCTGACACAGGCCGGCAAACGCAAGCGGGATCAGAATGGCGCGCATGACGAAAATCTCCGGTTCGGGCCGGAGCAACGTACCGCCAAACGCTATTTCTTCAAGCTTGCTAAGATCAGCAGATCGGCGTTCGTCGCCACCGACTGCGCGGGACCGCCAAGGCCGAACAGCTGGCCGCTGATATATGCGCCCTCGATCAAAAGCAGCAGCCCATCACCCAGCGTGTCGGCGTCCTGCGCGCCCATCGCGGCGGCCATGGCGCGCAAGCGGCGGCGCAGCTCCTGCTTGTTGGCCTCGCTGACGACACGCGCCGGATGGCCGCGCTCGGGATATTCCACCGCCGCGTTGGTCATGCCGCAGCCGCGATAGTCGGGCTTTTGTGTGCGCTTGCCGACGCGGGTCAGAAAGGCGCCGATCTGGGCGCGCGGGTCGCCGGGATGGGCGTCGATCGCCTCGTCGAAACGCTCCCAGAATTCGTGGTCATACTGACGCAGATAGGAAGCGGCCAACTCGTCCTTGGAAGGGAAGCTGCGATAGAGGCTGGGCTTGGTGACGCCGGCGCGCTTGACGATCTCGTCGACGCCGATCGCCCTGATACCGCGCCGGTAGAACAGGTCATAGGCCACGTCGAGGATCTTCTTGGCGGCCTTCGGCGGCGCCGATGCATGATCGTCGCTGATGGATAGTTCAATATTTTTGTCGGCTGGCATCATGGAACTCGATTGACAGTGTTACCGATCGGTACGTATACAGGCTCCCATCTTGCAACGTACCGGTCAGTAACATGATAGCTCAGTCCCGTCCGTTTGGCCAGCGCTACGCTTTCGTCGTGGTCGGTGTCATCTTCCTCTGCCTGCTGATAGCCGCCGGGCTGCGCTCGGCGCCCGCCGTCATGATGCTGCCGCTGGAAAACAGTTTTGGCTGGCGGCGCGATATCATCTCGCTGGCCGCCGGCGTCGGCATCCTGCTCTATGGTCTGACGGGTCCTTTCGCCGCCGCGTTGATGGAGCGGATCGGGCTGCGCCGCACGCTGATCGCATCGCTGGTGGTGATGTCGGGCTCGACCGCTCTCAGCCTGCTGATGACCGAGCCCTGGCATCTCTTCATCACCTGGGGCGTCTTCTCGGGCATCGGCTCCGGCGCCGTCGCCAGCGTGCTTGGCGCCACCATCGTCAACCGCTGGTTCAAGACCAATCGCGGCCTCGTCATGGGATTGATGTCGGCCTCCAGCGCCACCGGCCTGCTGGTGTTCCTGCCGCTGCTGGCCTCGCTGGCGCAATCGGGCGGCTGGAAGCCGGTCGCCATCGCGGTCGCGGTCGCAACGGCCTGTCTCCTGCCGCTGGTGTGGCTGCTGGTGCCAGAGCGCCCGGCCTCGATCGGCATGGTGCGCTATGGCGCCGAGGCCGACGACGTGCCACCGACTTCGCCCGCATCGCAGGGCAATTTCCTCGCGCATACGCTCAACACATTGCGCCGCGCGGCCGGTACCCGCGTCTTCTGGTACCTGTTCGCCACCTTCTTCGTCTGCGGTTTCACCACCAACGGGCTGGTCGGCACGCATCTGATCGCCTTCTGCGGCGACATGGGCATCGGCGAGGTCCAGGCCGCCGGCCTGCTGTCGATGATGGGCATTTTCGACCTGATCGGCACGACGCTGTCGGGCTGGCTCACCGACCGTTTCGATCCGCGCAAGCTGCTCGGCGTCTACTATGCCATCCGTGGCCTGTCGCTGATCTATCTGCCCTATTCCGGCTTCTCGGCGACCAGCCTGATCATCTTCGCCGTGCTCTACGGTCTCGACTGGATCGCCACCGTGCCGCCGACGCTGCGGCTCGCCAACGAGGCGTTCGGCGACCGCAGCGGCCCGATCGTGTTCGGCTGGATCGTCGCCGGCCATCAGGTTGGTGCGGCCACCGCGGCCGCCTTCGGCGGCACGATGCGCGAGCTGCAGGGCAATTACGAACTGGCCTTCCTGATCGCCGGCATGACCGCCATCGCGGCGGCCTGTATCTCACTGCTGATCAACACGAGCCGGCCGGCTTTCGACCCGGAGCCGCAAACCGCTTAAGACTGGTTAGCTCAAATTGCGGTCGAAGGCGATCGACGGCAGTCAGGTCGCCTTTGCGTTTAATAGAGCATAGATGATTGCTGCTGTTGGGACGGCAAATGGGCCGACCACTCAATCCGGGTAGCAGACCATCGGAATGTTCGGCCACACGGCGGTATCGCAGTTGGCCGCGTCCTGGCGTTGCTTGAAGGCGGCGGTGACCGGGCCGGTCACCACCGGGTCAACGCCGTCGGGCGCATCGGCAAAGGCCTGCTCGGCAGTCTGGTTGTCTGACTGCGCAACGGCGCGCGCGCCTTTCTGGGTCGCGGCAGCCGACTGCGCGGCGTTGGCCGCCAGCAGCAGGGCAAACGCCACGGAGGCGATGAGTGGCCAAAATCGGTTGAGTTTATCGGTCATGTCGGTCGAACTGCCCGGGCCCTGAAAGGTTCCCGCCTTGGTTAACAAAATCATCTCACACGCAGATGCTTAAGATTTGATGAGTATTTGGTGTCGCGCTTCCCCTTTCGCAACTGCGAAAAACCCTGTATGAGCCGCGCAACCGAAAGAGGCAGCGCCTTTGGCCTGCTGCCTGCAACGCTTCCGAGACCCAGAACATGAAACTCCGTAATATCGCGATCATCGCGCACGTCGACCATGGAAAGACCACCCTTGTCGACCAGCTTTTGAAGCAGTCCGGCTCCTTCCGCGACAATCAGCGCGTCGCCGAGCGCGCCATGGATTCCAACGACCTCGAAAAGGAACGCGGCATCACCATCCTGGCCAAGGCGACCTCGGTCGACTGGAAGGACACCCGCATCAACATCGTCGACACACCCGGCCACGCCGATTTCGGCGGCGAGGTCGAGCGCATCCTGTCGATGGTGGATTCGGCCATCGTGCTGGTCGACGCCGCCGAAGGCCCGATGCCGCAGACCAAGTTCGTCGTCGGCAAGGCGCTCAAGGTCGGCCTGAAGCCGATCGTGGTCATCAACAAGATCGACCGTCCGGACGCCAGGCATGTCGAGGTGGTCAACGAGGTGTTCGACCTGTTCGCCGCGCTCGACGCCACCGACGAGCAGCTCGACTTCCCGATCCTCTACGGTTCGGGCCGCGACGGTTGGGTCTCGGAAAATCCGGAAGGCCCCAAGGACCAGCAGCTGGCGCCGCTGTTCGATCTCGTCATCAAGCATGTGCCGGCGCCGACCGTTCATCCTGGTCCGTTCCGCATGATCGGCACCATCCTGGAAGCCAACCCCTTCCTCGGCCGCATCATCACCGGCCGTATCGAATCCGGCACGCTGAAGGCCAACCAGGCGGTCAAGGTGCTGCACCATGACGGCACCCAGATCGAAACCGGCCGTATCTCGAAGATCCTGGCTTTCCGCGGCCTCGAGCGCCAGCCGATCGAAGAGGCTCAGGCGGGCGACATCGTCGCCATTGCCGGCCTGTCGAAAGGCACCGTGGCCGATACGTTCTGCGATCTGACGGTGACGGAAGCGCTGCATGCGCAGCCGATCGATCCGCCGACCGTGACCATGTCCTTCCTCGTCAATGACAGCCCGCTCGCCGGCACCGAAGGCGACAAGGTGACCAGCCGCGTCATCCGCGACCGCCTGCTGCGCGAGGCCGAAGGCAATGTCGCGCTGAAGATCGAGGAATCGCCCGACAAGGATTCGTTCTTCGTCTCCGGCCGTGGCGAATTGCAGCTCGCCGTGCTGATCGAGACGATGCGCCGCGAAGGCTTTGAAATCGCCGTGTCGCGTCCGCGCGTCGTCATGCAGAAGGGTGAGAACGGCGAATTGCTGGAGCCGGTCGAGGAAGTCGTCATCGACGTCGACGAGGAGCATGCCGGTGTCGTCGTGCAGAAGATGTCGGAGCGCAAGGCCGAGATGGTCGAACTGCGCCCCTCCGGCGGCAATCGCCAGCGCATCGTCTTCCACGCGCCGACGCGCGGCCTGATCGGCTACCAGTCGGAACTTCTGACCGACACGCGCGGCACCGCCGTGATGAACCGGCTGTTCCATGCCTACGAGCCCTACAAGGGCGAGTTGCCGGGCCGCACCAACGGCGTGCTGATCTCCAACGAGCAGGGCGAATCGGTCGCCTACGCCATGTGGAACCTGGAAGATCGCGGCCCGATGGTCATCGATCCGGGCGTCAAGGTCTATCAGGGCATGATCATCGGCATCCATTCCAGGGACAACGACCTCGAAGTGAACGTGCTGAAGGGCAAGAAGCTGACCAACATCCGCGCCGCCGGCAAGGATGAGGCAGTCAAGCTCACCCCGCCGATCCGCATGACGCTGGAACGCGCGCTGGCCTGGATCCAGGACGACGAGCTGGTCGAGGTGACGCCGAAGACCATCCGCCTGCGCAAGCTCTATCTCGATCCGAACGAGCGCAAGCGTTTCGAAAAGTCGTCCAAGGCGGTCGGCGCGGCGTAATTTTTTCATCCGACGATTTTCGAGAGGGGCGGAGCACCAGATGCTCCGCCCCTCTCTCGTTTATCCGCCGGCCGCGCGGATGATGGCCTGGTGATCCGGCTCGCCGGCCAGGTCGATACGGATCGTCATTCCCTGACGGACCGGCTTGCGTAAGGCTTTGGCGCCGTCCGGATCGACGACCAGAAGGCGCCGTTCCTCCAGCGCCTGCAGCCGCGAGCGCGAAATGCCGAGTTCGCCGGCGAGCAGGCGATCAAGCCGCAGCGATGTCGGCATTTCCAGCCCAAGCTGGAGCTCCAGGGCCGCCGCTTCTTCCCCGGCGCCGCCGAGCAATCGCTTGTGCACGGCGACATCGGGAAACTCCTCGACGCGCCCCACCTGGTTGCGCAGGGCGACGATGTCGAAGGCATGGCGCCGCGCCAGCCCCGGATCGTTGCTCTCGAGCGCCCGTAGCAGGGCCGGTTCGATGTCGCGGCGGTTGCAGCGTTCGAAAATGCCGAAATTCCAGGAATTGTCGCAATCGACGCAGCGGTAGATCAGCCAGACGTCGATGCGCTTGCCGTTGGCGTTGACGCGGAATTTTCCGCTGCAGCGATAGGCCTTCACGCCGCCGCAGCGATTGCAATTGATCAGCGGTTTGGGGGCGATTTGGGGCGCGATCGCCCAGTGGATACGCACAGTAGAAGACATGCCGGTAAGCCCTTCCCGTCGGGAAGTTCATCAGGTCGGCACAATCGAGATGCCCCTGCGGGCGCGGCGTGGCGGGTGGCTGCGGAGATGGTGAAGTCAGGAGTCGCCGGCGGAAAGCGCGCGACAGCGGTTCAGCAGTGCCAAACCGGTCTCGAACCGCCGCCCAGAGGAACACGTGAACATGAACAGGCACCGCGGATGCGGCGCCATGCAGGTGTGTCGGGGGAGTTGACGAGACCGGCGGTTACTGAGGCAAAGTGAAGCTCGAAATTGTTTCGCGGCGGGTCTTCTAGCCGTAGTCGACGAGGACGGCAAGGATGCCAGTGGCTTGAAACGAATGACGGCAAACTTGTCTGGAGACGATCGATCGTCGAGGCGACGGGAAGGAGTGGCCAGCGGCGACGCCGGCGATCGATGCTTGTGACATGTCCAGCGCGAAATTACCGTCGGCTCCAGCCACTTGCGATCACCCTTCTGACGACGCTGGTGCCCAAGGGGGGTATGCCCTCTATGTCTTCAATGGTCCGCAAGACGGAATAGTGATCAATCTTTTCGGAGTAACGTCCTGAATCGATTCCGAATCCGTAAAATACAGTGAATATATGGTTCTCTGTATGGTAGTCGTCTTCATCGAACGTCACTATCAAAAGGCTGTTGTTTTTCTTCGTCCAGGCGGCGTAACCTCCAAGGTGATTTTTCAACCAAGTGTCAGCCGTCTCTATTGTGCCGTCATGCATGTCATTTTCGAGATTGGGAATCACGAAACTGACGGACGGTAGCTTCGCGTAGTCGCGAGGGAGGTCGGCAAGAGACTTCTCAAATCCCTTCGCGTCGGCGAACGATTCCCAGGGATTATGTTTTCGCGGCGACCCGGCCTCGACGTAGCCCGTAAATGTCTTGCCGTGAGCCCGAAGACGAGCGGCCAGGTTCGGCGCAGCAAAGGCGTGCATGCCATCGTCATGCACGCCTTGTGTTAAGCCGCTGAACAGCGCGAAATAATTGGGTTGGCTGGGGTGAGCAACCCCATAGGATCGATCGAACAGCGCGCCGCCTCTTGCCAGCCTATTCAAATAGGGAGCGGTTCGTCCCGCCAGAGAAATCTGCTCAAAGGTGTGGTTCTCCATGATCACGACAACGACGTGATCATATTTCGGTGGCTTCCTCGACGATGCTGCAGCCTGGGGCGCTTGGCTCGGCACCATGTTGGCGAGCAGAACAGCCAGCATGGAGAACCGTCGAACGACCCCGCGCCAACTTTGCACAATCACGAAAACTCCTCCTCCCGGCTGTGCGGCAAGATCGACCTGACTGCAAGTCGGGCATGACAGTCAAGGGCATGGCCAAACGTGGAGCCGGTCTGGGATCTGCTGCTATCGACATTGCAAGCGGTGATGTCGATCGGATATTGTGCGCCCTTCAACCGCTTGTAAGGCCCCGCCATGCATCTCGCCTCGCTGCTGATTTTCGCCGCCGCTCTCTTCGTTGCCGCCGGGTCGCCGGGTCCGTCGATCGCGGCGCTGGTGGCGCGCGTCATCGCGAAAGGGTTCCGCGACGTGTTTCCGTTCCTGCTCGCCATGTGGATCGGCGAGGGCATCTGGCTGTCGCTGGCGGTGTTCGGACTGGCCGTGGTGGCGCAGACCTTTCACTTCGCCTTTGTTGTCGTGAAATGGGTCGGCGTCCTCTATCTCGCCTACCTCGCCTGGAAGATGTGGACGGCGCCTGTCGATGCCAAAGAGGGCGAGATGCCGCGCGAGGATTCAGCCGTAAAGCTGTTCTTCGCCGGCATGGCGGTGACGCTCGGCAACCCGAAGATCATGATGTTTTATCTGGCGCTGCTGCCGACCATCATCGACCTCGCTTCGGTCAGCATCGTCGGCTGGGTCGAACTGACCGCGACCATGGCGGTGGTGCTGATCGCCATCGATCTCGCCTGGGTGCTCGCCGCCGCGCAGGCGCGCAAGCTTTTGAAAAGCAAGCGCGCCATGAAGATCGCCAACCGCGTCAGCGCGACCACGATGGCCGGCGCTGCCGCGGCGATCGCGGCTCGATCCTGAGACGAAGCGTCAACCCATCATATTGATGATCGGCGCGATCTCGACATTGCAGTTTGGCATGGCCAGCATCGGGCAGCCCTTGGCCTTCTCCGCGGCATCGTTTATATCCCTGGCCTCGATGATGGAGTAGCCGCCGGTCGGGTTGCTGCCGCCGTTGTTTTCTATCTTGCCGCCGGGCAGGACGGTCTTCGACATGCCGACCGGATTGCCCGGATCGACAACGGCCGAGCCAAGCTTTCCAAACCAGCCTGACCAGGCGTCGGTCATCGCCTTTCGCTCGGCTTCGCTCGTCGGCATCTTGCCCGAGCCGTGATAGACGTAGAGAAACTTCGCCATGTTCTCCTCCCTTGATGAGCGGCATCGAACCGGCATGCGGTCACGCCGCCTGACGATCATCGGACCAAACCGGCAAACAAGCAACGAGAATGCGCGATCGCTAATATACGGGGCGTTGGGGAGCGACGGTCCCTATCGCGCCATGGCGTGGTATTCGTCGTTCGGCCGCATGTCGATCGCCGCCGCCACCCGGTTCGACATGTTGAAGAAGGCCGCGGTCGAGGCGATGTCCCAGATGTCGCGGTCGCTGAAGCCGGCCTTCCGAAGCGCGGCCCGGTCGGCCTCGACGATCCTGGCCGGCTCCTCGGTCAGCTTGACGGCGAATTCGAGCATCGCGGCCTGCCTCGGCGACAGATCGGCGGCGCGGAAATTCATCACCATCATCTCGCCGAAGGCCGGATCACCGGACAGCTGGCGCACCGCGGCGCCATGCGCGGTCAGGCAATAGTAGCAATGGTTGATCGAGGAGACGGCGACCGCGATCATCTCGCGCTCCAGCTTCGACAGGCCGGATTCACCCAGCATCAGATCGTTGTACATGTCGGTGAAGGCGCGCAGTTTCTTGTCGTCGAAGGCGTAAGCCTTGAGCACGTTGGGAACGAGGCCGAGCTTCTCCTCGCATTTGGCGAAATAGGCCTTTGTCGGCTCGCTCAGCTTTCCCGAGGCCAGATCCAATGCTGATATTTTGCCGGTCATGGGGTCATTTCTCCTCGTCGGGCGCTGCCTTGTGATCGAATTCCGATAAATCGAGGCTAGCCGTCAAACCTTTGTCGCCAAACAGCGGTCATCTGCTACGATAGTCGTAAAAGCATTCGACGGGAGGGAATAGCGTCATGGCCAGCGTGAAATCCGCAGCGAAGCCGAAAAAAAAAGCCTCATCAGCGACAAAGACCGAGGAAAGGCCAGTCAGGCTTGCCGATTACCTGCTCGCCCGCGCGCCCGCGGAAGACATCGCCGCCTATGAGGCGACCGACCTGGCACGTGCCGCCGAACTCGCCGGCCAGGCCGTCGCCGGCCACAGGAAGGGCGGGTGCGTCGTCGCCGTCGAGGCTGATTCGGGCGTCGTCCGCGAAGGCCGTCCGGTCACGGTCATCACCGTCGTCAACGACAACATGCCGTTCCTGTTCGATTCCATCCTGGGTGAGATCACCGAGACATCGGGCGAACCGACCCTTGTCACCCACCCGGTCATCACCGTGCGCCATGGCAAGAACGGTGTCGAGGAAATCCTCGGCGACGGCAATTTCGCCAGGGACGACGGCAATCATGACCGGCTGAGCGTCATCCATGTCCACATACCGCGGCTGACAGCGGAGGCGGCGAGCGCTCTGACCGAAAGGCTGCGCAAGATGCTTGGCCAGGTCCACGCCGCCGTCAAGGACTGGAAGCCGATGCTCGCCCGGCTCGACCAGGCGATCTCCGAGTTCCGCTATTCGGCGGTGCCGCTCGACAAGAACAGTGTCGCCGAGGCGATCGCCTTCCTGGAATGGCTGCGCGACGACAATTTCACCTTCCTCGGCATGCGCGAGTTCAAATACTCGGGCGGCGAGGAAAGCGGCAATCTGGAGCGCGCCGACAAGCCCGGCCTCGGCATCCTCAGCGATCCCGATGTGCTGGTGCTGCGGCGAGGCACCGAAGCGGTGACGACGACGCCCGAAATCCGCGCCTTCCTGCACGGACCGGAACCGCTGATCGTCACCAAGGCCAATGCCAAGTCTTCCGTGCATCGGCGCATCTATCTCGATTACATCGGCGTCAAGACCTATACCCCGAAGGGCGCGCTGGCCGGCGAACTGCGCATCGTCGGCCTGTTCACCTCGACTGCCTACACGCGCTCGGTGATGAAGATCCCGTATCTGCGCTCCAAGGCCGAAACCATCATCGCCAAGTCCGGCTTCGACCGGAACGACCATTCCGGCAAGGCACTGATCAACGTGCTGGAAAGCTATCCGCGCGATGAACTGTTCCAGGTGCCGGTGCCGATCCTGCGCAAGCATGCCGCGGCCATTCTCGGCCTGGTCGAGCGGCCGCGCGTGCGGGCGCTGGTGCGCGCCGACCAGTTCGACCGCTTCGTCTCGATCCTCGTCTTCGTGCCGCGCGACCGCTACGACAGCGTCGTGCGCGAGAAGATCGGCGCCTATCTGAAAACCGTCTTCGAGGGCCGGCTCTCGGCCTATTACCCAGCCTTCCCCGAAGGCGGGCTGGCGCGCGTGCATTTCATCATCGGCCGCTCCGGCGGCAAGACGCCGAAGGTGGAGCAGGCGACGATCGAGGCGGCCATCCGCGACATCGTGCGGACCTGGGAGGATGCCCTTTCCGACGCGGCGGACGCGGGCGGCGGCGACCAGGCGTTGAAGGCCATCGCCGCAAGGCTGCCGGAAAGCTATCGCGACTCCTTCAGCGCGGCGGTGGCGCTGGTCGATGCCGGGCGAATCGCCAGGATTAGCGCCGACAATCCGATCGCCATCGACTATTATCGCCATGCCGAGCAGAAGCCGCACCAGGCGGCGCTGAAGATCTATCACCATGGCAGCCCGGTGGCGCTGTCGCGGCGCGTGCCGGTGCTGGAAAACATCGGCTTCCGCGTCATCAGCGAGCGCACCTTCGAGGTCGGCGACGGCCCGTCCGGCATGGTCTTCATCCACGACATGGAGCTTGAGAACGCCTACGGCAAGCCGATCGACCTTGCCGACGGCGGCGCGCTGTTCGAGGACGCCTTCCTGTCGGTGTGGCGCGGTGACGTCGACAATGACGGCTATAATGGCCTTGCCCAGACCGCCGGCCTGTGGTCCGGCGAAATCACCATCCTGCGCGCCTATGGGCGCTACCTGCAGCAAGTCGGCATTCCGCAAAGCCAGGATTTCATCGCCGCGGCATTGAACCGCTATCCCGAGATCGCGCGCGGCCTGCATGCGCTGTTCATCGCAAGGCTTGGCCCGACGGCCGAGGGTGAAGGCGTGGTGGCGGCAAAGCACCTCAAGGCCAAGATCAAGGACGCGTTGGAGGATGTGCCCAACATCGACGACGACACCATCATCCGCCGCTACCTCAACCTGATCGAAGCCTCGCTGCGCACCAATCATTTCGTTGCCGATACGAAGCAGAAAGGCCAGTCGCTGGCCATCAAGCTCGAATCGCAGGCGGTCGAGGGTCTGCCGGCGCCACGGCCGTGGCGCGAGATCTTCGTCTACGGTTCCGAGGTCGAGGGCCTGCATCTGCGCTTCGGCCCGGTGGCGCGTGGCGGCCTGCGCTGGTCGGACCGCGCCCAGGACTACCGCACCGAGGTGCTCGGCCTGGTCAAGGCGCAGCAGGTCAAGAATGCCGTCATCGTGCCGGTCGGCGCCAAGGGCGGCTTCTTCCCCAAGCGCCTGCCGGTTGGCGGCAGCCGCGACGCGATCTTCGAGGCCGGCACCTCGGCCTACAAGAATTTCGTTTCCAGCCTTTTGTCGATCACTGACAATATCGGGCTGGACGGTGTCATCCCGCCGGCCGGCGTTGTCAGGCGCGACCAGGACGATCCCTATTTCGTCGTCGCCGCCGACAAGGGCACGGCGACTTTCTCCGACACCGCCAACGCCATCTCCGAGAAGCATGGCTTCTGGCTCGACGACGCCTTCGCCAGTGGCGGTTCGGCTGGCTACGACCACAAGAAGATGGGCATCACCGCCAAGGGCGCATGGGAAGCGGTCAAGCGGCACTTCCGCGAGATCAACCGCGACATCCAGACCTCGCCCTTCACCGTTGTCGGTGTCGGCGACATGTCGGGCGACGTGTTCGGCAACGGCATGCTGTTGTCGCCGCAGACAAGGCTGATCGCGGCCTTCGACCATCGCGACATCTTCATCGATCCCGATCCCGACATGGCGGCCTCGATGGCCGAGCGCGAGCGCATGTTCGCGCTGCCGCGTTCGAGCTGGCAGGACTACGACAAGTCGAAGCTGTCGGAAGGCGGCATCATCGTCTCGCGCAGCCAGAAGTCGATCACCTTGCCGGCGGCGGCCGCGGCGGCGATCGGCCTTGCCAAGATCACCGCCACGCCGGCCGAGATCATGACCGCCATCCTCAAGGCGCCCGTCGATCTCCTGTGGTTCGGCGGCATCGGCACGTATCTCAGGGCCTCCGGCGAAACCAATGCCGAGGTCGGCGACCGCGCCAATGACGCCATCCGCATCACCGCGCTCGACGTGCGCGCCAAGGTGATCGGCGAGGGCGCCAATCTCGGCGTCACGCAGCGGGCGCGCATCGAGTTCGGCATGAATGGCGGGCGCTGCAACTCCGACGCCATCGACAATTCAGGCGGCGTCAACTGCTCCGACGTCGAGGTCAACATCAAGATCGCGCTGGCGTCGGCCATGCGCAAGGGTTCGCTGACGCGCCCGGCCCGCAACAAGCTGCTCGCCGAGATGACCGGCGAGGTCGGCGGGCTTGTCCTGTCCAACAACTACCAGCAAACGCTGGCGCTTTCGATCGCCCGCAAGCGCGGCCTTGCCGACATCGCGCATCAGGCCCGCTTCATGTCGGCGCTGGAAGCACGCGGCCTGCTCGACCGCGCCGTGGAGACGCTGCCGTCACCGGCGGCCCTTGCCGAGCGCGAGGCGCGCGGCGAGCCGTTGACCCGGGCCGAGCTCGGCGTGCTGCTCGCCTATGCCAAGATCGTGCTGTTCTCCGATATCGTCGCCAGCGACGTGCCTGATGACGCGCATTTCGACCGTGACCTGATGGGCTATTTCCCCGACCGGATGGCGAAGAAATATGCCGCCGAAATCCACGGCCACAGGCTGCGCCGCGAGATCATCACGCGTGTCGTCGCCAACGATTTGGTCAATCGCGGCGGCCCGTCCTTCGTCAACCGGCTGCAGGAAGCCACGGGGCGCACCGCCGCCGATGTGGTGCGCACCTTCGCCGTGGTGCGTGACGGCTTCGTGCTGCCGGCGCTCTACAGGGAGATCGACGCGCTCGACAACCAGATCGACGGCCAGGTGCAACTCGATCTCTACCAGATGGTGAGCCGGCTGATCTACGTGACCAGCGGCTGGTATCTCAAGAACGATGCCGGGACGGCACCGCTCGGCCAGCGCATCGCCGAGTTGCAGGACGCGCGCAAGGCGCTGGAACCGAAACTGGTTTCGCTGCTGCCGGCCTTCTCGCGAGAGCGGATCGAGGAGAAGCGGCACGGGCTGTTCAAGGCCGGTGCGCCGGAAAGGCTGGCCGAGCAGCTGGCGCTGAGCGAGGTGGCGGAACTGATCCCCGACATCGCGCTGACCGCGCGGATGGCAAATGCCGACATCGTGGCGGCGGCCAAGGCGTTCTTCGCGGTCAGCGATGCCTTCCGCATTCCGCGAGTCGAGGACGCCGCGCGCTCGATCACACCGTCGGACTACTATGACCAGCTGGCGCTGTCGCGCGCCACCGATACGATCGGCGCGGCACGGCGCGGCATCGCGGTCGCCGCGCTCACCGGCCACGCCAAGGCCGCCGATCCCGTTGCCGCCTGGCTGGAAGCCGGCGGCGAACGCGTGGCACGCATCCGCGAACGGCTGCAAGCGCTGACCGAAGGCGGCGACATCACCGTGTCACGGCTGTCGGTGGCGTCGGGGCTGATGAGCGATCTGACGGGGATGTGAGGGTTCTTGCGAAGGTTGGCGCCGCCCCTCATCCGGCTGCCGCCACCTTCTCCCCGTATAGTGACGGGGAGAAGGGAACTGGTCGCAAGGCCGGCGCCCATTCTGCGACGTCGACAATTGGCGAAAACCTTCGCGACAGCGTCTTTCTCCCCGTTACTATACAGGGAGAAATGCCCGGCAGGGCAATGAGGGGCGGCGCGACGCTTGTCATTTGCATGGCCATCGAAAACATGCAGACATGGCGCCCGATGCGGGCGCGGCCGGGGGAATCATCATGGCGGTAGAAACAGTGCAGCGTGCGTCCGGGCGCGGCATCTGGGGGTGGATGTTCTTCGACTGGGCGGCGCAGCCGTTCTTCACGGTCGTCACCACCTTCATCTTCGGTCCCTATTTCGTTTCGCGCATGGCGAGCGATCCCAACACCGGACAGGCGGTCTGGGGCTATGGCATCGCCGCCGCCGGGCTGGTCATTGCCGTGCTGTCGCCGATCCTCGGCTCGATCGCCGACCAGACCGGGCCGCGCAAGCCGTGGATCGCCTTCTTCGCCGCGATCAAGATCACCAGCCTCGCCTTGCTCTGGTTCGCCGCCCCCGGCTCGAACCTGTTCCTGGTCGTGGCGCTGTTCTCGCTGGCTTCGGTGGCGGCGGAATTCTCCACCGTGTTCAACGATTCGATGATGCCGCGCCTTGTGCCGAAGAGCGAGATCGGCCGCATCTCCAACATGGCCTGGGGGCTCGGCTATCTCGGCGGCATGATCGCGCTGATCTTCGTCGTCACTTGTCTCGCCGGCTCGCCGGAGACCGGCAAAACCATCATCGGCATCACCCCGCTGTTCGGCCTCGATCCGCATCTGGGCGAGGACGCGCGCGCCACCGGGCCGCTGTCGGCCGGCTGGTATTTCCTGTTCATCCTGCCGATGTTCCTGTTCACGCCGGACGCCATCAAGGGCATTCCGATCGGGCCGGCGGTGCGCGAAGGCCTGTCGGAACTGAAATCGACACTGGCCGAGGTGCGCAGGCGCGGCGGCATCTTCCGCTTTCTCGTCGCCCGCATGATCTACCAGGACGGCGTCAACGCGCTGCTGGCGCTCGGCGGCACCTTCGCGGCCGGTATGTTCCATTGGTCGATCACCGAGATCGGCATGTTCGGCATCATACTCAATGTCGTGGCCATCTTCGGCTGCTGGATCGCGGCGCGCCTCGACACCGCGCTCGGCTCCAAGGCCGTGGTCATGATCGCGCTGGTCATGCTGTCGGTCGCCACCGTCGGCGTCGTCTCGACCGGCCCGGGCTTCACGCTGCTCGGTCTGATCCAGCTGCCGACCACTGATTCCGGCGGGCTGTTCGGCACGGCGGCCGAAAAGGCCTACATCCTGTACGGCCTGCTGATCGGCCTGGCCTTCGGCCCGGTGCAGGCGTCATCGCGCTCCTACATGGCGCGTAGCGTGACGGCGGCGGAATCCGGCCGCTATTTCGGCATCTACGCGCTGGCCGGCCGGGCAACCAGCTTCCTGGCGCCGTTCCTGGTGGCGACCATCACCGCGCTCAGCGATTCGGCACGGCTCGGCATGGCGGTGATCATCCTGTTCCTGGCGATCGGCATGGCGATCCTGGTCAGGACGCCCTATCCGGCCGACCGGCCGGCGGAGTGAGCTCACCCTCCCCCTTTTGGGGAGGGTCGATCCGCGAAGCGGAGCGGGTGGGGGTGGCGCCATCACCCCACCCCGGCGCGCTCGCAAGCGAGCGCACCGACCCTCCCCATCGAGGGGAGGGTAAGGGCGCTCAATGTCTAAAATGCCTGACCCCGGTAAACACCATCGCGATGCCGTGCTCATCGGCCGCAGCGATGACGTCCTTGTCGTTCATCGAGCCGCCCGGCTGGATGACGGCGGTGGCGCCGGCAGCGACCGCGGCAAGCAGGCCGTCGGCGAAGGGGAAGAAGGCGTCGGAGGCGACGACCGAGCCCTTTGTCAGAGGCTCGGCCATGCCGGCAGCCTCGGCCGCGTCGAGCGCCTTCCGGGCGGCGATGCGGGAGGAATCGACGCGGCTCATCTGGCCGGCGCCGATGCCGACCGTGGCGCCGTCCTTGGCGTAGACGATGGCGTTCGACTTGACGTGCTTGGCGACGCGGAAAGCGAATTTGAGATCGGCCATCTCCGCCGGCGTCGGCGCACGCTTCGTCACCACCTTGAGCTCAAGGTCGTCGACCACGGCGTTGTCGCGGCCCTGGACGAGCATGCCGCCGGCCACGGATTTGACCGTCGTCCCCGCCGAACGCGGGTCCGGCAGGCCGCCGGTGACCAGCAGGCGCAGGTTCTTCTTGGCCGCGACGATCGCCGCCGCCTCGTCCGTGGCATCGGGCGCGATGATCACTTCGGTGAAGGTTTTCACGATCTCCTGCGCCGCTTCGGCGTCGAGGGTGCGGTTGAGGGCGACGATGCCGCCAAAGGCCGATACCGGATCGCAGGCGAGCGCCTTGGCATAGGCTGCCTTCAGCGAGATGCCCTCGGCGACGCCGCACGGGTTGGCGTGCTTGATGATGGCGACGGCGGCGGAACGGACGGGATCGAACTCGCCGGCCAGTTCGAAGGCCGCGTCGGTGTCGTTGATGTTGTTGTAGGAGAGCTGCTTGCCCTGCAACTGCCGCGCCGTGGCGACGCCAGGGCGCTTGTCGCCATTGACGTAGAAGCCGGCGCCCTGGTGCGGGTTTTCGCCGTAGCGCATCACCTCGGCCAGCCTGCCGCCAAAGGCGCGCCAGGTCGGATGCTCGATCTCCAGCGCCTCGGCGAACCAGCCGGAAATCGCCGCGTCATAGCTGGCGGTGCGAGCAAAGGCCTTGGCCGCCAGCTTCTTGCGGAAATCCAGCGACAGGGAGCCGATGTTCATTTCCAGCGCGTTCAGCACCGAGGCATAGTCGCTCGGATCGGTGACGATGGCGACATAGGCGTGGTTCTTGGCCGAGGCGCGGATCATTGCCGGGCCGCCAATGTCGATGTTCTCGACGATCGCCGCATAGTCGGCGCCGGAGCGACGGACTTCCTCGAACGGATAGAGATTGGAGACGAGGAGGTCGATCGGCTCGATGTGGTGCTTGCGCATCGCCGCCGCATGCTCGGGGTCGTCGCGCACGCCAAGCAGCGCGCCATGCACCGACGGATGCAGCGTCTTGACGCGGCCATCCATGATCTCGGGGAAGCCGGTGAGCTCGGAGACGTCGCGCACCGCCAGGCCTGCCTCGGCTAGAGCCTTGGCGGTGCCACCGGTCGAGACCAGTTCGACACCGGCGGCGGCCAATGCCCTGGCGAAGTCGATGAGGCCGGTCTTGTCGAACACCGAAAGCAAGGCACGGCGTACGGGGACGAGATCGGGTGCGGGAATGTTCTTGGCGGCGACGGCCATGGGCTGGCGGCCTTTCACGGCTGGAGGGGCAAGCCCGCGCCGTAGCACATGACATCAGGAAATCAAGCGGCAAGCTTGCCGGTGGCCGGCGCGGTCAGTTGTTATCCGGATAGCCGGCGATGCTGGTGCGCGTCAGCTGCCAGTGGACTTCGGACACGTCAGAGGCCTTGAAGGCAAGCACGATCTGCCGGCTGCGGCGCGGGCCGCCAAGACCGGCGAAATAGATCGATTCCTCGACCTCCGGCACCACTTCGTCTGCTGTGAACACCCAGCTGTCGGCCTGATCGGCTGTCAGCACCAGGCGGTCGTGCTCGTCCTGCAAAAGGTTGATGTCGGGGTGGACATGGAAACGCACGGTGATGAAGTCACGGCCATTGTTGCGGATCGCGGCTCCGCCGGGGCGCTGGAACCGGTCCCGGCCGGCCAGCACATTGCCGTTCGTCGACAGTTTCAGCTCGCGTTCATGCAGGAAGCCGAAGCGCGGGACATAGCCGTCATGGCGGGCGACAAAACCCTGGACGCCCTTCTGGTCGGTGCGCTTGCACTGCACATGCTGCGGGCCGCCGATCAATGGCGAGCCGAGCAGGTCGTTGACGCGCAGCGAATGGCTGAAGCGTGCCGACGAGGTGTCGTTGATGGTGGCGGTCGAGTGCGCGGCGGTGGCGCGCGCCAGCGGCCGGAACTCGGCGGCGCCATAGGTGTCGATGCCTGCATTGACGATGTAATGCTGGCGGCCGGACGACAGCTCGAAGGCGAGGCAGCCGGCGTGTGCTGCGTTGGACACGTCGACCGGCGGCGGCAGGCCGGTGTCGGCGATGACGGTGACGCCCCCCATCGACAGCCTCTCATAGCCCGAATGCGGGGCGTGCAGCAGCGGCGCGCCGGCGGTGTCGTCATGGCGCAATATTGTGGCGATGCGGTCATGGATGGTGGCGCCCATGCCGTTGAAACGGGCGAGGCTGCCATCCTGGTGGCGGAAGAAGCGCAGCGCCGGTAGCATGCGGTCGATGGCGCCGATCAGTGCCTGCGGCGGGGTCTCCGCCTGGTTGGCGTAGGTCTGGCGCAGCGGCAAAAGGTCGGCGAGGATTTCCAGCACCGACATTGGATTGCGTGAGATATGGCCGCCATCGGCGAGGATCTGGCGGTTGAGTTCCTCGGCGAGGTTGCGGGTGGCGCCGCGCAGCGCCGAAGCCGGCGCGGGCAGGGAAAGCGCGGCGAAGGCAAGGGCTATGCGGGCGCGCAGCCGGTCCTTGCCGTCGGGCATCTCGCGCGCCATCGACCTGAGATAGCGGATTTGGACGGCCAGCGATTTCAGGAAGGCGCGGTAGAAGGGGAATTCGGCGCCCTGCAGCACGACGGAAGAATGCTGCAACCAGGCAATGATGCGCTTGGCGGTCGTCCCGGGCTCCCAGGCGATGCCGGCAATGTTGTTGCCGTGCATGGCGATCCAGTCGGACACCAGGGCACGCGCATTGGCGGCGGCAAGTTCGGTACCGGCGGCGCGCATGTGGCGCAGCCAGCGAAAACCATGCAGCGTCTTTTGCCAGCCGTGATTGGGCACGTTGATCTGGAAGGGCGACTTGCCGCCGGTTTCGACCAGGTGCCCCGACAGGGGATAGCGGCCGTAATAGATCTCCAGCGCGATCTGCGGGTCGGCCAGCCGCAGGTCCGGCGGCGCGATCAGGACGCGTTCGGGCGTGCGGCCGGAATAGCGCCAGCGATAGACCGGCCCGGCGCGCAAGCGCCGGCGCGTCTTGCGCCAGAACTCCTTCGCGACCAGCGTCCACAGACGCGTCGTGTTGCTGGCAGCCAGTGCCAAAAGCCCTCCTGGTCGTCCTTTACCCCAGCGCAAGCTTATATGATTCAAGAACTTATGCGAAGGCGGATTTCTGCCAACCGACCCACTTCAGGCGGCCGTGGACGGGGTCGCCCCCAAAAAAGTCGCGCCTGCCGCGACTTATGTCCTCTTGTGGCGGCGGCGAAACTCGCTGGGCGAGCAGTTTTCGCGGTCGCGAAAGAGCCGGGAGAAGTAGAAGGCATCGCCGATGCCGACCGTCGACGCCACCGTCTCGACAGGCGAATCGGTGGCCGCCAGCAATTGCTTGGCGAGATCGAGCCGGATGCGCAGCTGAAATCCCTTCGGCGACAGCCCGGTGTGCAGGACGAACTTGCGCCGCAGCGTTGCCGGCGACATGCCGAATTTCGCGGCAAATGCGCTGACGTCCAGCGGTTCGGCGGCGCGGCGCCGCAAATCGTCGATCACAGACCGGAAGTCGGGGTGGTTCTCGCCGCTGCTCCGGGCGACCGTCTGCCGGGCGGCTCGCATGACCAGCGCATGCATGGTCGCGGCGGCTTCGGCCTGGCTCAGCGCCGTGTCCTGGGACAGTTCGGCATGCAGCCGGTCGAACAGAAGCTGTATGCCGCCAGGGTCGGACAAGGGAACGACCGGTGCCTGCTCGGCGATCAGCCGCATGCGCGTGAAATCGCGCGTCAACGCCCCGTCGAAGAGCGCCCAACGTTCGCTCCAGCCGGCCTCGTCCGGCCCGTAGGAATGGATCCTGTCGGGAAACAGCCAGAAAAGGCTGGGCCCGACGATCGCCTGCCTGCCGGCGGCCTTGGTTTCGAGCCAGCCTCGCCCTTCCTCCACCAGCACCACGGCAAAATCCGGGAGCTTTCGCCTGACGATGGCCCGGTCGACGCGGTGCCGGCCTGTTCCCGTCACCGACAGGCCGCCCATGCCAGCCGGCGGCGATCGGTACAAGGCATAGGGTCGGTCGATCATGAGCGAAAAGTCCAGGTCAGTTTTTCTGTCCATGGCAAGAAGCAGGATGGCAGCGTATTCCCTTGCCAGGATTGGGGCAATGAAGGTGATTGAAATGTCGATATCAGCCGATGTAAGGGCATTACCAGGCGCCCCGCCGGTTGCGCTGACAGCCAACGGCAAGGTGCTGTCGACGATGCCGAACAGGCTGGGGTACCTTTCCCCGACAGATCCTTCCGTCGGCGTCGAGGCCATTCGCCGCCTTTATGCGGCTCAAGGCTATGTCTGGCTGAAAGGCCTTTTGCCGCGCGGCGAGGTGATCGACTTTCGCGGCTGGGTGCTTTCGCATCTTGCCGAGAGCGGACTTTTGAAGCCGGCGACCGACCCTTCGCTCGGTGTCGCCTCCGACAGTGCCTTCGATCGCCAGCGCGCCGAGCGCCGCTTGATGTCGCTGGTCCGCTCGACCGCCTATGAGGGCTTTTGCGCGCAGCCGCGCCTATCGCGTCTGATGGACGCCTTCACAGGTGGCTTGTCCTACCTGCACAAGCGAAAGATCATGCGCTTCACCTTGCCAGGCAGTTCCACCACGACACCAGCGCATTACGACCTCGTCTATCTGCGCGGAGGCACCAGCCGCGTGGTGACGGCCTGGATACCGATCGGCGACACGTCGATCGACATGGGAGGGCTCGTCTACCTGGAGGGATCGCATGCCATCGGCACTGCCCTGGAAACACAGTTCGCCAGGGACAATGCCGATCTCAGCCCCGCGGAACGCATCAGTGCCTACAACCGCAACATGACCGAAGGCGGCTGGGTGTCGAAAGATCTGCCCGAAATGGCGGAACGGTTCGACACGCGCTGGCTGATGGCGGATTTCGAGGCGGGCGACATCGTCCTTCACTCGCCCTACATGATCCATGCCTCCACCACCAACCAGAGCAGGAACGGGCTGATCCGGCTGTCGACCGACATCCGCTACCAGAATGTCGACGACGAAATCGATGCTCGCTGGAGCAATCACTGGAGCCTGGACGACATGCTTTAGGCGGCGCGCCGTACCTCAGACCGCACGACGCATGCGGGCGGCGAAGAAGCCGTCCAGGCCAGAGCGCTCCGGCGTGCCGAGGTCGAGGTCGGCGGGCGTGGTGCGCAGCGTGCCTTGCGGCGTCAGGAAAGGGTCGATGCCGGCGACCTCGCCTTGCCGCAGCGGATCGTCGACGACCGTGGCCGTGTCCTTGAGAAAGGCACGATGCAGGTCTTCGCCTTCCAGCGGGTCGAGCGAACAGTTGGAAAAGACGATCCGGCCGCCGGGCCTGACCAGCGTGACGGCGCGGGCAAGCAACCGCCCTTGCAGGTCGGCGAGCTTTTCGACATCGGCCGCCGTCTTGGTCCACGGCACGTCGGGATGCCGGCGCACCGTGCCGGTCGACGAGCAGGGTGCGTCGAGCAGCACGGCGTCGAACAGTTCCTTCGGCTCATATTTGAGGAGGTCGGCCTGAACGATCTCGGCCGCCAGGCCGAGGCGGTCGAGATTCTGCGCCAGCCGCGCCAGCCGGTTCTTCGAGGTGTCGACCGCGGTGACCCTGGCGCCGGCCAGGATCAATTGCGCGGTCTTGCCGCCGGGCGCGGCGCAGAGGTCGGCGACGCGCAATCCCCCGACGTCACCGAAGAGCCGCGCCGGCAGGCTGGCCGCGGCATCCTGGACCCACCAGGCGCCTTCCGCGAAGCCGGGCAGGTCGGTGACGGCTCCGGCAAGATTTTCCACGCGCACCGTGCCGGTGGGCAGCACGATGCCGCCAAGCTTTTCGGCCCAGAGTTCGGGATCGGCCTTGACCGAGAAGTCGACGGGCGCCTCGTAACGGTGCGCAGCGAGAATGAGCTTCGCCTTGTCGGCGCCGTAGGCTGCTTTCAGCCGGTCGGAGAACCATTTTGGCGCTTCATCGGTGGCCGCAAGGGCGGCGGGCAGCTCGGTTTCCTTGGCCCGCGCCAGCGTGCGCAGCACGCCGTTAACGAAACCGGAGAAGCGCTGCGTGCGCGGATCGGACTTGGCGTGGGTGACCGCGAGGTCGACAGCGGCGCTGTCGGGAATGTCGAGGAACAGGATCTGCGCGGCCGCTACATGCAGTATGTGCGACAGTGCCGTGGCGTTGGGTGGCAGCGGCTTTTCCAGCCTGCGCGCCAGCAGCCCGGTGATGGTCATGCGGAAGCGCAGCGCGGTGACCAGGATGGCGCGCACCAGGCCACGGTCGCGCAAATCGAGCGCCTTGTATTGCGGGTGGCCGTTCTCATGGTCGGTCAGCCCGTCGAGCGGCGTCCGGGCATCGATGACGGCGGCAAGCAGCCGTGCCGCCGCCTTGCGGGCGGCGAGACCGGCGACGAATTCGCCGTCTCCATGATCCTGACTGCCTGAGCCTGCGCGCCGAGGTCCCGCCACGCTCACGACCATCGGCCTTTGGGCCCGGTCGGATTGCGACCCCATGGATTGGCCTTCGGCCTTTCGGGCTCAGCCGGCTGTTCCGCTTGCGGGGCCTGGCCCCACGGGCCGGACGACTGTTGTTGCTCCGCCTGCCGGGACGCCGGCGCCTGGCGCGAAGCGGCCTGGGTGCCGCCGCCTGCCATCTGCCCCGCCATCTCCTGCAACGCGGCGATGCGGTTGTCGGTGCTCGGGTGGGTGGAGAACAGATTGTCCATGCGCTCGCCGTGCAGGGGATTGATGATGAACAGATGCGCCATCGCCGGATTGCGCTCCGCATCGGGGTTGGGAATGCGTTCGGCGCCGCGGGCGATCTTGTCAAGCGCCGATGCCAGCCACAGCGGGTGTCCACAGATTTCGGCGCCGCGCCGGTCGGCCTCGTATTCGCGGGTGCGGCTGACCGCCATCTGCACGATCATGGCGGCAAAGGGCGCGACGATCATCGCCGCCAGCACGCCGACAAAGCCGAACGGGTTGTTGTCGCGGTTGCCGCCGAGGAAAAAGGCGAAATTGCCGAGCATCGAGATGGCGCCGGCAAAGGTGGCGACGATGGTCATGGTCAGCGTGTCGCGGTGCTGGACGTGGGCGAGCTCGTGCGCCATCACCGCCGCGACCTCTTCATGGGTCAGCCGCTGCAACAGGCCGGTAGAGGCGGCGACCGCCGCGTTCTGCGGGTTGCGGCCGGTGGCGAAGGCGTTGGGCTGCGGATTGTCGATCAGATAGGTTTTCGGCATCGGCAGGCCGGCCTGCTTGGCCAGCGCCTGGACGATGGCGTAATATTCCGGCGCGTTCTTCTCGTCGACCTCGACGGCACGGTTCATCGACAGCACCATCTTGTCGGCGTTCCAGTAGCTGAACAGATTGGTGCCGGCGGCGACCAGCAAAGCGATCATCATGCCGCCCGTTCCGCCGATCAGGAAGCCGACGCCCATGAACAGCGCCGTCATCGCGGCAAGAAGCATGGCGGTGCGAATGGTGTTCATCGTCTGCTCCTGTCCAGATGAAGAGGGATCGATTGTCGTGGGTTCATGGCTATATGATGGGAAACGCCTGCCGCTGTTTCAATCCGCGTGGAATATCGCATGACCGACGAAACCAGTAAAACGCCCGCTGGCCTGGATGATGATGCGCCGCCAAAAGAGCTGACGCCGGCGGCCCGCCGAGCGCTGGCCGAGGCCGAGGCTCGACGCACCGCGTATCGCGAGAAGGAAGCCGCCCTGCCGAAGGAGATCGGCGGGCGCGGCGGCAGGGAACCCGGCCGCTACGGCGACTGGGAAGTCAAAGGCCTGACCAGCGACTTCTAAGGTATGCTGATATTCAGGTGAGGCCGGCCTGCAAGCGATGGTTCCCTGCGCTTCCCCGTTCTACTGCGTCGCAGTAGAACTGAGCTCACGTACTTTAGTACGCTCCGCTCCGGTTCTCGGAAACCATCGCTTTCGACTCGGCCTGACCTGAATCTCAACACACCTTTAGGCGGACGTCGTGTCACATCGTTATGCAGCGTTGCGCTGAGCCTCAAGTGCCAGCCAGCCGCGTTCGTCGATGGTGATGCCGACGCCGTCATAACCGGGGATCGCGGCATGCGGTGTTTGCATCGGGTGCGAATGCGTGGCGCTGATCACCATGACCGCGGCTTGCGCGGCCTCGGCCGCTGCGATGCCGGCCGGAGCATCCTCGAACACAAGGCAGTCGCGCGCATCGAAGCCGAGCCGTTGTGCGCCAAGCCGGAAGCAGTCGGGGGCCGGCTTGCCGCGGGAAACGTCTTCGGCCGCAACGATGATCGCCGGGACAGGAATGCCGGCAGCCTCCATGCGTGCCAGCGCCAGGGAGCGCGGCGCCGAGGTGACGACCGCCCAGCTTTCGCCCGGCAGCGCCTTGAGAAAGGCCACGGCGCCGGCAATCGGGACAATGCCGTCCAGATCGGCGGCTTCGGCCTTCAGCAGCAGGTCGGCCTCATGCGCCGGGTCGACGCCTGGCAGGGCAAGGTTGGTAATGGTCTCGATCGCCCGCACGCCGTGGATCGTCGGCAGGAAGGCCGCGACGTCGAGGCCATGGCGGCGCGCCCAGTCGCTCCACACCCGCTCCGCCGAGGCGATGGAATTGATGAGCGTGCCGTCCATGTCGAAAAGGAAGGCCGCGAATTTTCTGCCAGCAAACATGATTTTCCTTGAAGTCCGGGGTGCGTGTCGAGGGAGGGCGCAACCGTAACGTGAAGGCGCGGACCTGGAAAGGCACGGGGGCATATTTTGCGACGGTCCAGGGAACCACAGCCACCTGGCGACGTTGCAACCGCATTGTTTTTCCATGACGATCGAAGGGGACGTGCGATGCTGATCCGGCTCGGCTACGAAATCGCCATTGAATGCGCCGAGGCCACTCCGGTGATTTCGCTGCTCGAGATTCACAAGGACAGGCAGGCCGACATCAAGCGGCAGACGCGCGTCCTGACTTCACCTTCGGTGCCGACGAGGCTCTATCAGGACCTGCATGGCAATGGCTGCCGCCGCTTCATTGCGCCCGCCGGCACCTTCCGCATCCTGTACGATGCGGTCGTCGAGGACAGCGGCGAGACGGATGAGGTCAACACGCTGGCCCGGGAAATGCCGGTGGCTGAATTGCCCGACGAGGTGCTTGGCTATCTTCTTGGCAGCCGCTATTGCGAGACCGATCATCTCAGCAGTCTCGCCTGGCAACTGTTTGGCCATCTTCCCTCCGGCTGGGCGCGGGTGCAGGCGATCGTCGACTATGTCCACAACCGGCTGTCGTTCGGTTACGGCTACGCGCGTTCAACCCGCACGGCGGCGCAGGCGCATGAAGAACGGGTCGGCGTCTGCCGCGATTTCGCCCATCTGGCGATCACGCTCTGCCGCTGCATGAACATTCCTGCGCGCTATGTGAATGGCTATCTCGGCGACATCGGCGTGCCGCTCGATCCGGCGCCGATGGATTTCTCGGCCTGGATGGAAGTGTTCCTCGACGGCAAGTGGTACACGTTCGATCCGCGCCACAACCGGCCTCGCACCGGCCGCGTCGTCATCGCCCGCGGCCGCGACGCCACCGACGTGCCCTTGCTGCACAGCTTTGGTCCGCACCGGCTCAGCCTGTTCAAGGTGTGGACCTACGAGCAGGAGGGCAATCTGTTCAATCCGCCCTATCACGGCATCGACAGGACGGTCAGTGCACAGACGTTGGCGTAGTCCTTCGCGCTGTTAGTGCCGCAATCCCGGGACAGTTGGTTCGGTTCGGCACAGAGAGCCTGTGCCGCAACAGCACGTCGCGGAACACTCAGCGGCTGCTTCAGGTTGAGCATGGTAAGCGGTTCGTAAACGCGACTGGGGCCACGTTGTTAGCGTTTACCGTTCGTTGACCCTTGTTAAGAGGGAAATCAAACAAAAACAACAGATTGATGGTTCACGGCTCGGTTCCGGCGCTCGGCGGGCGGCTTCCGGCTGGAATCCTGCATTGCCCCTATTGCGGCGACGAGGCCGAGGCATGCGGAGGCTGTTGGATGCGAAATTACGGGGGTCTTGTTCACGCGGTCGGCGGGTTCGCCAGACACAGCGGTGGAAATTTCACAATCCTGTTCGGCTTTGCTGCCTCGGTCCTGGCGCTGGCCGCCGGCTTCTCGGTCGACATCTCGCAGCTCTACAACGCCCGGTCGAGTCTGCAGGGCGTGGTCGACGCCGCGGTGACGTCAACGGCGCGCGACCTGACGACCGGCGTCATCAAGGAGGCCGACGCCAACAAGGCGGTGCAGAACTTTCTCGTGGCCAACAATACGGCGGGCATCCTGCAGCCCGACCAGATCGTGCTCGACAGACTGGTCGTCGACAGGACCGCCAAAACGGTGCAGGCGGATGTCCATGTCGATGTCGCCCTGTTCTTCCCGGTTTTCGGCATGGGCAATACGAAGCGCGTCACCGCGTCGACGACATCGCTTTATTCGGACAAGACCATCGAAGTGGCGATGATGCTCGATGTGACGGGATCGATGGCCGGTCAGAAAATCCAGGACCTGAAGACCGCCGCGGCCAATGCGGTGGATAGTTTCCTGGGCGGCCAGGACCCGAACAGGCCGCGGGTGCGGGTGTCCATCGTGCCCTATGCCAACTCGGTCAATGCCGGCCAGCTGGCAGCCAGCAGCGTCTATGTTGAAACCAACGCCGGCCAGCGCAAGCAGGCGCCCGGCAATGCGAGCCCTCAGCTTGCCTCGGCGTCGCCGCGTCCGGACAATTGCGCCACCGAACGCAAGGGGGTCGATCAGTATTCGGACGCGGGTCCCGACTCCAGCATGGTCAATCGCGACTATCTTTTGTCGGGCTTTGCCACGAAAACAGGCACCGCCGCTTGCCCGGTCGCCGCGCTCGTGCCTCTGACAGCCGACGCTGCCACACTCAAGAATGTCATCAAGGATCTTGTCGCCTCGGGCGGTACCGCCGGCCATATCGGCGTCCAGTGGACCTGTTATATGCTCTCGGAAAGCTGGGGCAGCGTGCTCAACGCTTCGCAGCGGCCAGCCAAGTTCGATCCGAAGAAAGTCGGCAAGTACGCAATCCTGATGACGGACGGCGAATTCAACCTGTCCTATTTCGACGCCACCGGCGTTGACGGGGTCTACAACGACGCCGGCAAGGAGACGACCCGCACGGCGGCGACAAAGCTCTGTGCCGCCATGCGCGACAAGGGCATAGAAATCTTCACGATCGGCTTCAAGCTCGATGAGGCGAATGCGGTCACGACGCTGCAGACCTGTGCCAGCCCCGATACGGGTTCAGCCAAGCACTTCTACCAGGCCGCCGACGGCGTCGAACTGGATACGGCCTTTCAGACCATCGCCCGCAACATCGAGACCCTGGCGTTGACGAAATAGGGCTTGGCCCAAAGGAAAAGGCCGCCGCTTCTTTCGAAGCCGGCGGCCTTCCGTGTTTCCGTCCATGGCGCGGCCTGTGGCGGCAACCCCTTCGGGTCACCTGCCGCGCATCTCGCGCCTTAACGGGAAGACTGCTTCCCGAAAGTGCAATCCGCTGAGGCCACGTTCTGGAAAACGAAATCACTCGACATCGGATCACCTCCTTTCGATTTGTTGAACACACAGACATGATGGGGTGCGTCGCGGGAAATGACAAGTGCCGGGCTGAAAAAGGCGTCCTGCCGGAAAATGCCGCCCAGTCCGGTCTGCGTGCTTAGGCTTGCGATCCACGGCTCAAATGGACAACATGGCGTCATCAGGTCACGGGAGGGACCATGGACGCCACCGAGAGGGCCGCGCGCATCGTTCGAACGGTGATCGAGGCGCTGAAGCCGGGTTTTGCCGTCAGGCTGTGGACCGGGGAACGGATCGGCCCAGCCGGCGGCCCGGTGCTTGCCATCAACGATCAGGATATCGTCTGGCAACTGGCCCGCCGGCCGAATTTCTCGACGCTGCTCGAAATGTGGATTTCCAGGACGATCGACGTCGAGGACGGCTCGCTGTTCGATCTCTACGCCCTGCCGTCACAGGGCAAGCTGAGGCTGAAGGCGCTGCCGAAACTGGCGATCCTGCGCGACCTGCCCGCCGTCTTGTTTTCGCGACGGCAGATGACGAAGCGGGCCGATCTTGCCGGGCACAACCCCTTTGTCAGCGGTTCGAACAAGCAAGCGATCGAACATCACTACGACATTTCCAACGCCTTCTACCGGCTCTTCCTCGACGAGCGCATGGTCTATACCTGCGCCTACTTCACCGATTTCGCCAACGGCATCGACCAGGCGCAGAAGGACAAGCTCGACCATATCTGCCGCAAGCTGAGGCTGAAGCCGGGTGACCGGCTGCTCGACATTGGCTGCGGCTGGGGCGCGATGCTGATCCATGCCGCCAAGCACTATGGCGCCATCGGCCATGGTGTGTCGCTGTCGGAGGAGCAGACCCGGCTGGCGCGCGAGCGCATCCGCGCCGAGGGGCTGGAGGACAAGATCACCATCGACATCAAGTCCTACACCGAGCTCGACGGCAGCTACGACAAGATCTCGTCCATCGGCATGTTCGAGGCGGTCGGCCTCGCCAATCACGCCACCTATTTCTCGACCGTCCACCGGCTGTTGAAGCCAGGCGGCATCTATCTGCATCATGCCATCACGAGGCGCGGCAAGGGCGGCACGCGCAAGACTTTGCGCAAGGGCGCGGAATACAAGGCGTTGATCAAATACATCTTCCCCGGCGGCGAGGTCGACACGATCGGCATGACATCAGGCAATCTCGAGGCGCATGGCTTTGTCATCGCCGACGTCGAGAATCTGCGCGAACACTATGCCCGCACCTGCAGGCTGTGGGCCGAGCGCCTGCAGGCGCGCTTCGACGAGGCGATCGCCGAGGTCGGCGAGCCCAAGGCACGGCTATGGCTGCTTTATCTCACCGGCTGTTCGATCACCTTCGATCGCGGCTCGGCGCAGATTTTCCAGACCGTCGTCACCAAGCGCGCGCGGGGGCCAAGCGGCCTGCCGCCGACGCGGGCCGACCTTTATCGGTAGCTACAGAAAGCGCATCGCGTCGCCGACCTTAATGCCGGCCGGCCTGTCCACCGTGCAGTAGACGCCAAGGTTGTGCGCGTTGTGGCGGACCAGATTGCGCAGGATACCGGGATCGTGGTCGAAGCCGTCCTGGCTGATGATGGTGAAGCCGCAGCGGCGGCAGGGTTCGGAAATCGTCAGGAGCAAGTCGCCGATGGCGAGCTTGCGGCCGATCCATTCGGTTTCGGGAAACGAGCCTTCGACCGCTGCCATGTCGACAATGATGTTGGGGCGGAAGCGGCGCGGGTCGGCGGCGCCTTCCGGATGCAGCGCTTTCAGCCGCGCCAGCGAGGCCGTGGTCAGAAGATGGATCGGCGCCTTTGCGTAGCGGGCCGCGGTGACGGGGCCGGCATAGGCTGGCGGCGCATTCTCTCGGCCAAACGGCCGAATCGAGGCGGCGAAGCCGAGATAGGTCGATAGGGCTCGGTCGCATTCGGCGCCGGGTGCGCTCAGCCAGTCGCCGCCGGGGATGGCGATCTCCAGGTCGCGATCATTGGCCAGCCGGGTGCGGATGCGCGGCACCTTGTGCCATTTCGCCTCGCGATCGGGCCGCGCGATCTCATTGTCCGAGGTATCGACGAGGCCGAACATGCGGTCGCCCGCCATGCCCGCCGGTCCGACCAGGATGGCGTCCTGGCGCTCGCCGGCGAGCGAACTCGCCGGGTAACGCCAGAGCTGGCTGACCGAGCCCAATGCCGCTTCGCCTGCCATCAGCCCTTCTTGTTCTGCCGGTTGGCGATGAGGTCGTCGACGACGGCCGGATCGGCGAGCGTCGAGGTGTCGCCAAGGGCTGCAAAATCATCCTCGGCGATCTTGCGCAGGATGCGGCGCATGATCTTGCCGGAGCGCGTCTTGGGCAGGCCGGGCGCGAACTGGATCTTGTCGGGCGAAGCGATGGCGCCGATCTCCTTGCGGACATGGGCGATGAGCTCCTTGCGCAGTTCTTCCGTCGGCTCCTCTCCCCTCATCAGGGTGACGTAGCTGTAGATGCCCTGGCCCTTGATGTCGTGTGGATAGCCGACGACGGCGGCCTCGGAAACCTTGTCATGGCTGACCAGCGCCGATTCGACTTCGGCCGTGCCCATGCGGTGACCGGATACGTTGATGACGTCGTCGACGCGGCCGGTGATCCAGTAATAGCCGTCGGCGTCGCGACGGCAGCCGTCACCGGTGAAATACTTGCCCTTGTACGTCGAAAAATAGGTCTGCACGAAACGGTCGTGATCGCCATAGACGGTGCGCATCTGGCCGGGCCAGGAATCGGTGATGCAGAGATTGCCGTCGGCCGCCCCTTCCAGCACCTTGCCTTCGCCGTCGACCAGCTGCGGCTTGACGCCGAAGAAGGGCCGCGTCGCCGAGCCTGCCTTGAGATCGGTGGCGCCCGGCAGCGGGGTGATCAGGATGCCGCCGGTCTCGGTCTGCCACCATGTGTCGACGATCGGGACCTTGCCGTTGCCGACGACGTTGAAATACCACTCCCAGGCTTCCGGATTGATCGGCTCGCCGACCGAACCCAGCACGCGCAGCGATTTGCGCGAGGTCTTCTTCACCGGGTCGTTGCCGGCGCCCATCAGCGCGCGCAGCGCGGTCGGCGCGGTGTAGAAGATGTTGACCTTGTGCTTGTCGATGACTTCCCAGAAGCGCGACTGCGACGGGTAGTTCGGCACGCCCTCGAACATCAGCGTGGTGGCGCCGTTGGCGAGCGGACCGTAGACGATGTAGCTGTGGCCGGTGACCCAGCCGACATCGGCGGTGCACCAGTAGATGTCGCCGTCATGGTAGTCGAAGACATATTGGTGCGTCATCGAGGCATAGACGAGATAGCCGGCGGTGGTGTGCAGCACGCCCTTCGGCTTGCCGGTCGAGCCTGAGGTGTAGAGGATGAACAGCGGGTCTTCCGCCTTCATCTTCTCGGGTTTGCACTCCGCCTTCACCGTCGCGACCTCGTCGTGGTACCAGACGTCGCGGCCGGGCGCCCAGCCGATCTTGCCGCCGGTGCGGCGCACGACAAGGACATTCTTCACCATGACGAAGTTCTTCGCGGCGATGTCGATGGCCTTGTCGGTGTTCTCCTTGAGCGGGATGGACTTGCCGCCGCGCAGGCCCTCATCAGCTGTGATGACGAAGGTCGATTCGCAATCGACGATGCGGCCGGCCAGCGCATCGGGTGAGAAGCCGCCGAAGACGATCGAATGGATGGCGCCGATGCGCGTGCAGGCCAGCATCGCGTAGGCGGCTTCCGGGATCATCGGCATGTAGATGGTGACGCGGTCGCCTTTCTTGACGCCGTGCTTCTTCATCACATTGGCGAGCCGGCAGACATGCTCGTAGAGCTCGTTGTAGGTGATCTTCTTGTCGTCGTAGGGGTTGTCGCCTTCCCAGATGATGGCGGTCTGGCTGCCGCGCTTCTTCAGATGGCGGTCGATGCAATTGTAGGAAACGTTGGTCAGCCCGTCCTCGAACCATTTGATCGAGACCTTGCCGTCGAAGGAGGTGTTCTTGACCTTGCTGAAGGGCTTGAACCAGTCGATGCGCTTGCCGTGCTTGCCCCAGAATTTGTCCGGGTTCTTGATGCTGTCGGCATACCATTTCAGGTAAGTGTCGTTGTCGATCAGCGCATTCTTCTTCCACGCCGGCTGGACGCGATGGACATGAACCTCGGACATTCCTGACTTTCCTCCCATACCAATCCGCCGGCTTGAACCGCCGGCTGGATCGCGGCGAAGCGGCCGCGAATTCGGCGGCATTATTACCAGTTCCGCCGTGACGGCAACATTAGACGTTGGATTCGCGCGGCGGGATGCCGCAGGGGCATCCTCAGACGTTGTCAGCACTCGGGGTGGCTCGCTGCTAACCGTATGTTTTCGCGTCGAAAAGCCAGTTTCGATCAGGAAAAATCAATAGACAGTTAAGCAACGGCGCGCACACTCTGACGTTGGGAGGAAAGGAGACTCAAGTTGGGGACCGCCATGCGCGACCATTCCGAAATGGACCTGATGCTCAAAGGCTATGGGCTGACCACGGCCAAGATTCTCTATCATTTTCCCGATCATCCGCACCTGCTGCAGAGCTTCATCTGGCAGGACTACGACATCGCTCCGCGGTTTCCGGTGCTGATCAAATTCATCGAATTCTGGAAGGCCAAACTGGATGGGCCGCTGCATTCGGTCGTCTACACCCACCAGAAGCTGATCGCGCCGAATGAATGGCGCAAGGTGGATGGGGAGTTCGTGCTGCACTAAGGCCTGCCGATATTCAGGTGAGGCCGGCCTGCGAATGGCGGCTTCCTGCGCTTCCGGCTCACGTACGAAAAGTACGCTCCGCTCCGGTTCTCGGAAGCCACCATTCTCGACTTGGCCCGACCTGAATCTCGACGCCTTAACTTTGGCGCGCGGTGGTCACACCGCCGGCGGGTTCAGCCGGGCAAAACCTTCCTGGCGGCGGTACGGAAAATACGGATAGGGCGCTGTGACTTCGCTGGCCGCGTCGAGTTTTTTCACCTGCTCCGGCGTCAGCGACCAGCCGACGGCGCCGAGGTTCTGGCGCAATTGTTCCTCGTTGCGGGCGCCGATGATGACGGAGGAAACGGTCGGGCGCTGCAGCAGCCAGTTGATGGCGATCTGCGGCACCGTCTTGCCGGTTTCCCGCGCCACCGCGTCCAGCGCATCCATCACCCGGTAGATATGTTCGTCCTCGACCGGTGGGCCGAAGCTTGCGGTGTCATGCAGCCGGCTCTTTTCCGGCAGCTTCTGGCCACGGCGGATCTTGCCGGTGAGGCGGCCCCAGCCGAGCGGGCTCCACACCAGCGCGCCGACGCCCTGGTCGAGGCCGAGCGGCATCAGTTCCCACTCATAGTCGCGGCCGACCAGCGAATAGTAGACCTGGTGCGCGGCGTAGCGCGGGTAGCCATGCTTGTCGGCCGCCGCAAGCGACTTCATCACCTGCCAGCCGGAGAAGTTGGAGACGCCGACATAGCGCAGCTTGCCGGAACGCACGAGTTCGTCCAGCGTCGACAGCACCTCCTCGATCGGCGTGCCGGCATCGAAGGCATGCAACTGCAACAGGTCGATGTAATCGGTGCCGAGGCGCTTCAGCGCGGCGTCCACGGATTTGATCAGGCGCGAACGCGAGGAGCCGTAGTCGGCCGGTCGGTCGCCCATCGGCAAGGATGTCTTGGTCGAGATCAGCACGGCATCGCGCCGGCCCTTGATGGCCTCGCCGAGCACCTCTTCCGAGGCGCCATTCGAATAGACATCGGCCGTGTCGAACAGATTGACGCCGGCCTCGAGGCAAATGTCGACCAGCCGCCGCGCTTCCCTGGCGTCGCTGTTGCCCCAGGCGCCGAACAGCGGACCAGAGCCACCGAAGGTTCCCGCGCCAAATGAGAGGGCGGGCACTTTCAGGCCCGATGCGCCGAGACGTCGATAGTCCATTTTCTTACTCCTGGTGGTTGGAAGAGGTGTCGAGAGAAATCCGTTCGCCAACGATCGTCAGGGCCGGACGGTGACCGGCGCGCCGAGCGCGCTGGCGCGATCGAGGCGCAGCGCCAGCCCGGCGACGCCGAGTGCCGCGACCGGCAGCAAGGCGGCGACCCAGGTGAGCGAACCCAATCCAAGCCCATGGGCGATGACCGCGCCGCCGAGCCACGCGCCGGCGGCGTTGCCGAGATTGAAGGCTGCGATGTTGAAGGACGAGGCCAGGCTCTGGCCGGCGCCTTGCGCCTTGTCCAGCACCCACATCTGCAGCGGCGCCACGGTACCGAAGGCGGCGGCCCCGAGCAGGCCGACATAGATCACGGCCATGACCTTGCTGTGGATGGCGAAGCTCATGGTGGCGAGCACCACGGCCAGCACCACGAGGCTGCCCAGCACCGCCGGCACCAGCCAGCGATCAGCGACCTTGCCGCCGGCGAGATTGCCGGCAATGAGGCCGCCGCCGAAGATGAGCAGGATCGGCGACACGGCCGCTTCCTTGAAGCCGCTGATCTCAGTCAACAGCGGGGCAATATAGGTGAAGACGGCAAAGACGCCGGCATAGCCGAGCACGGTGGTGGCGAGGCCGAGCAGGACCGGCGTGCGGCGCAGCACGGCAAGGTCGGCGCGCAGGTCGCTCTTTTCGGGCGCGACCTGGCTGCGCGGCACCAGGGCCAGGATGACGGCGAAGGCGGCTAGGCCGACCACGGTCAGGGCCCAGAAGGTCGCGCGCCAGCCGAAGGCCTGGCCGAGCCAGGTGCCGAAGGGCACGCCGAGGATGTTGGCGATGGTGAGCCCGGTAAACATCAGCGCGATCGCCGAGGCCTTCTTGTTGGGGGCGACCAGGCCGGTGGCCACGACAGAACCGACGCCGAAGAAGGTGCCATGGGCAAAGGCGGTGACGATGCGGGCGCCCATCAGGGTCCAGTAGTCGGGCGCCAGCGCACAGGCGAGATTGCCCAGCGTGAAGATCGCCATCAGTGCCAGAAGCACGGTCTTGCGCGGCCAGTTGCCGGTGGCGATGGTCAGCAGCGGCGCGCCGATGACGACGCCCAGCGCATAGCCGGAAATGAGCTGGCCGGCGGCCGAGATCGAGACGCCGAGGTCTTTGCTGACATCGATGAGCAGACCCATGATGACGAATTCGGTGACGCCGATGCCGAAGGCGCCGGCGGCGAGGGCGTAGAGAGCGAGAGGCATGGCGGTTTCCACTTCCAAGACGGCCCGTTAAGGCGACGAGCGCCTTGTCCAACCCGCGCCCCGACCCCTGAGATCGTGTCGCCATGCACTGTGAACCAGACTTGCGTTGGGCACATTTTCTGTGAAATAGATTCACAGATGGCGAGATCCGACATCAATCGCTCCGGCGAGATCGAAGTCTTCGTGCGCGTCGTCGAGGCGGGCAGCTTATCTGCCGCGGCACGTGCGTTGCGCATGACGCCATCAGCCGTCAGCAAGCTGATCGCGCGGCTGGAAGCCCGGCTTGGCGCGCGGCTGGTCAGCCGCTCGACGCGCAAGCTGCAGCTGACGCCGGAGGGAACGGCGTTCTACGACAGCGGGCTGCGCATCCTCGCCGACATGGCCGCGGCCGAGCGCGAGGCGGCGGCCGGTGCAGCACCGCGCGGGCGGCTGCGCGTCAACACCTACGTGCCCTTCGGCGTGCACCGGCTGATCCCGCTGCTGCCGCGCTTCCTTGAACGCTATCGCGAAATCTCGGTCGATCTGGTGCTGACCGACAGTGTCATCGACCTGATGGCGGAGCGTGCCGATGTCGCCGTCCGTGCCGGGCCGCTTGGCGAATCAAGGCTGGTGGCGCGCAAGCTCGGGCAGAGCCCGGTGGCGGTGGTCGCGGCCCCATCCTACCTCGAAGCGCACGGCACGCCGCTGACGCCGGCCGATCTCGACCGCCACAACCGCATGGGCTTCGGCTTCGTCAGGCATATCGACGGTTGGCCGTTCCGCGACGCGGAGGGCCGCGCCATCATGATCCCGATCACCGGCAACATGCTGGTCAGCGACGGCGAGGCGATGCGGCTGATGACGCTGGCCGGAACCGGCATCTCTCGGCTGGCGCGCTGGCATGTCGCGGCCGATATCGCCGCCGGGCGGCTGGTGGCGTTGCTGGAGGATTTCAATCCGGGCGACGAGGAGGCCACCCACGCCGTCTATGTCGGCCAGGGCCGGCATCTGCCGGCGCGGGTGCGGGCCTTTCTCGATTTCCTGGCCGAGACCGTGAGGCTCTAAGCAAATGCGCTTTTCAAGCGCCGTTCGACAACCCGGCGGGCGGGCTATGGAATCCCGTCCGGCCATCGCAGGTGCCGCCGCCCAGGCACTGGGAGCGTTGGCAGTTCAGGAGGCGTGAATTGGTCCGCGTGGTCACGGCATTCCTGCTTGCAATCGTGACATGGCTGCATGCCCCGACGATCTGCGAGGCTGCCGAGGTCGCCACACCTGCCGCGAACGCCAGTGACAACGACGTCAAGCAACTGCTCTCAGTAGTCCTGGCGCAAACGGAGGATTTCTGGGGCGCCACCTTCAAGGCCGGCGGATCGACCTATGAGGAGCCCAAGCTGGTGCTGTTCACCGGCTTCATCGCGACTGCATGCGGTGTTGTTTCTAGGACGTCATACTGCGCGGCGGACCAGAGAATCTATCTCGATCCGGCGTTTCCCGGGCTTCGAGAGATCGGGTCGATTGGCGACTTCGCCAAGGCGCTGATTCTCGCCCGAGAAGTTGGGCACCATGTGCAGAACATCTCGGCCGTTCCGCAGAAGCTTGTCGCTGACGGCGACCAGCAAGCCGCCATCATCCGGTCGGAACAGGTCGAACTGCAGGCCGATTGTTTTGCCGGACTGTGGAGCCACTATGTTCAGGACAAGGGGCTGTTAGAAGACACCGATCTGGCGCAAGCCAGAGAGCTGCTGCGATCTCTCGGAGACGATCAGCCCGCCAATGCCTTCGGAAATTCGACGGCCAAGAGGTACGGCACCTCGGAACAGAGGATCCGCTGGTTTGATCGGGGCCTTGCCGGAAAGGCGATCGCGGACTGCGATACTTTTGCGGATCCGCTTTGATGCCGAGCCAGCCGTTGCCCTGTCGGGGAGTTGCGCCTTCATTGGCCGACAGACTTCAAGGCTTTCCTGATCTTTTCGATGACCGTGCCGATGTCCGACCGCCCGGAAGTGTATTCTCCATCCGGGTCATAATATGCGTCCCGCAGCTGCTCCAAACGAGCAATGACAGTGGTTGCGTAGTCATGCGCCGTACCGGCGACGACGACCTTTTCGAATTCGCCCTGCGCGGCACTGACCGCGCCGACGCAGACTTTCCAATCGTAGGGGCTGGCTGAAGCAGCGGCGTGGCGATCAGCCATGATTGCCACGATTATGTCTCGAAATTGCGCGGCGGATGGTGCCATCGTCGTCTCCAGACATCGCTGCTTCGGCTTCATGATGGTAGCCGCAACCGCGTCCGGTACAAGGCGGCCGTGCGGGCGAAACGCTAAAAAGCCGCGCGCCCGAAGGAACGCGCGGCTTTCTGGAAAATCGCGTCTTGTTGGAGACGGACTATGCCTTCGCCACGAATGGCGCCGGGCGACGGCCGGCGGCCTGGCGCTCCAGCATCCAGCCGGGATATTCGGACGGCAGCGCGCTGACCTCGTCCAATTTGGCGAGATCGTCCGCGTCGAGCTTCACTGCAGCCGCGGCAAGGTTTTGTTCGAGCTGATCCATGCGGCTGGCGCCGATGATCACGCTCATCACGAAAGGTTTGGCCAGGACATAGCCGAGCGCCACGGTGGCGACGCTGACATCATGCTTCCCAGCGATCTCGCGCATGATGGCGACCGCCGCCCAGGCACGATCCTCGTTGACCGGCGGGAAGTTGAAGGATGCGCGGCGGCCTTCGCCATTGCCGGGCGCGCCGGGGCCGTATTTGCCGGAGAGCAGGCCGCCGGCCATCGGCGACCACACCATCAGCCCGAGTTTCTCCTCGTTGATGAGCGGCACGATTTCGCGTTCGAGATCGCGGCCGGCGATCGAATAATAGGACTGGATGGTCTCGAAGCGGGCAAGGCCCTTGCGGTCGGCGATGCCGAGCGCCTTGGCGATGCGCCACGCCGCCCAGTTGGAAACGCCGACATAGCGGACCTTGCCGCTGGCAACGAGATCGTCCAGCGCCCGCAGCGTCTCGTCGATCGGCGTCACCGCGTCGGTGCCGTGCAGCTGATAGAGATCGATATGGTCGAGTTGCAGCCGTTCGAGGCTGGCGTCGACCGAATCCATGATGTGGCCGCGCGAGGAGCCGCGATCGTTCGGACCCTGGCCCATGGCGCCATGCACCTTGGTCGCGATGACGACGTCCGACCTGGCGACGCCGAGGTCCCTGAGCGACTGGCCGAGCAGGCGCTCGGACTCACCGAAGGAATAGACATCGGCCGTGTCGAAGAAATTGACGCCGGCGGCGATCGAGCGGCCGACGATCTCGTTGACGCCCTTCTGGTCGAGGCTGGCGATCAGCCCCCACTGGGCATTCTGGCCGGCGGCGCCGAAAGTCATGGTGCCGAGGCACAGTTCGGAGACGAACATCCCCGTATTTCCAAGCTGGTTGTAACGCATGGCGAAGGCTCCAGGAGAAATGTGTGATGACACAAAACAAATAGGAACGGAACGTTTCGTTTCCAGTCGTGGCGCAGCCAGCTTATCGGACTGGCCCAAAGGCGTGGGTGTCAGCGGCTACCAAAGATCGCCGAGCCGACCCTGACGCTGGTGGCGCCGAAGGCGATGGCGGTCTCGTAGTCGCCGGACATGCCCATGGACAGCTTTTCGACGCCGGCCTCGCGCGCAAGCTTCTCCAGCAAAGCGAAGTGCGGACCGGGGTTCTCGTCCGCCGGTGGGATGCACATCAGGCCTTCGACTGCGAGGCCGTGGACATCGCGGCAGCGGGCGACGAAGGCCACCGCGTCTCGCGGCTCGATGCCGGCCTTCTGCGGCTCGGAGCCGGTGTTGACCTGTACATAGAGTTTCGGTGCGCGGCCTTGCCGTGCGATCTCCTTGGCGAGTTCGGCGGCGATCTTGTCGCGGTCGACCGTCTCGATGACGTCGAACAGCGCCACCGCTTCCTTGGCCTTGTTCGATTGCAGCGGCCCGATCAGATGCAATTCGATGGCGGGAAAAGCCTGCTTCAGATCAGGCCATTTGCCTTGCGCCTCCTGCACGCGGTTCTCGCCGAAGACGCGCTGGCCGGCCTCGATGACGGGGCGGATGTCGGCGGCGTCAAAGGTCTTGGAGACGGCGACCAGCGTCACCGCGCCGGCCTCGCGGCGGGCCTCCTGCTCGGCGGCGGCGATCTTCGCCTGGACCGCGAAAAACTGCTGAACGGTGTCACCCATATGCAAATCCCGCTGTTTTGACCCGCGTTTTTGGCCGCCGCGATGCCCATATGGTTGACGGGTTTGCCAAACCATGGTGAACACCCGGACCACATTCCCTGAACCGCAGAGTCAGTCGCCCGCGGTTCGCGCCTGCTTTTAAGTGAAAAACGTCCCATGGCAACCGAACGATACAATCCGCGCGCGTCAGAGCCCAAATGGCAGAAGGCCTGGGCCGAAAAGAAGCTGTTCGAAGCGCGCAATGACGACCCGAAGCCGAAATACTACGTGCTCGAGATGTTTCCCTATCCGTCAGGGCGCATCCATATCGGCCACACCCGCAATTATACGATGGGCGACGTGGTGGCGCGCTACAAGCGGGCCAAGGGTTTCAACGTGCTGCACCCGATGGGCTGGGACGCCTTCGGCATGCCGGCCGAAAACGCGGCGATGCAGAACAAGGTCCATCCCAAGGAATGGACCTACCAGAACATCGCCACCATGCGCGAGCAGCTCAAGGTCATGGGCCTGTCGCTGGACTGGGCGCGCGAGTTCGCCACTTGCGACGTTGACTACTACCACCGCCAGCAGATGCTGTTCCTCGATTTCGTCGAGAAGGGGCTAGTGACGCGCAAATCCTCCAAGGTCAACTGGGACCCGGAGGACATGACGGTGCTCGCCAACGAGCAGGTTATCGACGGGCGCGGCTGGCGCTCCGGCGCGTTGGTGGAACAGCGCGAACTGACGCAATGGTTCTTCAAGATCACCGATTTTGCGCAGGACCTGCTGGATTCGCTCGACGGCCTCGACGAATGGCCGGAAAAAGTGAAGCTGATGCAGCAGAACTGGATCGGCCGTTCGGAAGGCCTGCTGATCCGCTGGCCTCTGGCCTCGGACGTTGCCGGCGAGCACGAGCTGGAAGTCTACACGACGCGGCCCGACACCATTTTCGGCGCCTCGTTCATGGCCGTTGCCGCCGACCATCCGCTGGCCAGGAAGGCCGCCGAGACCAATCCGGAACTGGCGAAGTTCATCGACGATATCAGACATATGGGCACTTCGGTGGCCGCGCTTGAGACGGCCGAGAAGAAGGGTTTCGACACCGGCATCCGCGTCGTCCATCCGTTCGACGACAGCTGGACGCTGCCCGTCTATGTCGCCAATTTCGTGCTGATGGAGTACGGCACCGGCGCCATCTTCGGCTGCCCGTCCGGCGACCAGCGCGATCTCGACTTCGCCAACAAATACGGCCTGCCGGTGATCCCGGTGGTGATGCCGGAAGGCGGCGACGCCAAGACCTTCCAGATCACGGAAGAGGCCTATGTCGACGACGGCGTGATGATCAATTCGCGCTTCCTCGACGGCATGAAGCCGGACCGCGCCTTCGACGAAGTGGCGAAGCTGCTGGAGCAGAAGACGATCGGCAACCGGCCGATGGCCGAGCGCAAGGTGAATTTCCGCCTGCGCGACTGGGGCATTTCGCGCCAGCGCTACTGGGGCTGCCCGATCCCGATGATCCATTGCGAGGATTGCGGCGTGGTGCCGGTGCCGAAGGCCGACCTGCCGGTCAAGCTGCCCGACGACGTCGATTTCGACCGGCCGGGCAACCCGCTCGACCGGCATCCGACCTGGCGGCATGTGAAGTGCCCGCAATGCGGCAAGGACGCACGCCGCGAAACCGACACGATGGACACTTTCGTCGATTCGTCCTGGTATTTCGCTCGCTTCACCGCGCCCTGGGCGCATGAACCGACCGATCCCAGGGCGGCCAATGAATGGCTGCCGGTCGACCAGTATATCGGCGGCATCGAGCACGCGATCCTGCACCTGCTCTATTCGCGCTTCTTCACTCGCGCCATGCGCGAGACCGGCCATGTCGACCTGGCCGAGCCGTTCAAGGGCCTTTTCACGCAAGGCATGGTGGTGCACGAAACCTACCGCGCCGGATCGGCTTCGAACGGCCGCTGGCTGGCGCCGACCGAGGTGCGGCTGGAGGGCGTCGAGGGTGAACGCCGCGCCTTCGACATCGCCACCGGGGAGCCTGTCACCATCGGCCCGCTGGAGAAGATGTCGAAGTCGAAGAAGAACACGGTGAGCCCCGAGGACATCACCGACGGCTACGGCGCCGATACGGCGCGCTGGTTCATGCTGTCGGATTCGCCGCCCGAGCGTGACGTCGAATGGACCGATGATGGCGCCGCCGGCGCGCACCGCTTCATGCAGCGCATCTGGCGGCTGGTGTCGACGGCCGCCGAGACGCTGGCAGGCGTCAAGCCCGTAGCGGCTGACACCGGCGAGGCGGGAGCGGTCTCGAAGGCCACGCACAAGATCCTGAAGGCGGTCGGCGAGGACATCGAGAAGCTCGGCTTCAACCGCGCCATCGCCCGCATCTATGAACTGGCCAATGTGCTGACCACGCCGCTCAACCAGGTGGCGGAAGGCAAGGCCGATCCGGCACTGCAAGGCGCCTGCCGCCAGGCGGTGGAGATCCTGGTGCATCTGATCGCGCCAGTGATGCCGCACCTGGCCGAAGAGTGCTGGGAGGCGCTCGGCGGCACCGATCTGGTCGCCGAACGGCCATGGCCGGTCTTCGACCTGGCGCTGGTCGTCGACAATGAAGTGACCTATCCGGTGCAGGTCAACGGCAAGAAGCGGGGGGATTTGACAATTGCCCGCGACGCGGACCAAGGTGCGGTCGAAAAAGCGGTATTGGCTCTCGACTTCGTGCAGAAAGCGCTCGAAGGTAAGGCTCCGCGCAAGGTGATCATCGTGCCGCAGAGGATCGTCAATGTCGTTGCCTGATCGGGAAAAGACGGAGCTGAGCCGTCTGCTGCGCCGCGTCGCGCTTGCCGGCCTTGTCGGCTCGCTGGCGCTGGTTTCGGCCTGCACGGTGCGGCCGCTCTATTCCAACGCGCCGTTGTCGACGGGAGTGAGCGCCAATGCCGAACTGGCGTCGATCGCCATCAAGCCGGTCAAGACGCGTTACGCCCAGCAGGTGCGCAACAATCTGATCTTCGGCTTCGGGCGTGGCGCCGGCGAACCGGCGTCGCCGCTTTATTCGCTGGATCTCAGCGTGACCGAAGCTGTTGAATCCTCGGCCCTCGTGCAGGTCGGCACCGATGAGGACGAGCCGACCGCCGGCTCGGTGACGCTCACCGCCAATTATACGCTGACCGATGCGAAAACCGGCGCCGTCATCACAGTCGGCAAGCGTTCTATCACCTCGTCCTTCGACAGGCCGCGCCAGGAATTTGCCTCGTATCGCGCGCAGATCGACGCCGAGAACCGCGCCGCGCGCGAATTGGCGGAGGCGCTGCAGCTGTCCATCGCCCAAGATATGGTCCGGCACGGCAAGAAGGCTGGCTAGCGCCACCTTATTTCCACGCAAAACGTTGCCTCGATCCTGATGCACGGCCCGCTTCGCGACGGCCGGGAGTTTTCTTTTTTGACCCGACGCATGTGCATGAGTGGGTGATCGTGGATGACGATCACCCACTCGAATCCGGCACGTGCGCCATCGCCGCGAAAGATGCGTTTCGGCCGCTCCAAAAGCGCCGGCGGGAAGCAACTGTTAACCACTCGCTCCCTATGTCTCAGCAGACATTTCAGCGTGAGTCTTGAGAATGGAATCCAAGCGTTTTCCTCGGGTCAGTTCATTGAAGCCAGCTTCGCCCGATGACCCCGAGGGAAAGCGTTTCAGCGGCCCGGGCGGCAAGCTGGACGGCCAGCAGTCGGGCGCCGCCGCGGGCGGCAATTTCCCGCCGCCTGTCGATCTCGGCGGCAACGAAAGTCCAGCCTGGCAGGAGTATTTCTTCCTGGCGCCCAATGTGCGGTTTACCCGCACGCCGGACTATGAAGCCAGCCCGCGCCATCCGCGCCAGGTCACCTCCGAGCAGGACGAACAGCCGGCACCGCCGGCGCGGCAACCCGTCGCACAGCCTGCCGCGACCACGACGTCGTCCGTGCTCCCGTCCTCGGCATCGGCTGCGGCGATGAAGAGCCGGAACGCCGCTTTGGAAGCCGCCCGGCCGCCCGCCGGCGACAAAGCCGTGATGCATGAAAGATCGCCGGCCTCGGTTCCGCCAAGGCATACCAGCGAAAAGGCGCGGACTGTCGTGACGGCCGGTGCGAGGGCTGCCGCGACGGCACGTGCATCCGCACCGGCCGCGTCCGCCCAGGCAATGGCGGCGCCGGCCAGGACGACAGGCCGCGAAACCGTCCGCTGGCCCTATCTGTCGGATCACGTCTTCTTCGAGCTCATGGCGCCCTACATGATCGAAGGTTCGTCGCCCACGCCGCGAGCCGTCCCGGCGCCCCGCGTGTCCGCGCCTGTTGTTGTCCCTGGACGCGTCGACGCCCGCGCCGCGCCCACGGCCGACCCGACCGCGTCGTTCCGCGTCATCGACTGGCTTCCAGGCCAGCAGGCCCCTGCCGCTTTGCCGGATGTCCGGCCGGCCAACTCCAACGAAGCCGTGGTTCAGCCGGCGGCGGCAGGTGTGCCGCAGCGAGCCCGGGATCGGGTCGCAGCCCCGGCAGTCGCGGGCAATGCCGCTCCGGCGCAAGGTGCGCAAGTCGCGGAGGAGGCCGTTCAGGCCCCAGCTGCGCGCGCGTCTTCGCCGCTGCCAAGGGTCGGCAAGATCGTGCCGGCCACGACCGGCGAGGCGTATGAACTTCCCTCCGAGGAACTGCTGCAGCAGCCGCCGGAAGGGCAGGGTTTCTATATGTCGCAGGAGCGGCTCGAGCAGAATGCCGATCTCCTGGAAAGCGTGCTGGAGGATTTCGGCGTCAAGGGCGAGATCATCCACGTTCGCCCGGGTCCGGTCGTCACCCTCTACGAGTTCGAGCCGGCGCCGGGCGTCAAATCGTCCCGCGTCATCGGCCTCGCCGACGACATCGCCCGCTCCATGTCGGCGATCTCGGCGCGCGTCGCCGTCGTGCCCGGCCGCAACGTCATCGGCATCGAGCTGCCGAACGAAACGCGCGAGACCGTCTATTTCCGCGAGCTGATCGAATCGCAGGGTTTCCGCAAGACCAGCTGCAAGCTGGCGCTTTGCCTCGGCAAGACCATCGGCGGCGAGCCTGTCATCGCCGAACTGGCGAAGATGCCGCATCTGCTCGTCGCCGGCACCACCGGCTCCGGCAAGTCGGTTGCCATCAACACCATGATCCTGTCGCTGCTCTACCGGCTGAAGCCGGAAGAATGCCGGCTGATCATGGTCGATCCGAAGATGCTGGAACTCTCGGTCTATGACGGCATCCCGCATCTTCTGACGCCCGTCGTCACCGATCCCAAGAAGGCGGTCACCGCGCTCAAATGGGCGGTGCGCGAGATGGAGGACCGCTATCGCAAGATGGCGCGGCTCGGCGTGCGCAACATCGACGGCTACAATGAGCGCGCCGCCCAAGCCCGCGACAAGGGCGAGGCGGTCGTCATGACGGTGCAGACCGGCTTCGAAAAGGGCACCGGTGAGCCGCTGTTCGAGCAGCAGGAAATCGACCTTGCGCCGATGCCCTACATCGTCGTCATCGTCGACGAGATGGCCGACCTGATGATGGTCGCCGGCAAGGAGATCGAAGGCGCCATCCAGCGCCTGGCGCAGATGGCGCGCGCCGCCGGCATCCATCTGATCATGGCGACGCAGCGTCCCTCGGTCGATGTCATCACCGGCACGATCAAGGCCAACTTCCCGACCCGCATCTCCTTCCAGGTCACCTCCAAGATCGACAGCCGTACCATTCTGGGCGAGCAGGGCGCCGAGCAGCTGCTCGGCCAGGGCGACATGCTGCACATGATGGGCGGCGGGCGCATTTCGCGCGTGCACGGCCCCTTTGTCTCCGACGCGGAGGTCGAGCATGTCGTGGCGCATCTGAAGGCCCAGGGACGCCCGGAATATCTGGAAACCGTGACAGCCGACGAGGATGACGAAGAGGTCGAAGACGACCAGGGCGCGGTCTTCGACAAGGGATCGGTCGCGGCCGAGGACGGCGATTCCAGCTATGAGGAAGCGGTCAAGGTGGTGGTGCGCGACAAGAAGTGCTCGACGTCCTACATCCAGCGCCGCCTGGGCATCGGCTACAACCGCGCCGCATCCCTGGTCGAGCGCATGGAGAAGGAAGGCCTGGTCGGCGCGCCCAACCATGTCGGCAAGCGCGAGATCATCATGGGCCGGCGCCCGCCGGTGGCCGCGCCTGACGACGACGGCGTGGAATGATCGGCCGCCCTTTCGGCAATCGGACTTCTTCCCACGCATAATGAAAATGGCCGGTCACCCGGCCTTTTTCATTGAAGCGGCGCGATCTCAGCCGATCTTCTGGCCGGTCTTGGCCCAGTCGGCGAGGAACTGTTCCAGGCCCTTGTCGGTCAGCGGGTGCTTGACCAGCGCCTTCAGCGTCGCTGGCGGCGCCGTGATGACATCAGCACCGATCAGGGCCGCCTGCTTGACGTGGTTCACCGTGCGCACCGATGCCGTCAGGATCTCGGTCTGGAAATCGTAATTGTCGTAGATCTGGCGGATCTCCTGGATCAGCTCCATGCCGTCCGAGCCGGTGTCGTCGATGCGGCCGACGAAGGGCGAGATGAACGAGGCCCCAGCCTTGGCGGCGAGCAGCGCCTGGTTGGCCGAGAAGCACAGCGTGACGTTGACCATGCGGTTCATCTGGGTGCGGATCGTCTTGCAGGCCTTGAGGCCGTCCAGCGTCAGCGGCACCTTGATGCAGACATTGGGGGCGATCTTGGCCAGCACCTCGGCCTCAGCCATCATGTCCTTGTATTCGGTCGCCACGACTTCGGCCGAAACCGGGCCAGCAACGATATCGCAGATCTGCTTGGTGACGTCGGCGATCTTGCCGCCCGATTTGAGAATCAGCGACGGATTGGTGGTGACGCCGTCGAGCAGCCCCAGATCATTCAGCTCACGGATATCCTTGATGTCGGCGGTGTCGACAAAAAATTTCATGGCGGTCTCCTGACGATTTCCTCGTGCTTGGGAAGGCACGTTCAGCGTTGCTCTTTGATCTAGACCAAAGTCGGGGCAAGGTCACGCCTCATGATTGAAGATTCGCCCTTTGTCGCAGCCGCGCCGGTGCTGGTGCCGATGCCTGCCGAACGCCCCTACACCTATGCCGTGCCGGCCGGCATGCGCGTGGTGCCGGGGTCGATCGTGCGCGTGCCGCTCGGGCCGCGCCAGGTCGCCGGCATTGTCTGGGACGGCGTGGTCGAGACCGTCGACGCGAAAAAACTGCGCCCGATCGAACGGGTTTTCGACTGTCCGCCGATAGACCGTTCGATGCGCCGTTTCGTCGACTGGGTGGCGCAATACACATTGTCGGCGCCCGGCATGGTCGCGCGGATGCTGCTGCGAGCGCCCGAAGCCTTTGACCCGGAACCGTGGATCGAGGGGCTGCAGCGCACGCTTATCGTTCCCGACCGGATGACGGATGCGCGGGCGCGTGTATTGGAGACCGCCGAGGGCGGGCTGGCCTGGACACGATCCGGCCTTGCTCACGCCGCCGGCGTGTCGTCGACGGTGATCGAGGGGCTGAAGGCGCAAGGCGTGTTCGAGACGGTGATGATCCCGCCGCGCCCGGTGGTGGCAGCACCCGACCCGAGCTATGCCGTGCCGGAATTGATGCCGGACCAGAGTGACGCCGCATCGATGCTGCGCGCCAACGTCGCGGCCGGCGCCTTCAACGTCGCGCTGCTCGATGGCGTCACCGGGTCGGGCAAGACGGAGGTCTATTTCGAGGCGGTGGCGGCGGCACTCGACCGGGGCAAGCAGGTGCTGATCCTTTTGCCGGAAATCGCGCTGACCCACGCTTTCCTCGAACGCTTCCAGCAGCGCTTCGGCGCCAAGCCGGGCGAATGGCATTCCGACCTGCCGCCCAGGATGCGCGAAAAAGTCTGGCGGCAGGTGGCTGAGGGCACGGTGCGCGTCGTTGCCGGCGCGCGCTCGGCGCTGTTCCTGCCGTTCAAGGAGCTTGGCCTGATCGTGGTCGACGAGGAGCACGACCCCGCCTACAAGCAGGAAGACCGTGTCTTCTACAATGCGCGCGACATGGCGGTGGTGCGCGGCCATATTGGCGGCTTCCCGGTGGTGCTGGCGTCGGCGACGCCATCGGTCGAGAGCCGGGTCAATGCGAGCCAAGGCAAATACAACAGAGCCGTCCTCTCCGCCCGTTTCGCCGAGGCGGCGCTGCCGCAATTGAAGTCGATCGACATGCGGCGCGCCCCGCCGGCGCGCGGCGGCTTCCTGTCGCCAGTGCTGATCGACCATATGCGCAAGACACTGGAGAAGAAGGAACAGTCGCTGCTGTTCCTCAACCGGCGCGGCTACGCGCCGCTGACGCTGTGCCGGGTCTGCGGCCACCGTTTCGGCTGCCCGGTCTGTTCGGCATGGCTGGTCGAGCATCGCTTCCGCGGCCAGCTGGTCTGCCATCATTGCGGACACAATGAACGCCGCCCCGAAGCCTGCCCGGAATGCGGCACGCTCGATCATCTGGTTGCCTGCGGCCCGGGCGTCGAGCGCATCGCCGAGGAGGTCGTCACGCATTTCCCCGATGCGCGCACCATCGTTCTGTCATCCGACCTGATGGGCGGTGTGCGGCGGCTGCGGTTGGAACTGGAGGCCATCGCCGATGGTGAAGCCGACATCGTCATCGGCACGCAGCTTGTCGCCAAGGGGCACAATTTTCCCAACATGACGCTGGTCGGCGTCGTCGATGCCGATCTCGGTCTCGCCAATGGCGATCCGCGCGCCGCCGAGCGCACTTTCCAACTGCTCAGCCAGGTGACAGGCCGCGCCGGCCGCACCGGCAAGAAGAGCCTCGGCCTGCTGCAGACTTTCCAACCCGATCATCCGGTGATGCGGGCAATCGTCTCGGGCGATGCCGAGGCTTTTTACGAACGCGAGATCGCCGAGCGCGAACGGGCGGCACTGCCGCCCTTCGGCCGGCTGGCCGGCGTCATCGTCAGCGCGGTGACGCGCGCGGAAGCGGAAGGGCATGCGCGCGGCCTGCGCCGCGCCGCGCCGGAGGCCAAGGATCTGTTCGTGCTGGGGCCAGCCGAGGCGCCGCTCTCCCTGCTCGGCGGTCGCCACCGCTTCCGCCTGCTGATCCAGGGCGAACGGCGCGCCGACATGCAAGGCTTTATCCGCGCCATGCTGGCCAATGGGCCGAAGCAGCGCGGTTCGGTGCGGGTGCAGGTGGATATCGACCCGCAGAGCTTTTTGTAAGGTCGCGACGTCGGCGATAGGCTGCTGGCCAGCGAGAAACGGAAGATCATATGAAAACCCTTGGCTTGCTCGGCGGCATGAGCTGGGAATCGACCGCCATCTACTATCGCCTGCTCAACGAGATCGTGCGCGAGCGCCTTGGCGGGCTGCATTCGGCGAAGCTGCTTCTGTGGTCGTTCGACTTTGCCGAGATCGCCGAGCGGCAGCATCACGGCGACTGGGACGGCGCCGGCGTGCTTCTGGTCGAGGCGGCGCGCAAGCTGGAGGCGGGCGGCGCGCAAGGGCTGCTTCTGTGCACCAACACCATGCACAAACTGGCTGACCAGGTGCAGGCGTCGGTGTCGATCCCGCTGATCCACATCGCCGACGCCACCGCGACGGTGATCCAGCGCGCCGGCATGCAGCGTCCGGCGCTGCTGGCGACGCGCTTCACCATGGAGCAGGATTTCTACAAGGGCCGGCTCGCCGACAAATACGGCCTGTCGCCGGTTGTGCCCGATGCCGCGGGACGCGACATGGTGCATCGCATCATCTATGACGAGCTCTGTCAGGGCATCGTCACCGAAGCCTCGAAGGCGGCTTACATCGAAGAGGCCGAACGGCTGCGCCGTGACGGGGCCGCCGACAGCATCATCATGGGCTGTACGGAAATCACCATGCTGATCGGACAGGACGATTTCGACATTCCGGTGTTCGACACGACGCACATCCATGCCGAGGCGGCCGTGGAATTCATGCTGTCCTGAAGCAATCTGTCCTGAAGCGATTCAAGGGAAAGCGTGTCAGGGCGGGGCAGCCACGGCGACTGTTCCGCTGCCGACGACTTTCAGCTTCCATCCGTCCGCTTCCGTGCCGGCCAGGTTGAGATGGCCGGTGAGAAAGTACAGGCGATCGGTGTCGGGGCCCTTGGCGGTGCAGAACCGGTCCTGCAGATAGGATGGCGGCGTCGCCTGGTAGTAGAGATCCGCCTCGATGCTGGCAGGGCGTGCGCCCTTCGGCAGATCGGCAAGCGGGATCGAGTAGTTCAGCGTGTCGCTGCCGCCCTCGACATAGTCGGGGTCGTCCTCGACGGCCGTTGTGCCGACATCGACGGCGAGCTCTTCATCCGCGCCCAGGGCCTTGGCGATTTCCAGCCGGTCCGAGAGCGGCAGGAAGCCCGAAGGCAATATGCGGTTGTCCTTCACCTCCGTGCAGATCGACAGGAAGCTGGTGGTCAGTTCGCCCTCCGGCTTCGAATGGGCATTGCAGACAGGATTGGGCGTATCGGCCGGAGGGGTGGATACCAGCTCCTGATAGATCTGGACCTGATCCTGGCGCGTGATCTTCTGGTAGTGCGGCTGATGCGGCCGTTCGCCGGGGTGCACGCGGCCGGAACAATCGTCTTTCCACCAAAGTTCGCCATCGAGCGGCTTGCCGTTGGCGCCGACGATGACGCCGGCGGCGTTGGTGCGACCGGAGACCCAGAGCGGCTCGCCGTTCTGGTCGAACACGCTGAAGGTCACAAACGCGCGCCGGAAACCGACGCCGGAGGGAAATTTGTGACCGGCAAGGTTCTTCACCGTCACCTTGGCGTCGAGCGTGTCGGCGGTCAGGGCAAGGTTGCTGACGGCGACGGTGGCGGTTGCCTGCGAGGCCTGGTCGAGCATCGCCTGCTCGGTGAGGACGAGCGGATCGACGGCCTTGTTGCCCATCATCGGATCGCGCGTCCGGATGCCGAAGACATCGGGAAACTGCTGCGCCATCTTGACCAGGAATACATTGAGGCCAACCAGGGTGTGGCGGGCAAAGCCCTCGCGAGCCAGAAGGTCCGGCGCGTTGCTGGATTCCGTCTGCGGGAAATTCAGATTCTCCTGGATGCTGGCGATCTTGCTCGTCGTCGGCGATCCGTCCTTTTGCGTCGACGGCATGTGGCAGCCCTGACAACTGCGCGGCGTTGCGCCGGGGCCGAGCGGAAGCGGCCCGTCCGGGGTGCTGCCGGTTCGATAGGCGCTGAACGCCCATTCCGGATAGGTCGTCTGCTCATAGATATGCGCCAGCGTGCTGGTGCCTTGCAGAACCGGCAGATGGACCGTGTGGCAGGTCCCGCAAACCTCGGAACTCATGATCGTGGCGTCGTGAACCGGTTTGATGCCGAGAGCGGTATGCATCGGCCCGACCTCCGGTTTCTCGAAGGGGCCGATCAGCGTATCAGGCGAACCGACCATGAAGCTGCCGGTGAAGGTCTTGGCAAAACCGGTTGCGTGCGGATTGAGCAGCGCCTGACGCTCGTCGACGCAAGCATTCTGCGGCTGATCAGCGAGCGGTTCGCTGGCCTTGGTGTTGAGCACCATGCGGTGACACGACGTGCAGGTGATGCCGTCGCGGGCAAGCATGCCGTAATTGGCGTGCGCGGCGCTCGGATTGTCGGCCGGCCATGGCGTCGCATCGACCATTGCGCGCGAGAACGGTTCGCATTTGCCCGTGCGCGCCTTGTCGTCGATATGAAACTGCCGCTCTCCGGCTATGCCGTGGCAGCCGAGGCAGACGTCCTGCACCACGCCCGACATTTTGGGGTGAAAGCTCTGCGTTTCACTGGCCAGTTGCGCAAAAAATATGGGATCGCGGCCGCCCAACCCCATCGGCGAGGTTCGCCAGGTCGTAAAGGGCGACAGGTTGATCAGCCCGACACCATGCGGGTTCGGCTGGGTCATGTCGAACTGCAGCCCGGTGCTGCCGGCATCATGGCAGCCAAGGCACTGGCTGGAGGTCAGGAAAGTGTCCGATGCATCGGGGCCTTTGGCCCCAACCCAGGTGTTGTCGTAGGTCTCGGAAGGCATTCGCGAGACGGTGTCGTAGCTCGGCATCTCGCGGACATAGGCCTGCAGCGCGGCGATCACGTCGGCGTTCGGACTGTAGAGCGGTTGACCAAGGCGCGGGCTGGCATTGACCGGCAAAACGACGGTCTGGTGCAAAGTCGGAGCCGGCGCCGCGTCGAAGAAATCCTGTGCGAGATAGTTGAGCGGCTTGCCTGGCTCGCCGGCGATATTCTTGGGCGATGCGAAAGTCAGATTGTCGGCGGCCGAGGCATGACAGTTCATGCAATATTGGGCAAAGCCCATGTTGGGCAGGCTGTTGTTGTCGGCCGGCAAGGCTGGCCAATCCGGCGTCCAGCCGCTCTGGCTGCCAAAGCCGTACCACCCCCAGAACCAGCCGTCGTAAGAGGCGCTGGCATCGCGGATCATGATCGCAGCGCCGCTGGTTGGAAAAAGCTTGACGGAATCGACCGTCCGGCAATCGGATGCCGGCTCGGAAAACATCTCCTTCACCATGATAGCGCCATCGGGTACGGGCGGCGGATGATCGACCTCGCCCTCGGCCGAGCGGTTCTTGCGAAGCCAGTCCGCCATCTCGGGCGAGTACCAGATCATCACAGGCGCATGGGTTCCGAAATCCTTGCCCTGCCAGGCGCCGTTGACCAGGGTCGCGATGCGCGGTCCGGCCTGGCGCACGAATTTGTCGTGCACCCATCCGGCGGCCTCATCGCGGTAGCAATAGCCGCCGAGATATTGGTTGAGCTTGTTCTCGTAGTCCCCCAGGGGAAGCGCCGAGGGCTTCTTGATCGTGGCTTCGAGCTGGTGGCAGACCAGCGGATCGGCCGGAACCAAGGCTGTCGGCCGTCCCGCGATGCAGTCGGCGCGCGCGTCTTGCGTGATCCCGGCAAGGGCGGCCGCGGTGACCCAGATGCGGGCCAGATTCAACGCCCCACCGAGATTCGGCATGATCTTCTCCGCATTCGAGATCCTGCCTGCCGCACTCCGTCCGCACAGATTTCACAAGTGATCGTGAAACATGTGCAATTGCTAAAATGAACAAGCAGTCGACGAAATAAACATCGAGACCATAATACTTGGCTTACGTTGCGGCAAGGCACGCGATCTATACTGTCGAAGAAATTGCACTCAGCATGCTCGCGTCCGTGGATTTTCTTGCGCAACAGCCATATCCGCCGTGGAACCGGTGCTCACCAGTCGGGCATCCCCTGGGAGGCCTTGGCGAAACCTCGGCGTGCCGGCCGTGCGCTTGACTTCCGTCACGGGTGACATTCAATGCATCCGCAATTCTTGTGAGGGGGTGAGACACAATGGACTTTGCGCTTCCATGGCCGACGAGCCAGGGCGAATGGCTGGCCTGGTCGAGCGCCGTCTTCACCGTCCTGCTCGGACTTCTGTTTTTCCTGGCACCGAACCTCGCCTTCCGCATCCTGCGCCTGCAGGCCAAGCCTGAGAAAACGGCGGCGATCGCCGAGGGGCGCGGCAGGATGTCGGGCTTCTATCTCGGCGTCGGCCTGTGCTGCATCCTGTTGGCGCAGCCGCTGGTTTACATGGCGCTCGGCTTCTCCTGGCTGTTCACCGCCTTCGGCCGGCTGCTGTCGATGATGTCGGATGGCGCCAACACACCTTTCAATTGGGTTTCCATTGTGGTGGAATTGGTCCTGGCGGCGTTGCCGCTTGCCTTTGCCTTCGGCTTTGTGCCCTGAATCCCTAGCTATTCCGGCGCGCAGGACCCTGGTCTTTTGCCGGATGCGACAATAGTGCCTGAAAAGCATGCGGAACGACGCATTGCGGTCTTAAAATGCCTGTGCTAGACGGCAATCGACTTTCGGCCGGGGATAGCGGAAGCCGCGCCTCCGTGCTTGAAAAAATGCAGTAAGGTCAAAGATTTAGCCAGAGTTTTTGCTCGCGCCAACAATCTGCGGCCTGTCAGACAAGAGAAAAGACGGTCCGTGGCTCAATCGTCATCGCCAATCTCAGGTGTCGCAGAACGCTATGCGGGTTCGCTGTTCGAGCTCGCCCTGCAGGCAAATTCCGTGGCCAAGGTCGAGGCCGACCTCAACAGTTTCGAGGCGATGCTCGCGGGCAGCTCGGACCTGACCCGGCTCATCAACAGCCCGGTGTTCTCCAGCGAGGAGCAGGCCAAGGCCATCGCGGCGATCGCCGACAAGGCAGGCATAACCGGCCTCACCGGTAATTTCCTGCGCGTCGTCGCCCGCAATCGTCGCCTGTTCGCCGTGCCCGGCATGATCAAGGCGTTCCGCCAGATCGCCGCCGAACACCGTGGCGAGACCGCTGCTGAAGTGACGTCGGCGCACGAGCTGACGGCTGCCCAGCAGACCGAACTCAAGGCGGCGCTGAAAAGCGTTGCCGGCAAGGACGTGGCCATCTCCGTCACCGTCGATCCGTCGCTGCTCGGCGGTCTGGTGGTCAAGATGGGCTCGCGCCAGATCGATACGTCGCTCAAAACCAAACTCAATTCGCTCAAGCTTGCACTGAAAGAGGTCGGCTGATGGACATCCGCGCCGCGGAAATTTCCGCAATTCTGAAAGACCAGATCAAGAATTTCGGCAAGGAGGCCGAGGTCTCCGAAGTCGGACAGGTGCTGTCCGTCGGTGACGGTATCGCCCGCGTCTACGGCCTCGACAATGTCCAGGCCGGCGAGATGGTCGAATTCCCCGGCGGCATCCGCGGCATGGCGCTCAACCTCGAAGCCGACAATGTCGGCGTCGTCATCTTCGGCGCCGACCGCGACATCAAGGAAGGCGACACCGTCAAGCGCACCGGCGCCATCGTCGACGTTCCGGTCGGTCCTGGCCTGCTCGGCCGCGTCGTCGACGCGCTCGGCAACCCGATCGACGGCAAGGGCCCGATCAAGGCGACCGAACGCAAGCGCGTCGACGTCAAGGCGCCCGGCATTATTCCGCGCAAGTCGGTGCATGAGCCGATGTCGACCGGCCTCAAGGCCATCGACGCGCTGATCCCGGTCGGCCGTGGCCAGCGCGAGCTGGTCATCGGTGACCGTCAGACCGGCAAGACCGCCATCATCCTCGACACGATGCTCAACCAGAAGTCGGTGCACGACAACGGCCCCGAGAAGGAAAAGCTCTACTGCGTCTACGTCGCCGTCGGCCAGAAGCGCTCGACCGTCGCGCAGTTCGTCAAGGTGCTGGAAGAGCGCGGCGCGCTCGAATATTCGATCATCGTCGCCGCCACCGCGTCCGATCCGGCGCCGATGCAGTTCCTGGCGCCGTTCGCCGGGTGCACCATGGGCGAGTATTTCCGCGACAACGGCATGCATGCGCTGATCAGCTACGACGATCTGTCCAAGCAGGCCGTCGCCTATCGCCAGATGTCGCTGCTCCTGCGCCGCCCGCCGGGCCGCGAAGCCTATCCGGGCGACGTCTTCTACCTGCACTCGCGCCTGCTCGAGCGCGCCGCCAAGCTCAATGACGATCTGGGCAATGGCTCGCTGACGGCTCTGCCGGTCATCGAAACCCAGGCCAACGACGTGTCGGCCTACATCCCGACCAACGTGATCTCGATCACCGACGGCCAGATCTTCCTCGAAACCAACCTGTTCTTCCAGGGCATCCGTCCGGCCGTCAACGTCGGTCTGTCGGTGTCGCGCGTCGGTTCCTCGGCGCAGATCAAGGCGATGAAGCAGGTTGCCGGCTCGATCAAGGGCGAGCTCGCGCAGTACCGCGAAATGGCGGCCTTCGCGCAGTTCGGCTCGGATCTCGACGCCGCCACGCAGCGCCTGCTCAACCGCGGATCGCGCCTGACCGAACTCCTGAAGCAGCCGCAGTTCTCGCCGCTGAAGACGGAAGAGCAGGTCGCGGTGATCTTCGCCGGCGTCAACGGCTATCTCGACAAGCTGCCGGTCAACCAGGTCGGCAAGTTCGAGCATGGCCTGCTCAGCCACATGCGTGCGGCGGGCAAGGACGTTCTCGATGCCATCCGCAAGGAAAAGGCGCTGTCGGACGATCTGCGCGCCAAGCTGAAGGCAGAGATCGACGCTTTCGCCAAGACCTTCGCCTGAGCGAAGCGACAAGACGGGATCAGGTTTGAAGCATGCCTTCATTAAAAGACCTTCGTAACCGTATCGCCTCGGTCAAGGCGACGCAGAAGATCACCAAGGCGATGCAGATGGTCGCCGCGGCGAAGCTGCGCCGTGCGCAAGAGGCAGCGGAAGCGGCGCGCCCCTATTCGGAGCGCATGGGGTCCGTGCTCGCCAACATAACCCAGGCAATCGGCGGCGGCGGCGATGCCCCGGCGCTGATGACGGGCACCGGCAAGGACAACGTGCATCTGCTCGTCGTCTGCACGGCCGAGCGCGGCCTGTGCGGCGGCTTCAATTCGCAGATCGCCCGCCTTGCCCGCGATCATATCCGGCGGCTTCTGGCCGACGGCAAGCAGGTCAAGATCATCTGCGTCGGCAAGAAGGGTTTCGATATCCTGCGCCGCGACTATGCCTCGCTGATCCTCGACCGCGTCGACCTGCGTGAGGTCAAGACGCTCGGCTTCGTCAATGCCGACGCGATCGCCAAGAAGGTCATCCACCTCTTCAACGAGGGCGCTTTCGACATCTGCACGCTGTTCTATTCGCAGTTCAAGTCGGTGATCAGCCAGGTTCCGACCGCGCAGCAGATCATCCCGGCCGGCGTCGCTTCGGCTCCCGCCGCGGCGGTGGATGGCGGCAATGCCGTCTACGAGTACGAACCGGAGCCGGGCGAAATCCTCTCCGACCTCATCCCGCGCAACATTTCCGTCCAGGTTTTCCGGGCGCTGCTCGAAAACGCGGCCGGCGAAATGGGCGCCAAGATGAGCGCGATGGACAATGCGACGCGCAACGCCGGCGAGATGATCAACAAGCTGTCGATCACCTACAACCGCCAGCGGCAGGCGCAGATCACCAAGGAACTGATCGAAATCATTTCGGGCGCCGAAGCGCTCTAGGCGCGGTTCGCGGGCCATCGGCCCGCGACTGGACCGCGTGAGAAACAAAGGACGAAAAAGGGTAAAGACGATGGCGAAAGCAGCGACCCCCAAGACGGCGGCCCCCAAGGCCGCAGCCGCGAAGACCGCAGCCCCCGCAAAGGCGGCCAAGGCTCCGGCAGCCGCCGCGAAGGCAGCTCCGGCAAAGACGGCGGCAGCGCCGGCCAAGGCCGCGGCGGCCAAGACTTCGGCCGTGGCCGCCAAGGCAACCGGCGTTGTCGGCAAGGTCCGCCAGGTCATCGGCGCCGTCGTCGACGTGCAGTTCGGCGATCACCTGCCCGCGATCCTGAACGCGCTCGAGACGACCAATGTCGGCAATCGCCTGGTGCTCGAAGTTGCCCAGCATCTGGGTGAAAACACCGTGCGCTGCATCGCCATGGACTCCACCGAAGGCCTGGTGCGCGGCCAGGAAGTGCGTGACACCGGTGCGCCGATCACCGTGCCGGTCGGCCCGGGCATGCTCGGCCGCATCATCAACGTCATCGGCGAGCCGGTCGACGAAGAAGGCCCGGTAGACGCGATCGAGATGCGCTCCATCCACCAGCCGGCTCCGACCTATGTCGAGCAGTCGACGGAAGCGCAGATCCTGATCACCGGCATCAAGGTGCTCGACCTTCTGGCGCCCTACGCCAAGGGCGGCAAGATCGGCCTGTTCGGCGGCGCCGGCGTCGGCAAGACCGTGCTGATCCAGGAACTGATCAACAACATCGCCAAGGCGCATGGCGGCTATTCCGTGTTCGCCGGCGTCGGCGAGCGCACCCGCGAAGGCAACGATCTCTATCACGAGTTCATCGAATCCGGCGTCAACAAGAAGGGCGGCGGCGAAGGCTCCAAGGCCGCCCTCGTGTACGGCCAGATGAACGAGCCGCCGGGCGCGCGCGCCCGCGTCGGCCTGACCGGCCTGACGGTCGCTGAATATTTCCGCGACCAGGGCCAGGACGTGCTGTTCTTCGTCGACAACATCTTCCGCTTCACGCAGGCGGGTTCGGAAGTGTCGGCTCTGCTCGGCCGTATCCCGTCGGCCGTGGGCTATCAGCCGACGCTCGCCACCGACATGGGCGCGCTGCAGGAACGCATCACCACCACCACCAAGGGTTCGATCACCTCGGTGCAGGCCATCTACGTGCCCGCCGACGACTTGACCGACCCGGCGCCGGCGACCTCGTTCGCCCACCTTGACGCGACGACGACGCTGAACCGCGCCATCGCCGAAAAGGGCATCTATCCGGCGGTCGATCCGCTGGATTCGACCTCGCGCATGCTTGACCCGATGGTCGTCGGCGAAGAGCACTATGCCGTTGCCCGCCAGGTGCAGTCGATCCTCCAGCGCTACAAGTCGCTGCAGGACATCATCGCCATCCTGGGCATGGACGAGCTGTCGGAAGAGGACAAGCAGACCGTGGCCCGCGCCCGCAAGATCGAGCGCTTCCTGTCGCAGCCCTTCTTCGTCGCCGAAGTGTTCACCGGCGCGCCGGGCAAGCTCGTCGACCTCGCCGACACCATCAAGGGCTTCAAGGGCCTCTGCAACGGCGACTACGATCACCTGCCAGAAGCCGCCTTCTACATGGTCGGCGGCATCGAGGAAGCGGTCGAGAAGGCACAGCGCCTGGCGGCTGAAGCAGCGTAAAGAAGCGAATAGCGAATAGGGAGTAGCGAATAGGGCAAGGTGAGCCGAGCGAGTTTCTTCCCTACTCGCTACTCACTATCTCCTACTCGCTAAAGTGATCATGGCTGAAGCTTTCAAATTCGAACTGGTCTCGCCGGAGCGCCTGCTGGTTTCCGAGCAGGTCGAATCCGTCGTCATTCCGGGCGCCGAAGGCGAGATGACCGTTATGGCGCATCACGCGCCGGTCATGACCACGATCAAGCCGGGTGTCGTCACAGTGAAGACCGCCTCGGGCGGCGAAGAACGCTATGTCGTGTTCGGCGGTTTTGCCGACATCGTCCCGGCCGGCTGCACGCTGCTGGCGGAATCGGCAGTGGCGGTGAAGGATGTCGACCGGGCCGATCTCGCCCGCCGCATCCAGGAAGCCAAGGAAGATGCCGCCGACGCCAAGGACGACCAGGCGCGCAGCAAGGCCGAGCAATTCCTCAGCCAGCTCACGACGCTGGAAGGCGCGATCATTCCGGCCTGAAATCCATACCAATGACTTGATCAAAAGCGGGGCCTTGCCCCGCTTTTCTTATATGCCCAAGGCTGCGAAGGCCAATGTCGGGCCATCGCGCCGCAGGTGGACGAGATGCACGGCCACGAGTTCGATCAGCGTCTGGCGCTCGGCATGGTCTCCGGCGAAGCCGGCCAGGTCGAACACGGCCGTCACGGTTTCGTTCGCCGGCAATTGCTGGTCCAAAAGTGCCGTCAACGCCGCGTCTAGCGGATCGGTGAAATGGTTTTCGGGCAAGGTTTTTCCGCGCGCGGCACAGGCGGCGATCCAGGCCGCGACCACCAGCGTGAGATGCACGAACTCGGTGCCGGCTTCGAGGCACTCGAGGGCGGAAGCGATGATGCGCTGCGGCAGTTTCTGGCTGCCGTCATTGGCGATCTGCGCCGTGCGGTGGGCGAGCGCGGTGTTTGAAAATCGTTCGGCAAGCTCGGCTGTGTAGGTCGATGTGTCGAGCCCGGCATCTTCCGGCAATGTCGGGATGGCCTCTGCCCACAACCCATCGACAAATTGCCGGATCGCCGGATCGGCGAAGGCGCGGTCGACCGTGGCGTGGCCGCTGAGCAGGCCGAGATAGGCGATGCCCGAATGCGCGCCGTTGAGGAGCCTGAGCTTCATGTCCTCGAAGGGGCCGACATCGCCGACCATGGTGACGCCGAACTTTTCCCAGTCCGGCCGGCCGGCGGAAAAATTGTCCTCGACCACCCATTGGCGGAACGGCTCGGTCATCACGGGCCAGGCATCGTCGACGCCGAGTTCGCCGGCGATGCGTGCCCGGTCGGCGTCGGTGGTTGCCGGCACGATGCGGTCGACCATGCTCGACGGGAAGGCGACATGGTTGGCGATATGGTCGGCGATTCCAGTGTCGCCTGCCGTGGCAAGCGTGGCATCGCGCAATCCGGCGAATTCGGTCAGCAGCCGGTGCAGCGTGGCGCCGTTGGCCGGCAGGTTGTCGCAGCACAGCACGGTGAAGGGCGGTGTGCCGGCGGCCAGTCTTCGGGCAAGCGCCTCGGCGAGGAAGCCATGCGCCGTCTTTGGCAACTGTGGATTGGCCAGATCGTGGATGATGTCGGGATGGGCGGCGTCCAATCCGCCGCCCGCGGCCCGCAGATAGGCCTTTTCGGTGATGGTCAGCGTGACGATGCGGGTGCGCGGATCGGTCAGCGCGGCCAGCACCGCGCCCGGATCTTCCGGCGCCACCAGCATCGACTGGATCGAGCCGATGACCCGCAGCTCCTCCTCGCCGCTGCTGCGGATCGCCAGCGTGTAGAGCCCGTCCTGCGGCGTCAGCGCATCGCGCGTGTCGGGGCTGCGCAAGGAAACGCCTGTTATGCCCCACTCCGTTTCGCCCGCCGCAAGGCACTCGTCGACATAGGCGGCCTGATGGGCGCGATGGAAGGCGCCGACGCCGAGATGCACGATGCCCGGAGCAATGCGGCCGCGGTCATATGCAGGGACTTTGGGGCCGGCGGGCAGCTTGTGTAGCGTCGCGTCGGACAGATGGCTTCTGGTCATCACCATACCGGGGCTGGGAGGCTGTGGATGACAGGCGGCGTAACACCTGTTCGCGCCTGCCGCAAGGATGCCGCTTTGCCAACGCACATTGACATCGCCTTGGCCCGAACGTACCGCTATCGAGAGTGGAGGAGCCGCTTTCCCCATGGTCGCGCTGACCGATCCGGACCTGCTGTTTCCGCCAGAAGCGCATTCGCGCTCGCTTGCCCGCGACCTCTACGCCGGCATCAAGGACCTGCCCATCGTCAGCCCGCACGGCCACACCGATCCGCGCTGGTATGCGCTGAACGAACCGTTCCCGGATCCGGCGCAACTGCTCATCGTGCCCGACCACTACATCTTCCGCATGCTGTTCAGCCAAGGCGTGAGGCTGGAGGATCTCGGCGTGGCGACGCTCGACGGTGCGCCGGTGGAGACCGACGGCAGGACGATCTGGCGGCGCTTTGCCGAGCATTATTACCTGTTTCGCGGCACGCCGACGCGGCTGTGGTTCGACCATGTGCTGGCGCATCTGTTCGGCATAGAAGAGCCGCTGGATGCAGCGACGGCCGACCGCCATTACGACACTACCGCGACGGTGCTGCAGTGGGAGAATTTCCGCCCGCGCGCCTTGTTCGAGCGCTTCAACATCGAGGTCATCGCCACGACCGAAGGCGCGCTCGACGATCTCAAATGGCACAAGATGATCCGCGACAGCGGCTGGGAGGGCCGCGTCGTCACCGCCTATCGGCCGGACGCGGTCGTCGATCCCGATTTCGAAGGTTTTTCGGCCAATCTCGACCGGCTTGGCGAGATCACCGGCTGCGATACCGGCAGCTGGGCCGGCTATCTCGACGCGCATCGGCAGCGGCGCGCCCTCTTCAAGAGTTTTGGCGCGACCTCGTCCGACCATGGCCATCCGACGGCGGAGACCGCCAATCTTTCCGACGCGGCGGCGCAGGAGCTGTTCAACCGCGTCCGCCGCGGCTCGCAGGACGAGCGCGAGCGTAAACTCTTCCGCGCCCAGATGCTGACCGAAATGGCCAAGATGAGCAGGGATGACGGGCTGGTGCTGCAGATCCACCCAGGCTCCTGGCGCAATCATTCGCCTTCCATTTTCCAGAGGTTCGGCCGCGACAAGGGTTTCGATATTCCGACGCGGACCGACTATGTGACGGCGCTGAAGCCGCTGCTCGACTGTGTCGGGCTGGAGCGGGACCTGACGGTGATCCTCTTTACGCTCGACGAGAGCAGCTACGCGCGCGAACTGGCGCCACTGGCCGGCGTTTACCCGGCGCTGAAGCTCGGCCCCGCCTGGTGGTTCCACGACAGTCCGGAAGGCATGCGCCGGTTTCGCGAGATGACGACGGAAACCGCCGGCTTCTACAACACTGTCGGCTTCAACGACGACACCCGTGCGTTTCCCTCGATCCCGGCCCGCCACGATGTGGCGCGGCGAGTCGACTGCGCCTTCCTCGCGCGCCTTGTCGCCGAGCACCGGCTGCGCGAGGACGAGGCGCATGAGCTGGCACGGGAATTGGCCCATACGCTGGCGAAGAAGGCGTACCGGCTTTGATGGCGGCGGCTAAACAACGCCGGCCGTTGGATCAGCGTGACAGGCTGACGGTGCGCACGTGAACAATACCGGCATCGATCTCTCCGCCTTCGGCCTGGCCGGCAAGCGCATCCTGGTCACCGGCGCCAACACCGGCATCGGACAAGGCATTGTCCTTTCCATCGCCCGCGCCGGCGGTGTGGTGATCGGGGTTGGCCGCTCGCCGATGGACGATACGGCGAGCAAGGTGGCGGCCATTGGCGGCCGGTTCGAGGCGGTGAGCGCCGACCTTGCCGACACGTCGGCCGCCGGACCGATGCTCGATCGGGTGTGGGACGAAAGCGGGCCGCTCGACGGGCTGGTCAACAATGCCGGAATCATCCGGCGCGCCGATGCCGTCGATCTGACCGAGACCGACTGGGACGACGTCATGGACGTCAATTTGAAGACGGTCTTTCTGCTCTGCCAGTCGTTCGCCAGGCGCGCGCTTGCGGATGGCCGCCGGGGCAAGATCGTCAACATCGCTTCGGTGCTGAGTTTCCAGGGCGGCATCCGCGTCGCGTCCTACACCGCCTCGAAACATGGCGTGCTCGGCATTACCCGGCTGCTCGCCTGCGAATGGGCGGCCAAGGGCATCAACGTCAACGCCATCGCGCCGGGCTATGTCGAGACCAACAACACGCAGGCGCTGCGCGCCGATCCCGACCGCAGCGCCGCCATTCTCGGGCGCATCCCTGCCGGGCGCTGGGGCGAGCCGTTGGATATTGGCGATGCCGCCGTCTTCCTGCTGGCTCGGGCTTCCGACTACATGCATGGCGCGGCGGTGCCGGTGGATGGCGGCTGGCTGGCGCGGTGAGGAGAGGACAACGACGATGACGAAGCCCAAGATCTTCGCGCATGCCGGCGAGGGCGCCTGGACGCCGACCCCCGACGGCAACAGGCGGCGTGTTCTCCTCTCGACCGATGAGCTGATGCTGGTCGAGTTCGGCTTCGACAGGGGCGGTGTCGGCGCCTTGCATTCGCATCCGCATGTCCAGTCTAGCTATGTCGCCGAGGGCCGTTTCGAGGTGACCATAGACGGTGAAACCGAAATCCTCGAGGCGGGCGGCAGCTTCATCGTGCCGTCCGGCCTCGTGCATGGCGTCAAGGCGCTGGAAGCGGGACGGCTGGTCGACAGTTTTACCCCGCGCCGGGCTGATTTCCTCGCCTGAGATGGCCGCCGATTTCGCTGCTATTCGAAAATGAGAAAACCCGCGCCCCTTGGAAAAGGCGCGGGTTTGTTGCCTGGGCGCTTGTCGCGCCGCGGTACTCGAAACATCACCGCAGGACAGGAAACCTGCCGGATCATGGTGAATATAAACTTAATGCGCGGAGGCTCTCGGCGATTGGTCAGGTGATCCGTCGAAGCAAGCCGAAAAGCCGCTCGAACGTCTTGCCGTAGGGCGGTCGCAGCAGGGCGCCGGCGCTCAAGCGCGACTGCAGGAAAACCGGCTTCTCCTTGCTGAAGGTGCGGAAACCCCATTGCCCGTGATAGGCGCCCATGCCGCTGGCGCCGACACCGCCGAAAGGCTGGTTCTCCTGCACCAGATGCAGCATGCAGTCGTTGATGGTGACGCCGCCGGCGACCGTCTCGCGCAAGATGCGCTGGCGGTTGGTGCTGTCATTGCCGAACCAGTAGAGCGCCAGCGGCCGGTCGGCCTGGTTCACATGGCTGATCGCCTCGTCGACGGTGCCGTATTCGACGATCGGCAGAACCGGGCCGAAAATCTCCTCACGCATCAGCCGCAGGTCAGGTCCGGCGTTTCGAACCAGGGTCGGCAGAAGCTTGCGGCTCGCGGTGCCGAGATCTTCGCCGGCCGGGTTGATTTCGGTGACATCAGCACCGGCCTCGCGGGCTTCCGCGATCATGGCGCGCAGGCGCTGAAGGTGCCGGTCGCTGATGATGGCGGTATAGTCGGGGTTGTCGCGGAGCGTTGGGTAGAGCCGCGCCACAGCGGTTGCGAGTTTCGCGGCGACCGTGCCTGCCTGCCCCTTGGGCACCAGCAGATAGTCGGGCGCGATGCAGGTCTGCCCGGCATTGAGCAGCTTGCCATAGGCGATGCTGGCCGTTGCCGCGTCGAGATCGCAGGAGGGATCGAAGATCGCCGGCGACTTGCCGCCGAGTTCGAGCGTGACCGGGGTCAGGTTGGCGGCCGCGGCGATCGCGACCTGGCGGCCGACCGGGGTCGAGCCGGTGAACAGCAGATGATCGAACGGCATCGACACGAAAGCCTTGCCCATCTCGGCGTCGCCGGTGATGACGCTGAGCTCATCGGGGGCGAAGTGCTCGCTGGCCAGCCTGGCGAGCAGCGCCGAGAAGGCCGGTGTCAGTTCAGACGGCTTGACCAGCACGCGGTTGCCGGCGGCGAGCGCTGCCGTGACCGGCGCGACGGCAAGCTGGAACGGGTAATTCCACGGCGAGACGATGCCGACCACGCCAAGCGGCTGCGGCAGGAGCCGGTTTCGCCCCGGCAGGAACGGCAAGGTGGTGGCGACGCGACGCTCCCGCATCCAGCCTTTCACATGGGAAAGCGTATGGCGAATGCCGGCGCGCACGACAAACAGTTCGGCAAGGCGCGTCTCGTGCGCCGAGCGGCCGCCAAAGTCGGCGTCTATCGCGGCGCAGATGTCGGCCTCATGCCGCTCGGTCAGGGCCAGCAGGCGTTTCAGCCGGTCCTTTCGCACGCTGAGGTCCGGAAAGGGCTGCCTCTCGAAGGCGGCGCGCTGCAAGCGGAATCGCTCGCCGAGGACATCCTGTCTCACCTGCAGCATCGCGCCCTCCCTGGCTCGCCTGGCCAAGCTTACATCCTAGCGTGTGAAGGAATCCAGCGGAGGTACAGATGTCGCTGGGGAAGGTGCCATCCGAGCCTCCCCGTGCAAGCTTCTGGCGGCAAGAGACAGGATTATTTCGTACAGTTCGTCCCGGGCCTGGCCGGCGCTGATGTCTCCCATCGCAGCGGCTTCCGACACGGCATCCGCTGCCCCCAGCATTGCCCACAGGCCGGCTGTTGCAATTCCGGCATCTCCGGTGAAAGGGGCCAGCACGCGGCGGCACTTTTCGATGAAGCCTGCGCGATAGTCGCGCTTGATCCTTTCGAGTTCAGGGGAGCCGGCAAGGGCGGCGATCACGCCTGGGATCTCCCGGCCCTGGAGCAGGACGCAATCGACATAGGAGGATGCGATGACGGTGGCCTTGCTTTCCAGTGTCGGGTCGCTGTCCTCCAGCGCGACATCCATGAGTCTGGTCTGGCGCGCGTCGAAATCCTGGTAGAGCACGGCCAGCAGGCCGGCGCGTGTGCCGAAATGATCGTAGACGACCGGCTTGGCGATTTCAGCCCGCTCCGCCAGACGGCCAAGCGAAAGCGCCTCTGTTCCTTCCTCCCGCACCAATTGCCAGGCGACGCGAACAAGCTGCTCGTGCCGGTCCTGCCGCGACAGGCGGCGTCTGGTTTTCACCAGCGATGAAATCGGTTTTGCCACGCTTGACACCACTATATACCAAAAGTAGGTTACTAAAAGTATATAAGCAAAACCGCCTCTCGGCAAACGATCAAAAAGGATTTCCGATGCATGCTCTCATTGTTGTCGCACACCCCAATTCCAACTCCTTCACCCACGCACTGGGCAGGCGTGTTGCCGAGGGCATCTCCAAGTCAGATTCGCTGCACACTTTTGAATTTGCCGATCTGGCCGCCGAACAATTCGATCCGCGCTTCACGGCCAGCGATATCGGTGTCCACCTTCGGCAGGGGCCGACGTCGGACGACATTGCCGCTGAGCAGGCACGCATCGACCGGGCGGATGCGCTGGTGCTGGTCTACCCCGTCTACTGGTGGTCCATGCCGGCTTTGCTCAAGGGGTGGATCGAACGCGTCTTCGCCAATGGCTGGGCCTATGACGAGGGCGCAGAGGGGAGACTGGTCAAGAAGCTTCAACGTCTCCCGGTACACCTGATCGCCAGCGCCGGCGCCAATCAGCGGACCTATGCGCGCCACGGCTATTTCGGCGCCATGAAGACGCAGATCGACCACGGCATCTTTGACTATTGCGGTGCCCGCGTCGTCACCTCGGAGTTGCTGATCCAGCCCGATGCCCAGGATCTGAATGCGCTGCTGGAAACGGCGGAGCGCATCGGGCGCTGGGTTTTTGGCCGGCAGAGGCAGGACGGCGTGACCAAGGCGGCGTGATCAGTCCGGTCCGGTGATGCATAGCCGGTTCCGTTTCGGGACAGTGGTGGGCAGGTCCGTCCACCGACAAGATGGCATAAGGCAGTCGTTCCGGTTGTGTTCCGAGAACGGCTGCGCTACTCCAAGGCGTCATGCGGAGAGTCTCTTGATCGGTTCCCACATCCTCTCCAATCCCCGAAAAATCGCTTCCGGTCCGGCGTCCGTCTGATGTCGGCACAGGCAGCGAGTGTCCGGGCCGAGGATCCCAAGCGGCGCGTCCTGAAGGACGTGTTCGGCTTCGACGATTTCCGCCCCGGCCAGGCCGATGTCATGGACGCGCTGCTCGGCGGGCGCCATGTGCTGGCCGTGATGCCGACAGGTGCGGGCAAGTCGCTCTGCTACCAGGTGCCGGCGCTGGTCATGGGCGGGCTTACCCTCGTCGTTTCGCCGCTCGTGGCGCTGATGCAGGATCAGGTCGCCGCCTTGCGGCTGGCCGGCGTTGGCGCCGATACGATCAATTCCTCGCTCGACCGCGAAGCCAATGTCGCGGCCTGGCGCCGCGTGGCATCCGGCCAGACGCGGCTGCTCTATCTGGCGCCGGAGCGGCTGATGACAGAGCGCATGCTTGAGGCGCTCTCGAGGCTCGACATCAGCCTGATCGCCATCGACGAGGCGCATTGCATCTCGCAATGGGGACCGGCGTTCCGGCCTGAGTATGAGGATTTGTCGCGGCTGCGGCACATCTTCCCCAACGTGCCGATCATCGCGGTGACGGCGACGGCGGACGAGAGCACGCGCAGCGACATCGAAGCCAGGTTGTTCGCCGAGCGGGTCGAAACGCTGGTGCTGGGTTTCGACCGGCCCAACATCAAGCTCGCCATCGAATCCAAGCAGGACAGCAAGCGGCAATTGCTGCGTTTCATCGAGCGTCATCCAGGCAAGAGCGGCATCGTCTACTGCCTGTCGCGCAAGAAGACCGAGGAGATGGCGGCCTTCCTCGAGAAGAACGGCGTCACCGCGCTCGCCTACCATGCCGGCATGAGCAAGGAGGCGCGCGAGGCCAATCAAAACGCGTTCATGACGCTGTCCGGCGTCGTCATGGTGGCGACCATCGCCTTCGGCATGGGCATCGACAAGCCCGATGTCGCCTATGTCTTCCACACCGATATGCCGGGCAGCCTTGAGGCCTACTATCAGGAGATCGGCCGCGCCGGGCGTGACGGACGCAAGGCCGAGGCGCACATGCTTTACGGGCTTGGCGACATCCGTATGCGCCGGCTGTTCATCGATGACGAGGATGCAGCGGTGGAGCACAAGAGGCGCGCGCATCGCCGGCTCGACACGCTTATCGGCTATTGCGAGACGGCGCAATGCCGTCGCCAGGTGCTGCTTGGCTATTTCGGCGAGGAAGCCGAACCTTGCGGCAATTGCGACAACTGCCTGAACCAGGTGCCGCGCGCCGATGGCGCCGCCGAGGCGCGCATCATCCTGGCCGCCGTCGCGCAGAGCGGCGAGCGCTTCGGCGCCGCCCATGTCATCGACATCCTGCTCGGCCATGAGACCGAGAAGATTTTGGCCAGAGGCCATCAGAGGCTGGCCAGCTTCGGCGGCGGCGCGGCGCACAAGAAAGATCTTTGGCTGTCGCTGATCCGGCAGCTTGTCGCCGGCGGTTTCCTCGAGCCGGACCCGAGCGGCCATGGCGGCCTCGCCATTGCTGAAAAAGGCCATGCGCTTGGCCGCGGCGAGGTGCCCTTCCACTACCGCGTCGAGATGCGCAGCCGCGCCCTGCGCAAGATGCGAGCGGCGGAGGGTGCCAACGCCGAAGGCGTCGATGCTTCGCTGCTGGCCACGCTCAAGACGCTTCGCTTGCGTCTCGCCAAGGAGCGCCAGGTGCCGGCCTATGTGGTGTTCTCCGACCGCACGCTGATCGACATGGCTGAACGGCGCCCGCGCGACCTCGACGCCTTCGCCGAGGTCAATGGCGTCGGAGGGGCCAAGCTCAAGGAGTTCGGCGAGATTTTTCTAAAGGCGATTGCCGGACACCAATCCGGCCCATCGAGCTGAAGAAGCGCTTCACGGTTCACGTCACTTGTTGAAATTCGCGATAAACTGCCCGAATTGCTGGGTGGGAGGGTGCGCGAACATCTCCTTTGGCTCACCCACCGAATCCACCTCACCCTTGTGAAGGAACATCACCTTGCTCGATACGTCGCGGGCAAAACTCATTTCGTGCGTTACCACCAACATGGTGCGCCCCTCCTCGGCAAGCGAGCGCATGACGCGCAGCACCTCGCCGACCAGTTCCGGATCGAGCGCGGAAGTCGGCTCGTCGAACAGCATCACCTTGGGATTCATCGCCAGCGCGCGCGCTATGGCGGCGCGCTGTTGCTGGCCGCCTGACATGTGAGGAGGATAGTAGTTGCGACGCTCCCATATCCCCACGCGCTTCAGCAATGCCTCGGCCTGCTCCACGCATTCGGCGCGCGGCCGCTTGAGCACATGCGTCGGCGCGGCGACAAGGTTCTCGAGCACGGTCATGTGCGACCAGAGATTGAAGCTCTGGAACACCATGGCGAGATTGGCCCGAATCCGTTCGACCTGGCGCATATCGGCCGGCGCTTGATGACCGTCGCGGCTTTGCTTCATCTTGATGAGCTCGCCGTCGACCCGCACTTCGCCGGAGTCAGGGGTCTCAAGGAGGTTGATGCAGCGAAGCATCGTGCTCTTGCCCGAGCCCGAGGAGCCGAGGATAGAAATGACGTCGCCCTTATGGGCTTCGAGCGAAATGCCCTTGAGCACCTCATGATCGCCAAAGCACTTGCGCATGTCCTTGACGCTGATGGCTGACTTGTCGTCCGGGGACGATGCTGCTTTCGCGGCAGCGGCGACATTTGCCGACATCACAACACCTCCGGGACGGGCTTGATTTGCTGGGACTGATCGGGCGCGGGGCGCAGATGCGGTGAAAGCACGTATTCAACCCAGGCAAACAGGCGCGCGATCGACAGGTTGAGCAGCAGGTAGATCACGCCGGCGCAGGTCAGCACCTCGATCGGCCGGAACGTGTCGTGCTGGATCTTCTGCGCCGTTCCCATCATCTCCATGATGGTCACCACGGAAGCGAGCGCGGTCGCCTTGGTCATCAGGATGATCTCGGTCGAATAGGCCGGCAAGGCCAGGCGGAGCGCTATGGGCAATGTGACAATACGGAAGCGTGTGAATGGAGACATGCCGAAAGCCTTGGCCGCCTCGATTTGCCCGACCGGCACGGCCCGGAGCGCGCCGCGGAAAATCTCGCTCTCATAAGCGGCGGTGTTGAGCGCCATCGCGACGATCGTGCAATACATGGGGTCCCGCAGGATCGGCCACAGGATCGGGCTGTGGCGCACAAAATCGAACTGGGAAAGCCCGAAATAGATCAGATAGAGCTGCACCAGCAGCGGCGATCCGCGGAAGACGAAGACATAGGCGCGGGTGAAATATTCGCCCGATTTGTAGCCCGAGGCCCGCAACCAGGTCAGGCCGGTGGCGATGACCAGGCCGAAGGCGATGCCGAAGAACCAGATCTCAAGCGTCAGCGGCAGTGCTTTCAGCACGCTCCACATGGTCGAAAGGTAGAAGTTGAAATCCACCGCCACCTCCTATTTCGGACGCAGAAAGCTGCGTGAGGTGTAGCGCTCGGCCTTGTCGAAGATCGGCGTCGAGATCGACGTCATCACGAGGTAGAGGATGCCGGCGACGGTGTAGAAAAGCAGCGAGTGGTGTGTTGAACGCGCGGCCTTGTTCGCCGTCAGCATCAGCTCGGCGACGCCGGTGACCGAGATCAAAGCCGAATCCTTGATGGTCAGCTGCCACACATTGCCCAGCCCCGGTACCGCCAGACGCAGGACCTGAGGCATGATCACGAGGCGAAAACGCAGCCAGGCCGACATGCCATAGGCGCGCGCCGCTTCCAGCTCGCCGCGATGGATCGCCAGGAACGACCCGCGGAAGACCTCGGCCTGATAGGCGCCCGAAATGATGCCGACAGCGAGCACGCCGCCGAGGAAGCTCGGCATGTTCAAGATGTCGGCCGAACCGATCGATCCCGTGGACCTTGCCACGCCTGTCAGGATCTGCGTGCCGCCATAGTAGAAAAGGTAGATGACCAGAAGCTCCGGCTCGCCGCGGAACACGGTCGTGTAGCTCTCGCCGATGAATCTCAGTCCGCCGCGATGCGATAGCTTGGCCGCCGCCACGAGCGAGCCCAGCACGGCGCCGATCATCATCGAAACGAGAGTGACGGCGAGCGTCCAGCCGATGCCCCAGAGCAGCTGCAAGCCCCAGCCGGCCGCCAACAGCTCATAGGCCGTCGACAGCTGATCCTTGAGACTGTTGAGAAAGTCCACCTACGCCTCCCCGGGCGTCGAGATGATGCAACGACGGCTCGCCTTGCTTCGGTGCATCCCGTTTCCCGAAACCGCCTGGCATTTTCGGGCGACATGCACTCGATGCAAAAAGGGAGCAGCCCTGGCTGCTCCCTTTGCGACATTACTTGGTAATGTCGATCTTGAACCACTGCATCGAGTATTTCGACACCGACCCGTCATCGAGAGCGGCCTTGAGCGCCTTGTTGTAGATGTCCTGCAGGTCCTTGTCGGTCTTGCGGAAGGCAGCACCGATGCCCGGTCCGAGGATCGGACCGCCCTTGAACTGCGGCCCGACGAATTCGAGGTCCTTGGCGTCGGGCTTGGCCAGCGTGCCGAGGAAGTATGTGGTGTCGGCGAAGGCCACGTCGAGGCGCCCGGCCATCAGGTCGAGATCATGCTCGTCGGTGGTCTTGTATTCGTGGACGTTGGCGACATCCTTGAGATATTTGTCGGCAAACGTCGCCTCCGTGGTCGAAACCTGCAGGCCGACATTCTTGCCGGTCAGCTCCTTGCGCAGCGTGTCGAGCGCCGCCTTGGACTCGGCGTCGTCCTTGGAAAGATCGATCATCTTGCCGCTGTTGGACAGCTGTGCCAGCGGCCCATTCTTGTCGGCGAGGAAAGCCACCGGCGATGAGGCATAGGGGATCGAGAAGTCGATGGTCTTCAGGCGCTCATCGGTGATCGACATGCCGTCCATGACGATGTCGAACTTGCCCGCGGTGAGGCCGGGAATGACGCCGTCCCAGTCCTGCGCCTGGATCTTGCATTCGAGCTTCGCGCGAGCGCAGACGTCGTTGAGGATGTCCACCTCGAAGCCGACGATCTTGCCGCTGGGGTCGGTCTGGTTCCATGGGGCATAGGAGCCCTCCATGGCAACCGTCACGGTCTTCCAGTCCTTGGCCAACGCCGGGGTTGAAAAGGTCAGCGCCAGCGCGGCAAGCGCAATCCAACGTGATGATGTCACGATACTTTCTCCCATTTTTATTCTTGGAACCCTCAGATACCAATTGCTTAGCCTAGCCCCAATTCCCCCACAAGTGCTGTTTTCCGCTCCGCATTGAGCGCATTCTTGAGGCTGCGCGGGTGCAGGTTCCGCGGCACGTGGAAATCCGGCGCGATGGCGGGGTCGCCTTGCTAAGCCATTGTCTTGCCGGAGTAAGCCATCGCGCGGTGCTGCCCGCTGGCTGTTCACAGCCTTCGCTCTGGCGCCAGTGCCGTGCGTGATCAGCGCCAGGCGTGTCATCAAGATCTCGTGAAGAGGCGAAGTCCGCGAAGTCATTTTGAAAGCCTCTAGTGCCAGAGGCAAACCTTGACGTCCTTCCCGACATAGCAGGCGCCTTCGCGACGAAGCTCACCCCAATCGAGTTCGTCAGCGTGCGTTTCGTCAATCTCCGAGTTAGAATAGCCTGTCCAGGAATCTTCGTCCTTGTAGACAACCGCCCAGTAATCCCGGGACATTTCACCGGCCCCGCTGTGCGGGTCAGGATAGTCGATACCTGCAAAAACCTGCTTAGGCCCCTGGATATTGAAATCGCCGCCCGTCTCGATTTGATAATAGCATTTTCCGGATATGCGGGTCTGGCCGTGAACAACAAGCAGGCACCGGCCCCATTTATAGCCGCTCGGCAAGCGATGCTGTGGTCGTGCATGCGCAGGCGAGAGGGAAACCGCAATTGCAAAGGCAGCCGCCAGTGTTCGCCCGATCATCTTGTCACCCGTTGTGAAACAGCCGATCCAAAGAGCGATCGGACGCTGTTGGGTTGCGCGCGGAGCGCATATCGAAACGGTTCTCCGCAGGATGGTCCCTTCGAGATCCTGTTATTGATCGACCATAGCCGGATTTTTGTCACGTGACATGTGCGCCGCTGCACGGCGAAAAAAGCCAGCCAGCGTGAAAAATCGTTACGTATCAGATAGATAATAAATTTATGGCGGAGAGGGAGGGATTCGAACCCCCGATGGGCTTGCACCCATGCCGCATTTCGAGTGCGGTGCATTCGACCACTCTGCCACCTCTCCGCGGTCATGGTCGGCCGTTGCCGGCGCGGCGCACTAGATAACGGCTGAACGGGCAGGTTACAAGGCCAAATCCACCGATATTTGGCTTGCCGCCTGGCCTGCCGGGCAAGCCGCTGAAACAGGGCGGGACTTTGCAGCCAAGCCCATGCGATTTCACGGGTCGGCAACGCATCCTCGCCGCCTGGCGACGGCAACGCCTGGGTGGTCATGCCTACTTGCCCGGTCTTTGCCGGCCAATGACTGTCCCGGCAACGGCTGTTGCCTTGACTCCTACGCAACCTTCGGTTAGGGACAGCGCGCAATCGGCGTGGAGGGTTCTTCCGCGCCGCTTGTTTTTTGAACCCGCAGACTGACAAAAAGACGGCCGAACCGCCTCAGGCGGTTCATCAAGGCCGACCGAACAGCGAAAGGCAAAAAATGTTCGCAGTCATTAAAACGGGCGGTAAGCAGTATCGCGTTGCCGCCAACGATCTCCTGAAGATCGAAAAAGTCGAAGCCAATGTCGGCGATATCGTCGAGATCGGCCACGTGCTCGCGCATGGCGAGGGCGAGAATGTCACGTTCGGCGCGCCGTTCGTCGATGGCGCTCTGGTCACCGCCGAAGTCGTCGAGCAGGGCAAGAACCGCACGGTCATCGCTTTCAAGAAGCGTCGCCGCCAGAATTCGCGCCGCAAGATCGGCCATCGCCAGCTTTTGACCACCGTGCGGATCGCCGAGATCCTGCTGGGTGGCGCGAAGCCCGCCAAGAAGGCCGCCGCGAAGGCGGAAGCCAAGGCCGAAGTCGCCGCCGACGCTGCGCCGAAGGAAGCCAAGGCCAAGAAGGAAGCTGCTCCGAAGGCAGAAGTGACGGCCGAGACGGCCGCCGCGCCGCTGTTCAAGGCGCCGAAAGGCGAGCCGGACGACCTGACCGTGATCAAGGGCATCGGCCCGGTCGCCGCCAAGGATCTCAACGAGCAGGGCATCATCACCTTCGCGCAGCTCGCCAAGCTGACCGACAAGGATGTCGCCAAGATCGACGAGCACATGCCCTTCAGCGCCGACCAGATCAAGGACTGGCGCGAGCAGGCCAAGGAACTGGCGAAGAAGTAATTTTTCCGGCGAAACATCCGCCGGATCGGACTTGAAACGGAACGCGAACGCGTTCATAAGGCCTTTTAGGCGCCTTGCGGCGCAACGGAGTTAGTTAGATGGCACACAAGAAAGCTGGCGGCTCGTCGCGCAACGGTCGCGACTCGCATTCCAAGCGTCTGGGCGTGAAGAAGTTCGGCGGCGAAGCCGTCATCCCGGGCAACATCATCATTCGTCAACGCGGCACCACCTGGCATCCCGGCGTCAATGTCGGCATGGGCACGGACCATACGCTTTTTGCGCTCGAATCCGGCGCCGTGACGTTCAACAAAAAGGCCAACGGCCGAACCTACGTATCGGTCAACCCGATTACCAAAGCCGCGGAGTAGCCGGTTCCGCACTAGAACACCGGCGCCCATCTCGGGAACCGGTGTCTGGCAACGCCAGGAAAAGGATCAGGGGAGATGGGTTTCCATCTCCCCTTTTTCTTGCCTGGAGGACTAAAATGGTTGCCGAAGCGGAAGACTCAGAAGACGAAAGTTACGCGATAGACTGCCCGGTGCTGGTCACCGAACGGCTGGTGATGCGGGCGCCGCGCGAGGGCGACATCGCCCAACTGGTCGAGCTTGCCGACAACCGTCACGTCGCTGAAATGCTGGCGCGCATGCCGCACCCCTACGGCGAGGCCGAGGCGCGCGCTTTCCTGGCCATGACAAGGTCGCGCCGCTCCGGCATCGCCTATGCCTTGACGCTGGCCGGCACCGGCACGTTTGTCGGCTGCGCCGGGCTCAACACCACCGATCGCGGGCTGGAGCTCGGCTACTGGATCGGCGAACCCTACTGGAAGCGCGGCTATGCGACGGAAGCCGCCCACGCGCTGGTCGACCTCGCCTTCCAGAAGACGTCGGTCCAGGTGCTGCATGCCTCGACGCGGGTCATCAATCCGGCCTCGCGCCGGGTGATCCACAAGTGCGGCTTCCAGTATGCCGGGCAGGGCATGCTGAACTCGATCGTCGCCGGCCAGGTGCCGGTCGAGCGCTACAGGCTTGACAGGAAGACGTGGACCAGCCTGCGCAACTGGGTGCATTTCTGATGGATGGCGCCGGGCAAGCCAATGGCCGATGACAGCAACGATATTGAAACGATCGCGATCGCGCCGATAACGCCGGATCGCATCGAAAGCTTTCATCGCGCGCTCGATCTCGTTGCGCGTGAGCGCAAGTACCTGTCCTTCCTCGAGGCGCCACCGCTCGATCAAGTCAGGCGATTCGTATTGGACCGTATCGCGGCAGGCGATCCAGGTTTCGTTGCCGTTGTTCGTGGGGAGGTTGTCGGTTGGTGCGATATCTCACGCCATGACCGGGTCATCCATGCCCATCGCGGCACGCTGGGAATGGGGATTGTTGCCTCCCATCGCGGGCGTGGCCTCGGATCGCGGCTTATCAATGCGGCCCTGGCGCAGGCACACAAGGCCGGCTTTGTCCGCGTCGAGCTGTGCGTCCATGCCGACAATGCCCGCGCCATCGCTCTTTACGACAAGGTCGGGTTTGTCAGGGAAGGCGGGCAGCGCGACGCCATCCGCATCGACGGGCAATATGGCGATACGATCATGATGGCGATCGTCGAACGCGAAAACGCAGCCGGATGAACAGCCGTCAGCCCAGTTCGGCCCAGACAGGCAGATGGTCCGAACCGGTCGCCTTGTGGTCGACCCACAGGCGCTGCAGCGACCGGGCAAGCGAGGCGCTGGTAAAGACGTAGTCGATGCGCTTGTGGCGGCTGGTGTTTGCCGGGTCCTTGGGGTCGACCCAACTGAAGAGGTCGTCGCCGGTGACGTTGAGGCGCACGGCGGCATCGACGGCGAAGTCGGCGGTCAGCGGCATGCCGAACTGATGGTCCGGCCGGCCGGCGAGTTCGACATATTCGGGCGAGCCGGCCAGCATGTTGAAATCGCCCATCGCCACAAAGGCCTCGGGGTGCGGCAATTCCGGCAGGCCGATCTCGGCGACGCCGGACAACGCGCCGCCTTCGAGCGCATAGTTCAACAGGCGCCGGCGCAGGAACTGGATCTGGCTGGCGCGTTCGACCGGGCTGCGGTGATCGAGATGGATGGAATAGAAGCGGATGAAACCCAGCGGCGTCTCGATCAGTGCCTCCAGCGCGCCGCGCTGGAAATTCATCATCTCGAAGCTGCGGCTGCGCGGCAAAAGCAGGTTGCGCGACAGATGAATGGGTGTTTTCGACAGCATCATGTTGCCAAGCTGGAAGGTGGTGGTGATGGCGCGGCCGTTCTCGATGCGCGAGCCGAGATTGGCCTCGAAATTGCTGCCATAGACGGCGAAATAGTCGGGCAGTGCCTCGCCGATCTCGGCGACCATGTCGCGCCCGCCGTTCCTGGGATTGTTGCGGGTGACCTCCTGCAGCGCGATCACGTCGGCGCCGCGCACCGTGTCGGCAATGCGCGCGACATCGTAGTGGCCATCAAGCCCGATGCCGTACTGGATGTTATAGGTTACAAGCTTCATAGCAACATTTCTCCGGCCGACCCCAAGCGGCCATTGTCACAAAACGGCCTCGCCCTTGGCCGCGCCTTGGTTTAGAGCAAGGCCCAAGGTTTAGAGCAATGCCGCAAGGCCAATAAAAGAAACTGCAATCCCATGAAATTTCTCGATCAAGCCAAGGTCTATGTCCGCTCGGGTGACGGAGGCGCCGGTTCGGTGTCGTTCCGGCGCGAGAAATTCATCGAGTTCGGCGGGCCGGATGGCGGCGATGGCGGGCGCGGCGGCGATGTCTGGCTGGAAGCGGTCGACGGGCTGAACACGCTGATCGACTATCGCTACCAGCAGCATTTCAAGGCCAAGACCGGTGTCCACGGCATGGGCCGCAACATGACCGGCGCCAAGGGCGCCGACGTCACGCTGAAAGTGCCGGCTGGAACCCAGGTGTTCGAGGAAGACAATGAGACGCTGATCTGCGACCTCACCGTGGTCGGCCAGCGCTTCCTGCTCGCCAAGGGCGGCAATGGCGGCTTCGGCAACCAGCATTTCAAGACCTCGACCAACCAGGCGCCGCGCCGCGCCAATCCCGGCCTTCCCGGCGAGGAACTCAACATCTGGCTGCGGCTGAAGCTGATCGCCGATGCCGGTCTGGTCGGCCTGCCCAATGCCGGCAAGTCGACGTTTCTCGCGGCCGTAACCGCGGCCAAGCCGAAGATCGCCGACTATCCGTTCACGACGCTGCATCCCGGCCTCGGCGTCGCGCGCATCGACGCGCGCGAATTCGTCATTGCCGACATTCCCGGCCTCATCGAGGGGGCGCATGAGGGCGTCGGCATCGGCGACCGCTTCCTCGGCCATGTCGAGCGCACGCGCGTGCTGTTGCATCTGGTCTCGGCGCAGGAGGAAAATCCGGGCAAGGCCTACAAGACCGTGCGCGCCGAACTCAAGGCCTATGGCCAGGGGCTGACCGACAAGGTCGAGATCCTGGCGCTCAGCCAGGTCGACACGATCGATGCCGATGAACGCAAGAAGAAGGTCGCTTCGCTGAAGCGCGCCGCAGGCCGCGCGCCCATGCTTCTGTCCGCCGTCACCGGCGAAGGCGTGGAGGCGGTGTTGCGGGCGCTGATGGCTGTCGTTGCAGAGGCGCGGGCGCAGACTGCCGCGCCGGTCGAGACGCGCTGGGAAAAGTAAGGCCATGCAATCGCTGAAGAAATACCGGCGCATCACCGTCAAGATCGGCTCGGCTTTGCTCGTCGACCGCGCGAGCGGCCTGAAGCGCGACTGGCTGGATTCGCTCGCCGACGACATCGCGGTTCTCGCCCAGGGCGGCGCCGAAATCCTCGTCGTGTCGTCGGGCGCCATCGCGCTTGGTCGCACCATCCTTGGCCTCGGCAAGCGCGCCTTGAAGCTCGAGGAGAGCCAGGCGGCGGCCGCCGTCGGCCAGATCGCGCTCGCTGGCGCCTGGTCGGATGCACTCGGCAGGGGTGCGCTGAAATCGGGGCAGATTCTTCTGACACTTGGCGACACCGAGGAGCGCCGCCGCTATCTCAATGCCCGCGCGACGATCTCGACGTTGCTCAAGATGAAGGCGGTGCCGGTCATCAATGAGAACGATACGGTCGCCACGTCCGAAATCCGCTATGGCGACAATGACCGGTTGGCCGCGCGCGTGGCCACCATGATGGGCGCCGATCTTCTGGTGCTGCTGTCGGACATCGATGGGCTCTACACGGCGCCGCCGGCGCGCGATCCGCAAGCAAAATTCATTCCGGTGGTCGATCGCATCACGCCCGACATCGAGGCGATGGCGGGGGCGGCGGCGTCCGAGCTGTCGCGCGGCGGCATGCGGACAAAACTCGATGCCGGCAAGATCGCCACCGCCGCCGGCACCGCGATGATCATCACCTCGGGCACTCGGCTGTCGCCGCTGATGGCGATCGAGCGCGGGGAACGCGCCACCTTCTTCCGGCCGAGCGCCAATCCGGTGAAAGGCTACAAGACCTGGATCGCCGGCCAGCTCGAACCGGCCGGCCGGCTGACGGTCGACGCTGGCGCCATCGGTGCGCTCGCATCAGGCAAATCGCTGCTGCCGGCCGGTGTCAAACTGGTCAGCGGCAATTTCTCGCGCGGCGATACGGTGGCGATCCTCTCGCCCGAGGGGCGCGAGATCGCGCGCGGGCTGGTTGCCTATGATGCCGCCGATGCCGTAAGGATCGCAGGCCTGAAGACGGCCGAGATCGAAACCGTGCTCGGTTACGAAGCGCGTTCGGCGATGATCCACCGCGACGATCTCGTGGTGAGTCACGCTGGAGGCGACATAGACGGAGGATGAGCCATGCTGAAGCTGCATGAAAAATCCGGCGACGACACCGTGGCGCTGATGGCCGATATCGGCCGCCGCGCCCGCGCCGCCGCCCGACCGCTGGCCATCGCTTCGACCGCCGCCAAGAACGCCGCTCTTGCCGCCATGGCGGAAGCGATCGTCGCCCGCGAGCAGGACATTCTCGACGCCAATGCCATCGACATCTCGAATGGCGAGGAGTCGGGGCTTTCCGCGTCCTTCATGGACCGGCTGAAGCTCAATCCGGCGCGCATCCGCGCGATGGCCGACGGCATTCGTGAAATTGCCGAACTCAAGGATCCGGTCGGCGACGTGATCGCCGCATGGGAACGGCCGAACGGTCTGCAAATCGAGCGCGTGCGCACGCCGCTCGGCGTCGTCGGCGTCATCTATGAGAGCCGGCCGAACGTCACGGCGGATGCCGGGGCGCTCTGCCTCAAGGCCGGCAATCCGGTGATCCTGCGCGGCGGCTCGGATTCGCTCAATTCGTCCGCTGCCATCCATGCCTGCCTGGTCGAAGGCCTGAAGGCCGCCGGCCTGCCTGAAGACGCCATCCAACTGGTGCCGACCACCGATCGCGCCGCCGTCGGCGAGATGCTCAAGGGGTTAGGTGGTGCGCTCGACGTCATCATTCCGCGCGGCGGCAAAAGCCTGGTTGGCCGGGTGCAGAGCGAGGCGCGGGTGCCGGTCTTTGCCCATCTCGAAGGCATCTGCCATCTCTACATCGACCGTTCGGCCGATCTCGACATGGCGGTGAAGATCGCCGTCAACGCCAAGATGCGGCGCACCGGCGTCTGCGGCGCCGCCGAGACGCTGCTGGTCGACCGCGCGGTGGCGTCCACGCACCTGGTGCCGATCCTCGACGCGCTGCGCGCCGCCGGCTGCGAGATCCATGCCGATCAAGAGGTGCTGAAGGTGTTTTTCGACGCCAAGCCGGCGACCGTTGCCGACTGGGTGACGGAATATCTCGACGCCATCATCGCGGTGAAGCTGGTCGACGGCATCGGTGGCGCGATCGAGCATATCGAGACCTTCTCCTCGCATCACACCGAGGCGATCATCGCGCAGGACGCGAAGGCCGTGGAGCGGTTCTTCAACGAGATCGATTCGGCGATCCTGCTGCACAACGCCTCAACGCAGTTCGCCGATGGTGGCGAATTCGGCATGGGCGCCGAAATCGGCATCGCCACCGGCAAGATGCATGCGCGCGGGCCGGTCGGCGTCGAGCAGCTGACCTCGTTCAAATACCGCGTGCGCGGGTCGGGACAGGTGAGGCCTTGAGCGCTGGCCTTACCCTCCCCCTTGTGGGGAGGGTGGCGAGCGCAGCGAGCCGGGTGGGGGAAAGACGCTGAATTCCACGATACCCCCACCCCGTTCCGCTTCGCGGATCGACCCTCCCCACAAGGGGGAGGGTGAGGAAGCCGCTTCTTCACGTTATCTCCGCATGCCGCACGCCGAAAAAGGCCTGGCTGTCGGCCTGTTCGGCGGCTCGTTCAACCCGCCGCATGCCGGCCATGCGCTGGTCGCTGAAATCGCGCTGAGGCGCCTGGCGCTCGACCAACTGTGGTGGATGGTGACGCCGGGCAATCCGCTGAAGAGCACCAGGGAATTGGCGCCGCTGACTGAGCGGCTGCAACTGTCCGAGCAGATCGCCAAGAACCCGAAGATCAAGGTCACCGCCTTCGAGGCGGCGCATCATGTGCGCTACACCGCCGACACGCTGGCGCTGGTGAAGGCGCGCAATCCCGGCGTCGAATTCGTCTGGATCATGGGCGCGGACAGTTTGCGCGATTTCCATCGCTGGCAGCGCTGGCGCGAGATCGTGCTGACCTTCCCGATCGCGGTGATCGACCGGCCAGGCGCGACGCTGTCGTTCCTGTCGTCGGTGGTCGCCAAGACCTTCGACTATGCCCGCATCGACGAAGGCGACGCGCCGCTGCTCGCCCGCATGAAAGCGCCGGCCTGGACCTTCATCCACGGTCCGCGCTCCTCGCTGTCGTCGAGCGCGATCCGGAAGATGGCGAAGGGGTAGCGGCTCTCCGCAACGGGGCTCCAGTGTTTCGGCCGCCCGCCGATGTCGTTTTTGCAGCGGCACTTGCCCGACGGATCGGCGATGCTGGCCTGATATGGCAATTCAAACCAAGACCCAACCCGCAGTCGAGCCGGATGATGGCAGCGCGCCGACGCCGCTGATCGCGATCGCCAGCGTCATCGTGTCGATGGCGCTGATCGCCATCGGCAACGGGCTGATGTTTGCCTACATCCCGGTCCGGCTCGGCGTCGAGGGCTTCGATCCGACCTGGGCGGGGCTGATCGTCACCGGCCTTTCGGCCGGCGGGCTTGCCGGCTGCATCCTGACCGGGCCGCTGGTGCGCAGGGTCGGCCATGCCCGTGCCTTCATGGTGCTGTCGGCGCTGATCGCGCTTTCCAACGCGGCCATCGGCGCCGGGCCGCACCCCTTGCTGTGGATCGGCGCGCGCGCCCTCTACGGCTTTGCCATATGCGGCCTGTTCATCGTCGCGCAGAGCTGGCTGAACGACGCCGTCGCCAACGCCATACGCGGCCGGGTGATGGCCTTTTTCTACGTCGCCTATGTCGCCGGGCTCGGCGTCGGCTATGCGACGCTGGCGCTGGTCGACATCAAAACCGCGGACGCGCCGCTGATCGGCATCGTCTTCACCGCTCTGTCGATCCTGCCCGTCGGGATGACGCGGCTTGCGCAGCCGCCGGCGCCGCAGGCGGCCTCGGTGGCGCTGCGCCGGGCCTGGCGGATTTCACCGGTCGGCGTCGCCGGCATGCTGGCGGTCGGCGGCCTGTCCATGTCGATTTCCGGTTTCGCGCCGATCCACGCCACGGCCAAGGGCTACAGCCAAGCCGATGTGGCGCTGCTGCTTTCGGTGATGCCGCTCGGCACGCTGATCCTGCAGCTTCCCTTCGGCTGGATTTCCGACCGCACCGACCGCCGCTACGTGCTGGTCGGGGCATCCGCGCTGGCCGCAGTGGCCGGCATGCTCGCGCTCGGTTTCGACGGCGGCGCGCTGCCGGCGCTGCTGGTGATCTACGTCTTGTGGGACGGCGCCTCGGAATCGATCTACTCTTTGTCCAGTGCGCACGCCGCCGACCGCGCCGGCAAGGACGACATGGTGGCGCTGTCCAGCTCGCTCCTGTTTGCCTGGTCGCTTTCGGGCTTCATCGTGCCGGGCATCGTGACGGCGCTGTCGGCCGTCTTCGGCACGCAGGCCTTCATCTACGTGGCCGTCGTCATCGCCTTCGCCTTCTGCCTGTTCGTGCTGTTGCGCGTGTTCACCACACGGGCGGTGCCCGCCACCGAGACCGGCAGCTTCGCACCGATGACGGCTACGGCGCCGCTGCCGGTCGAACTCGCTTATGCGCCGGAGGAGCCCGCAGGCCGGATCAAGGACTGAGAAGCATTCCCGCAATTTCCTACTGTTTGCGGGCCTGCGGCGCCGGCGCTTCCGGTGGCGGCAGCGGGATAGAGATGCCTTCGCTGTCGAAAGCCTGCTTTGCGCGCTTCGTCATGTCGATATTCGTGGACAAGTAGTCGGCGGCCGAGGTCCAATAGCGCAAGGTGAGCGAAACGGTCGTGTCGCCGAGGCTGGCGACGAAGGCGACCGGCGCCGGTTCACGACGAATGCGCTTCTCGGCGCCGGCGATGGCAAGCAATGTCTTCTGGGCGCCGTCGATGTCGTTCCACGAGCCGATGCTCAGACTGATATCGGCGCGACGCACCCCGTTGCGCGAAAAATTGCGCACCGGCTGGTTCCACAGCGTCGAATTGGGCGCCAGTATGTAGACGCCGTCGGCGGTCCTGAGCCTGGTGGCGAACAGGCCGATTTCCTCGATCGAGCCCGATATGGCGCCGACTTCGACGGATTCGCCGATGCGGAACGGCCGCAGCGCCAGAAGCATGATGCCGGCGGCGATGTTCTGCAGCGTGCCTTGCAGCGCCAGGCCGATGGCCAGGCCGATGGCGCCGATCGCGGCGATGATCGAGGCGGTCTGCACGCCGAACTGGCCGAGCACCATGATGACGACGAGGATCAGGATGGCATAGCGGACGATCTTGGAGAAGAAATGCCGCAGCGTCGCATCGAAACCGTGGATATGGCCGAGCCCGGCGAAGATGGAGCGCTCGGCGAGGCCGGCGACAATGTAGCCGACCACCAGCAGGATGATGGCGCCGATAGCGGAGAAGGAATAGGAGACGATCAGCGTGCTGAGTTGCGCCAGGCCGGCCTGGACGGTGAGAAGGGTGTTTTGCGGGTCGATCGGCATGGCGGGATTCCGGTTGGTCGGTCAGCCGATAACCCATGCCAGACGCCTGGGTTCCGATCTTTTTGCCTGCCCCATGGAACAAGCGGGCAACCGGCGAGTTCGCGTGAGTTGGGGCAGCGTCTTGAAACTGTCAGGGAACTCTGCCTATCTAAGTGGTGTCACCTGCTTTTGGGGGTGATTTGGTTGTTCTTGCTGCGAAAGGAAATACACTGAGAACAGCACTGCGGAAGAAGGCCGACATCGTGCCTTCGCCGGCCGGGATCAGCGTAAACGACGCCGTGTCCCGAGCCATCAACACAGTCCTTGCCAGTCTGGAAGACTCCAAGGCCGAAAACATCGTCTCAATCGACATTCAGGGGAAATCGAGCCTCGGCGACTACATGGTCGTCGCGTCGGGCCGATCGCACCGTCATGTCTCGGCTGTCGCCGACCATCTCCTCAAGGCGCTCAAGGATGCCGGCCTCGGCACGGCGCGCGTCGAGGGGCTGTCCGGCGCCGACTGGGTCCTGATCGATTCGGGCGACATCATCGTCCATGTCTTCCGCCCCGAAGTCCGCGAATTCTACAATCTCGAAAAGATGTGGCAGGCGCCGGATCTCGAGGAAGAGACCCTTCATTAAGCTGCTGCGTGTCGTTGCCCAAAATCGGATTTTCACCTTTGGGTGACGTGCACTAACGGCTTATAGAGGCGGGATGAAGATTTCAGTTCATGCCGTGGGCCGAATGAAAACCGGCCCCGAGCGGGAGTTGGCCGACCGCTATTTCGAGCGCTTCGCCAAGAGCGGGCCGGCGGTCGGGCTCGAATTCTCCGGGATTACCGAAATTGCCGAGGGCCGGTCGCAGAGCGCTATTGAGCGCCAGCGTGACGAAGGCTCGCGACTGCAGGCGCAGCTGCAGCCGGGCACGGCGCTGATCCTGCTCGATGAGCGCGGCAAGAGCCTTTCCTCGCAGGATTTAGCCAATCGCATCGGACAGTTGCGCGACGGCGGGCGCAAGGCGCTGGTGCTGGCCATAGGTGGCGCCGACGGCCACGATCCATCACTGCGCGACCAGGCCGACCTGGTGCTGTCGTTCGGAGCGCTGACCTGGCCGCACCAGCTGGTGCGGGTGATGCTGGGGGAGCAGCTCTACAGGGTGGCGACGATCCTCTCCGGCCACCCCTATCATCGCTCCTGAACCTGCCGCTAGAGTTGCCGCCAGCTGTGATTCGTCGCCCATTGCCCGGATTTCCGCCCCAATGCCGTACTAGATTCAAACCGTGATTTTGATGCATGCCGTTGCCCAAGACGGGGACCATTTTGGGCGACATGTATTCTGGGGTCGGCCCGTCAAAACATGGTTGATGATTCGTTAACGAAGCCGCGGATAGTATAGATCGCGAATGTCTGAAGGCTGGAAATCGACACCGGCCCCAACAGGGGGCTCCTGGCGCGCGCGCTGCGGCATCGCGGCAGCGACGGTCTTTCTGTCGTTCCATGGCGCCTGGGCCGAAAACACGCTCGACATGGCGCCGGATCCGGACCAGAGCCGCGCCGAATACGAGCAGGTTTCCAAGGAAATAACGCTCTCGTCGGAACGGCTGGCCAAGCTCGCCGCCGATATCGCCGCGGTCAAGAAGGACCATGCGTCGATCACCGCCGCGCTGATCCAGTCGGCGATGACCGAGCAGAAGCTCGGCCAGGACATCGAGGATATCGGCGCCAAGCTGGAGGGGCTGAAGGACCAGCAGCAGAAGATACGCGCCTCGCTCGTGGCGCGCCGCGACGTGCTGGCCGAAGTGCTGGGCGCGCTGCAGCGCATGGGGCTCAACCCGCCGCCGGCCATCCTGGTCAAGCCGGAGGATGCGCTGTCGTCGGTGCGCAGCGCCATCCTGCTTGGCGCGGTGGTGCCGGAATTGCGCCAGCAGACCGACAGCCTGCTGGCCGACCTCAAGGAGCAGACCCGGGTGACGGCCTCGATCGAGGCGGAACGGGCACGACTGACGGAGGCGGTCGGCGAGCAGGTGGCGGAAAAGAAGCGGCTCGCCATGCTGCTCGAGGCCAAGCAGAAGCTTGAAGCCGATACGCAGGCGCAAATGGCGGCTGAACAGCAGCGTTCGGAGCAGCTGGCGGCCAGGGCCTCCAGCCTGAAGGACCTGATCGCCTCGCTCGAAGCGCAGGCCGACAAGGCCCGCAAGGCCGCGGATGCCGCAAAGGCGGCCGCCGCGGCCCAAGCCAATAGCGATCAGACCGGCGGCGATACGACGGCATCGCTTGCGGCGCTGCCAGTTCCCGAAGGCAACCGGCTCACCGCGACCGCGCCGTTTTCGGCGCTGCAGGGGCAGATCGCGCTGCCGGTCACCGGCCGCATCAAGCGCCGGTTCGGCGCCGATGACGGTAACGGCGCGGTGATGCTAGGTGACATGCTTGCGACACAATCGGGAGCCATCGTCACAGCGCCGGCGGATGGGAATGTGCTTTATGCGGGGCCGTTTCGCTCCTATGGTCAACTCTTGATCCTCAATGCCGGCGACGGTTATCATGTCGTTCTGGCGGGGATGAGCAGAATCAGCGTCGTGACTGGCCAGTCGGTGCTCGCAGGAGAGCCGGTCGGCGCGATGGGAGAGGCCCGGGTGGCAAGCACCTCGGTTTCGAAGAATGGAAATGCCACGCCGGAACTCTACGTCGAGTTTCGCAAGGATGGAAAACCCGTCGATCCGGCCCCATGGTGGGCGGACCGTTTTTCTGGAAGGACGTGAAATGATGCGGAAACTGTCGCTTCTGTTTGCCGGCGCGCTGATGGGCGCGTCCGCCATGAGCCTTGTCTATGGTGCTCCTGGCTCCTCGGCGAACGCTGCGGGCTCGGAGACCTACAAGCAGCTGGCGATCTTCGGCGACATCTTCGAGCGGGTGCGGGCACAATATGTCACGCCGCCCGACGACAAGTCGCTGGTCGAGAACGCCATCAACGGCATGCTTTCCTCTCTCGATCCGCACTCCTCCTACATGAATGCCGAACAGGCGCAGGACATGCGCGTGCAGACCAAGGGCGAGTTCGGCGGCCTCGGCATCGAGGTCACCATGGAGAACGACCTGGTCAAGGTGATCACGCCGATCGACGACACGCCCGCCGCCAAGGCCGGTGTGCTGGCCGGCGACTACATCGCCAAGATCGACGGCGAAGAGGTTCGCGGCCTGACGCTCAACGACGCGGTCGACAAGATGCGCGGCCTGGTCAACACGCCAATCAAGCTCACCATTCTGCGCCAAGGTGCCGACAAGCCGATCGAGCTGACGGTGGTGCGCGACATCATCAAGGTCAAGGCGGTCAAGTTCCGGGTCGAGAACGACATCGGCTACATGAAGATCACCTCCTTCACCGAAAAGACCTATGACGACCTCGAGAACGCCATCGAGACCATCAAGAAGCAGGTGCCGGACGACAAGCTCAAGGGCTATGTGCTAGACCTGCGCCTCAATCCGGGTGGCCTGCTCGACCAGGCGGTGAGCGTGTCCGACGCCTTCCTCAAGCGCGGCGAGATCGTCTCGACGCGCGGCCGCGATCCGAAGGACGTCACCCGCTTCGACGCCAAGCCGAAGCAGACCGACGACATCAACGGCAAGCCGATGATCGTGCTCGTCAATGGCGGCTCGGCCAGTGCGTCCGAAATCGTCGCCGGCGCGCTGCAGGATCTGCGCCGCGTCACGGTGGTGGGCACGCAGTCCTTCGGCAAGGGTTCGGTGCAGACCATCATTCCGCTCGGTGAGAATGGCGCGCTCAGGCTGACGACGGCGCTCTATTACACGCCGTCGGGCAAGTCGATCCAGGGCAAGGGCATCACGCCCGACATCAAGGTTGACCAGCCGCTGCCGCCTGAACTGCAGGGCAGGGACCTGACGCGCGGCGAATCCGATCTCAAGGGCCACATCAAGGGTGCCGACGAGAGCTCGACCGGCTCGGGCTCGGCCGCCTATGTGCCGCCGGATCCGAAGGACGATCTGCAGCTGATCTTCGCGGAGCAACTGCTGCGTGGACAGAAGACCGATCCGGCCTTCCCGCCGAATCCGGAAAAGGCCGTGCTCAACCAGTAACGGTTTGGCCGGCCGGGTCTGGCCGCCTGAACGAAGCAATGCGATGCTGCCGGGACCGAAAGGTTCCGGCAGTTTGATTCGGGGAGGCAAGACCAAGCCTCCGGATACGGCGCCAGAGGTGCGCCAGGGTTGATGAATTCGCGCATGTCGCCGAAGGGATCGCCTTCGGAACCATGCGCCCCGGGGACAGGGCTTGGCTGATATCGGCAAGGACATCGAACGCCCGCTTGGACAGACCGTCCGGGCGCCGCGCGCTGCCGGCAAGGTTAGCACGGGCATTGTCGCGGCGAGCGTCGTCGTGCTGGCGGTGGTTGGCGTCTCGGCTGCGATCGCGCTCAGGGAAAAGCCGTTTCGCAAGCCGCAAGAGGTCGCCGTTTCGACGCCGAAAGTGACGGCGGCGGCCGAACCTGCCGCGGCGCCATCCGCTCTGGCCCCGGTCGCGGCGCCAAAGGTCGAACCGCCGTCCAAGACCGGCGGTCCGCAGATCATCCATGTGCAGAAGGAGGAGGGCGATGGTCCTCCGCAGACGGCCATCGTCATCCGTGATCCGTCTGCTGTCGGGCAGAACCTCAAGATCGCGCATCTTCCCGACAAGGCGCTGATCGAAGCCAGCGACACCGGGCCCCTGCCGATCCGCTCCGCCGATGGCAGGCGACCGTTCGATGTCTATGCGCGGCCATGGTCCGGCGCGCGCGGCGCGCGGGTGGCGATCATCATCGGCGGGCTGGCCGTCTCGCAGACCGGCACCCAGGCTGCGATCGCCAAATTGCCTGCGGAAGTGACGCTGGCCTTCGCGCCGCAAGGCAACAGCATCGGCCGCTGGATGCAGGCCGCCCGGCAGAGCGGCCATGAGATCGTCATGCAGGTGCCGCTCGAACCGTTCGACTATCCCAACGTCAACCCCGGCCGCAACACGCTGACGGTGGCGGCGAGCGCCGAGGAGAACCTCAAGAATCTGCACTGGGCGCTGTCGCGGACGACGAACTATACCGGCGTCATGAATTATATGGGCGCGCGCTTCTCCGCCGATACGGCGGCGATGGAGCCGTTCATGGCCGAACTCGGCAAACGTGGTCTCGCCTATATCGACGATGGCTCGTCGGCGCGCAGCCTGGCCCCCGACCTGGCGCTGAAGGATGGCGTGCCCTTCGTCGCCGGCGACACGGCGATCGACGCGGTGCAGGATCGCGGCGCCATCCTGAAGAAACTCGACAGTCTCGAAGCCACGGCGCGGGCCAAGGGCACGGCCGTCGGCATCGGCTCGGCCTTCGACCTGACGGTCGACATCGTGACATCCTGGATTGCCGAGGCCAAGAAACGCGGCATCGAGATCGTGCCGATTTCAGCGGTGGCCATCGACCCGCAAAAAGGTTAGCGAAGCCTTCGCAAGATGGCTGGAGAAACTGACTGATGCCGAAGACGAAAAAGGTCGACCGCGAAACGCTGCCCTACCGTCCCTGTGTCGGGTTGATGATCCTCAATGGCGAGGGCCTGGTCTGGGTTGGGCATCGCATCGCCGAACCCGACAGCGAATTCGCCGGTACGACGCAGCTCTGGCAGATGCCGCAAGGCGGCATCGACAAGGGCGAGGAGCCGCTGCAGGCGGCCGAGCGCGAGCTTTATGAAGAGACCGGCATGCGCAGCGTCTCCATGCTCGCCGAGGCGCCGGACTGGATCAATTACGACCTGCCGGACCATCTCGTCGGCATTGCCTTCAAGGGCCGGTATCGCGGCCAGACGCAGAAATGGTTCGCTTTCCGCTTTCACGGCGACAGCAGCGAGATCCAGATCAATCCGCCGCCGGGCGGCCACACCGCCGAATTCGACAAATGGTCGTGGCGGCCGATGCAGGACCTGCCCGACCTGATCGTGCCGTTCAAGCGCAAGGTCTATGAAGACGTGGTGGCGGCGTTCCGCCATCTGGCGCGGTAATCGCGCGTCGAGGTTGCCGCGTTGGTGCCAGGGTCGTATTGATGGCCGATGCAATGAGGGTCGCCATGAACGACGCCGTCAACCGGGCTGCTGCGAACACCATCACCGGTTGGCCGGTCAGCGAGGCGGCGGCTGGCGCGATCCTGACCATCGATCTCGGTGCGGTCCGTGAAAACTATAGGCGATTGAAGGCGCGGCTGGGCGGCGCGCGCTGCGCCGGCGTGGTCAAGGCCAACGGCTATGGTCTCGGTGCGGCCCAGGTGGCGGCGGCACTGACCCGGGAAGGCTGCGACATCTTCTTCGTCGCACTGCTGGCCGAAGGCATCGCGCTGCGCGAGGCGATCGGGACGGGTCCGGACATATACGTGCTGAACGGGCTGCCGCCGGGCTCCGAGCCGGAAGCGATGGCGGCCGGGCTTTGCGCGGTCATCAACAGCGGCACGCAGTTGAAAGCCTGGCGCGCGGCGGCGCATGGCGCCGGTCGCCGGCTGCCGGCCGCCATTCAGGTCGACAGCGGCATGTCGCGGCTCGGCATGGCGCCGGCCGAAGTCGAGGCGCTGGGCGGGGATGGCAGTGCGTTTGACGGCATCGACGTCAGATATGTGATGAGCCATCTGGCCTGCGCCGACGAGCCGCGCCATCCGGCCAACGAACAGCAGAGGCTGGCCTTTGAACGGCTGCGCGCCATGCTTCCCCGGACGCCCGCCTCGCTCGCCAATTCCTCCGGCATCTTTCTCGGGCCGTCTTACCACTACGATCTCGCCCGGCCCGGTGCCGCGCTCTACGGCATCAACCCGACGCCGGGCGAGCCCAATCCGATGCTGCCGGTGGTGCGGCTGCAGGCCAAGGTGGCGCAGACGCGCCATGTCGAGAAGGGCGCCGGCATCGGCTATGGCCACAGCTATCACGCGGACGGTCCGCTGAGCCTGGCAACGATTTCGTTCGGCTATGCGGATGGCTGGCTGCGCCGCTCCGCTTCGGCGGCCTGGTTCGAGGGCGTGCGCCTGCCTTTCCTCGGGCGTGTGTCGATGGATTCGATCATTCTCGAGATATCGGCCCTGCCGCCCGGCAGGCTGCGCGAGGGCGATCTGGTCGAACTGCTCGGCCCCTCGCAGAGCGTCGACGATGCCGCCGGCCATGCCGGCACCATCGGCTATGAAATCCTGGCCAGTCTCGGCCCGCGCTTTCACCGCCACTATGTCGGCGGTTGAGCGGTTTGGCCGCGCTTGACAAGCGGGCGCCTGTCGGCAAGGTTCGAAGCATGAGCAACCTCGCTTACACCAGAACCTTGTTCAGGGTCTGCCCGATCGCGGGATCGTAGCCCCGGCGCGGCCGCCTTCTGGGCGTCCGTCCGTATCGGGGCATCCATACTTCCAGAACCGCCATCAAGCTGTACGGCCCTTCGCGGCTGCCGGCTTTTCATCACGCCGCTGTCAGTGCAGCGGCAGGCGCGCATTCGTTCGATGCGCCGATCCATGAGGTTTGCCATGCAACATGCAACAGGACTGCGTTCACCGAGCCGGATTCTGATCAGCGACACCGACCATGACAGGTTGACCGGCCTGGCGAGGGCCTTGCTCGACCGTGCCCCCGAACCCGCCGAGGAACTGCTTTCGGAAATGGACCGCGCCGTCGTCACGGACGCGGCGGCGATGCCGGCCGACGTGGTGCGTATGGGATCGATCGTGACGGTCCGCGGCGAAGGCGGGGAGATCCAGCGCATCATGCTGGTCTATCCCGGCGAAGCCGACATTGCCGAAAACAAGATTTCGGTGCTGACGCCGATGGGAACGGCGCTCATCGGAGTGTCGACAGGGCAGGCAGTGTGCTGGAGCAGCCGTGGCGGCCGGGAACTGTCGGTGACCATCGAAGCCGTCGACACGCCGGCCTCCGGCGCGCAGCGGCGCTGATCGTGGAGGCCGTGATGAAGAGCACGAATTGCTGTCTGACGACGAAGGACTTCGCCGTCCTCGAAGTCATGCTGGAGCGCCGGCGGGCATTCGCGGATCCGATCGTGCACATGCTCGAACACAAGCTTTCAACCGCCGATATCGTCCCGATCGATTCGGTCGGCCCCGATATCGTCACGCTGAACAGCAGGGTGGTGTTCAGCATCGATGCCGGTCACGCCGAGACGCGCACGCTGGTGCAGAACGAGGGGCGCGGACCGGTCGGCTCCAGCCTGTCGGTGGCAACCAGGCGTGGGCTCTGCATGCTTGGCATGGCACAGGGCCGAACGGCTTTGATCGAGCACGCCGACGGCCGCCGGGAGCAGATCCTGATCAAGGCCGTGCTTTACCAGCCGGAGGCTGCCCGGCGCGCGGTCAGGCAGAAAGACCGGGCAGACGGGCGGCGACCGCACGGGCTCACTCTCGTCTACAGCGCCGCGGACGATTGGCGGCCTCTTGGCGAGACGGCCGGAATGCGGCAGACAGAAGACGACGACCCCGGTCCCTCGGCGGCGTGAATGGCCACGGCGCATGGTCCTCGAAGATCGGCATCGATTTTCGTTCGGGATCATGCGCAAATCGAGAAATGCGGTCGCGTCCATGGGCGTCCCGAGGATGCGCGGCGCGGCAAGGAGTGAACGATGAAGATCATGGTGCTGGGCGGCGGCGTCATCGGGGTGACCACGGCCTATTATCTTGCCGAGGCCGGTCACGAGGTGACGGTGCTCGACCGCCAGAAAGGCCCGGCGCTGGAAACCAGCTTCGCCAATGCCGGCGAGATTTCGCCCGGCTATGCCTCGCCCTGGGCCGGGCCCGGCATTCCGCTGAAGGCGATCAAATGGCTGTTGATGAAGCACGGGCCATTGGTGGTGCGGCCGGCCTTCGACCCGCATATGTGGACCTGGCTGGTCAAGATGCTGCGCAACTGCACGGCCGAGCGCTATGCCATCAACAAGTCGCGCATGGTGCCGCTGGCCGAATACAGCCGCGACACGCTGAAGGCGCTGCGCGAGGCGACCGGCATCAGCTATGACGAGCGCACCCAGGGCACGCTGCAATTGTTCCGATCGCAAAAACAGCTCGATGGCACCGGCGGTGATGTCGAGGTGTTGAAGAAATATGGCGTGCCCTACGAGATCCTAGACCAGGACGGCTGCATCGCGGCGGAGCCGGCGCTGGCCGGCGTGCGCGAGAAATTCGTTGGCGGGCTGCGGCTGCCGCACGACGAAACCGGCGACTGCAAGATGTTCACCGAGAAACTGGCCGAGCTCTGCGTCGCGCGTGGCGTCACCTTCGAATACGACACGACGATCTGGCGCGTCATCCGCAGTCGCAACCGCATCGCCAATCTCAGCACCAGCAAGGGTTTCAAGGCCTCCGATGCCTATGTGATGGCACTGGGCAGCTACTCGGCCGGTTTCATGCGCCGGATGAAACGGTCAATCCCGGTCTATCCGGTCAAGGGCTATTCGATCACCGTGCCGATCAAGGATGCTGCGCTTGCGCCGGTGTCGACCGTGATGGACGAAACCTACAAGGTGGCGATCACCCGGCTGGGTGACCGCATCCGCGTCGGCGGCACGGCCGAGATTTCAGGCTTCGACCTCAGGCTGCATGAATCGCGGCGGCGCACGCTCGAACATTCGGTCGGCGACCTCTTTCCGGGCTCGGGCGCCATGCGCGAGGCGACCTTCTGGTGCGGGCTGCGGCCGATGACGCCGGACGGGCCGCCGCTGATCGGCCGCACCGAGCTGTCCAATCTCTTCCTCAACACCGGCCATGGCACGCTCGGCTGGACCATGGCCTGCGGCTCGGCAAAGGTGCTGGCCGACATCATGTCGAACAAGGTGCCCGACATCGATGCCCGTGCCCTGGCGCAGGAACGCTACCTGAAATAGGGGCGGCACGTCTCTTGGGTGGATGCAATTCCCGACGGAAAACCGCTTTACACTTTTCCTGGAATTGCATCAGAACGCCTGCCTGACCCAGGCCTCGTCGAACAGCAGCCGGTATGCCCATGGGATCGTCACGTTGCTGGAAACCGGGTTCGAGTGGGCGAGATAGTCGTCATAGATCGGCTTCATCCTGACGTAGAAGGCGGGATCGAGCACCATCATGCCGTTCTCTGAATCGTGGAAGAAGCTGCGGTTGTTGAGGTTGACCGAGGAAATGGCGACCAGCTTTTCGTCGATCATCATGATCTTTGAATGCAGCACCACGTCGGGCGCCTTGAACTCGCGGATGTTGATGCGGTCGCCATATTTCTCGACGAACAGCTTGTTGAGCGCGGTGAGGAACTTGCCGCCAATGTCGCCCTTGAGGTCGATGCGGCCGACAATGTCGATCTTGACGCCGCGGGCGAGCGCCCGGTCAAAGGCCTGGGCGAGGCTTGGCGTCAGATTGAGGTAGGGGTTGACGATCTGGATATGGTGGCGGGCGGCGTCGACCAGTTCGACGAAATAGGCCTCCAGCGCATGGTCGTCCTCATAGGGCACGGAAATGAAGTGCCGGGCATTGACGCGGGGGCGGCCATCGCCTCGCACCGGGATGGAGAAGGGGCGCGCCAGATTGGTGTCGGCATCGCGCAACCATATTGTCGACAGTTGCGCGGCGAGCGTTTCGGCCGTCGCCCTGTCGGCGAACTCGATGTCGAAGTCGCTCCAGTTCGAGTAGTAGTTCAGCGAAAACCCGTCGGTCTTGCCGTATTGTTCAAGGTTCGGATAGCGCGACAGGTCGATCGGCTGATGGAACAGGAAACCATCATGGATGTTGCGGCCGCCGATGATGACGCGCGAGCGCGCTGGGTCCACAGCCAGCGTCGCCAGCATCTTGATGTGATGGGTCTTGTGCAGCTGTGAGATCTGCTCGTCGATCGGTGCGCCGTGATCGGCGCGCCAGCGGTATTCCTGCAATTCGACATTGGGGAACTCCGCCGCCAGCCGGTGCAGCAGGGCGTCGTCCTTGTCGCGCTCCAGCACGTCGGTGACCAGAATGCGCACCTTGGTGCCCAGTGCGGCATGATGGCGGATCAGCCGCTCGATGATGCGGCCGGAAAAGTCGGCCTTGAATTCGAGCGAGGACAGATAGATCAGCTTCAGCCTTGGCGCCCTGGAGAAATCGAGCGGCAGCTCCGGGTCGCCTTTGTCTATGGCCGCATCGGACAGCGGCGCGCCCATCAGCGCCTCGACCTTGGCGTTGAAGCCGTCGCGCGACTTGCGCAGCAGCCGGGGCTTGTCGATGGGCAGGGCGCAGGTCTGCGACAGCCAGCGGCTGGCATAGAAGGCGCGCTCGAGCGCGTCGAGGCCGGCGCTGTCGGGAACCGGACAGCGCTCGTAGCGACTGTCGAAGCTGGCGAGAGCAGGATCGGCGATCTCTTCGCGCCGAATGGTGAGCGGCGACCCGCCCGGCGCAAGGCTGGAGCGGATCCTTGCCGTGCAACGGTTCAGCCCGTCGCTTGGAAACAGGTTGACGACGTCGTCCTCACCCGACAGGCGGAACCGGAATGCCGCGCCGGCGGCGATGGTGCGTGAGGCGCCGGCGGCGCGCATCGCCAGAGGACCGTCGCAGGTAGCCTCGATCTCGGCCGGCTGCTCGCCAGCCTGGCGCACGACGATTTCGGTGCTGCGCGCCTGCAGGCCGGAGAAATCGAAAATCTTGGGCGCCGAGGGCCGCGCCGCCGCATCGATGTAGAGCGTCTGCCGCGACACCCGCCAGCGTCCTTCGAAATGACCCTCGCCGCTGCCGCCATTGGCCGGCGGCAGATGCGCCCTGGCGACCGGTCCGGCCAGTTGCTGCAGCGCCGAATAGGTCGCCTGGAAGTCGCTGTTCTGCACGTCGCGGCGGTTGCGTCCGAACGGGCCGGTGCCGTTGGCGCGATCCATGGCGCCGAGCTCATTGTGGGCGAGCAGCGCCAGGAAGCGTCTTTCGTAGTCGCTGGTCTCTGCATTGCCAAAAAACTGCGACGCCTGGGGCCCGGGCGTGCTGGCCGACAAAGACGGCCGCGCGCAGGCTTCCTGTCCCGGCAGCAGATCGCAGGCATTGCGGCCCGTGCCGGCACAACCGGCAAGGGCGGTCAGCCCGAACAGGGCAAGGATGCTAAATGCGTGGCGATTCACCCGGTGGCTCCGGCCTTCATGGCGCTCAACTGTGCCGGGTCGCGCGGCGGCATGAAGCCCTGTGGAAACACCTTGCAAACGGGGATGGCGAAGGTCGCGATCAGCAATTCCGCCTCGCCGCGCATCTTGCGCGGCGCCGCCTTGTCGTCACGGATTGCCCTGGCCGAGGCGACAAGCGCGCCGTCGCAGTCGCAATGATTGTGGCGGGCGATGTAGCAGGCGTCGTGGATCCGGCACACCGCGTCGAGGCGGTCGACCGGCCGGGCCGACAGATCGCCGGTGCGGGTGCCGGGGCCGCAATAATTGCCGATGACGAAAGGCGAGGGGCGCGCCATCGCGTAACGGATCGGCTTGGGCAATTCGGCTTCCGGCACTTTTGTCCACGGGTTGGCGCAGGCCGAAACGAAAATCAGCGGCAGGATGGCAAGAACGGCTCGCATTGTTTCCGCGCCAGCTTTCTGAACGATTTCCCCACCGGCGGCCCTGCCCATGGCCGGCGACCGCATGCCTGATGCCACACTGGCCGGTTTTGTGGCAAGGAAAAGGCGGCGTCCATCACCTGACCGTGTTATCACCGGGGCGGTACAATCTGTCAGGCGCATCGTTCCGGCCTGGCATTCGCGAGCACCCGTGATGCGTATCGGCTTTGTGGTTACCGCTATCGTGTTTCTGTCCTGCACCTCGGCGGCCAATGCCGCCGACAAGACCGTTCACGACAAGGACAACGGATTTTCCCTGACCTTTCCGGAGGGTTGGACCAACGAGGAACCTTCCGGCAAGACCATGCGGCTGAAGATCAAGTCCGGCGATCAGGGCCTCACCTGCCGGGTATCGGTCGGTCTCTATGATCCGCAGGCGTCCGATTCACCAGCCGATCCCAAGGCATTTCTCGAAACGGGCTGGTCGCCGCGGGCCTGGCACGAGATGGTCGGCGCCGCCTTTACCGCGGCGGCCTTCAGCAACGAAAAGTTGATCCGCTTTCCCGATGGCTATCCGGCACGAATGGCCGACATGGATTTCCAGGTCGGCGACGGCAACGCCAGCTTCCCCGGCCACGCCATGGTCGTGCTTTCGCTGCGCGGCACCCGCTTCGGGCTGGTGACCTGCGGGCTCACGGGCGACAGCGCCGAGCAAATGAAGCAGAAGTGGGTGCCATTGGCTGACGAAGCCCAACGGGTGGCGAGATCTCTTGTTCTCGATGGACCGTGAGCACCTTTACAGGAAAAGGCTTCTTTCCCGCTCCACCGCCTTGGTGATGAAGCCGGCGACGATCTGGATGCGGCGCAGCGGCCTGACCGATTCGTGATAGACCAGCCAGTAGGCGCGGCGGATGGGCGCCACAACATCGACGGCCACCAGTTCCGGCATCGAACGCGCCACGAAAGTGTGCAGGATGCCGATGCCGGCGCCCGAGCGCACCGCTTCGGCCTGGCCGAGCGCCGAGGAAATGGCGAAGCTGGTGCGCCAGTCGGCGCTGAATTCGGCGGCGTAATCGAGCGAAGGGCTGACGATGAGATCGGGCACATAGCCGATGAGCGGGTGCTGGCCGAGTTCGGCCGGTGTTTTGGGCAGACCATTGGCGTCGGCGTAGGCGCGCGAGGCAAACAGGCCGAGCGAATAGTCGACCAGCTTTCCCGCCACCAAGCGGCCTTCCGTCGGTCGCTCGACGGTGATGGCGATGTCGGCCTCGCGCCGGGAGAGCGAGAAGGAGCGCGGCACCGGCACGAGCTGGATCGTCAGTTCGCGATGCAGCGCGGTCAGTTCGCCAAGGCGCCTGGCCAGGAAGGCGACGCCGAACCCGTCCGGCGCGCCGATGCGCACGGTGCCGGAGATATCGTCGCCCTCGCCCGAAATGGTCGAGCGCGCAGCGATCATGTCGCCCTCCATGCGCTCGGCAATGTCGAGGAAGCGCTCGCCGGCCGGCGTCAGTTCGCTGCCGGTGGTCAAACGGCGAAAGAGCTTCGTGCGCAGTGCGTCCTCGAGTGCTGCGATGCGGCGCGAGACGGTGGCGTGGTTCAGCTCCAGCCGCCTGGCGGCCCCGAGGATCTGGCCGGCGCGAGCCACGGCGAGGAAGATGCGGACGTCATCCCAGTTCATGGGAATCCCCAGGAGATATCTTGTAGCCTGCCATTTGCGAGAATTGATGCTCGCCCGTCAACCGTTATCTACTTTTCGCACAACGGTTGCGTTCTTCCTCGCGTTGCCTTCGCCACCGCAAAGGCGGACAATGCGCCCATCACAAACAAGGGAGAGATATTATGATCGAATACGGTCATTTCATCGGTGGCAAGCGTGTCGCCGGCACCAGCGGCCGCAAACAGGACGTCATGCAGCCGATGGACGGCACGGTGCGCGGCACGGTGGCGCTGGCCTCGCAGGCGGAACTGCGCGCGGCGGTCGAGAACGCCAAGGCGGCGCAACCGAAATGGGCCGCCACCAACCCGCAGCGCCGCGTGCGCGTGCTGATGAAATTCCTCGAACTGGTCGCCCGCGACTATGACGAACTGGCCGACATCCTGGCGCGCGAACACGGCAAGACCATCGCCGACGCCAAGGGCGACATCCAGCGCGGCCTCGAAGTGGTCGAAGTCTGCATCGGCGCGCCGCACATGATGAAGGGCGAGTTCACCGATGGCGCCGGCCCCGGCATCGACGTCTATTCGATGCGCCAGCCGCTCGGCGTCGTCGCCGGCATCACCCCGTTCAACTTCCCGGCGATGATCCCGCTGTGGAAGATCGCGCCGGCCATCGCCTGCGGCAATGCCTTCATCCTGAAGCCGTCCGAGCGTGACCCGGGCGTGCCGATCCGCATCGCCGAATTGTTCCTCGAGGCCGGCCTGCCGGCTGGCATCCTCAACGTCGTCAATGGCGACAAGGAAGTCGTCGACGCCATCCTCGACGATCCCGACATCAAGGCCGTCGGCTTTGTCGGCTCGACGCCGATCGCCCACTACATCTATTCGCGCGGCACCGCGGCGGGCAAGCGCGTGCAGTGCTTCGGCGGCGCCAAGAACCACATGATCATCATGCCCGACGCCGACATGGACCAGACCGTAGACGCGCTGATCGGCGCCGGCTACGGCTCGGCCGGCGAGCGCTGCATGGCGATCTCGGTGGCCGTTCCGGTCGGCAACGACACCGCCAACCGGTTGATGGAAAAGCTGATCCCGCGCGTCGAAAGCCTCAAGGTCGGCCCGTCGACGGATTCGGCCGCCGATTTCGGCCCGCTGGTGACGGCGCAGGCGCTGGAGCGCGTCAAGGGCTATGTCGACACCGGCGTCAAGGAAGGCGCCACGCTCGTCGTCGATGGCCGCGGCTTCAAGATGCAGGGCTATGAGGACGGCTACTATATGGGCGGCTGCCTGTTCGACAACGTCACGGCGGACATGCGCATCTACAAGGAAGAGATTTTTGGGCCGGTGCTCTCGGTGGTGCGCGCGCCGACCTATGAGAGCGCGATCAAGCTCGCCAACGACCACGAGATGGGCAATGGCGTCGCCATCTTCACCCGCGACGGCGACGCCGCGCGTGATTTCGCGAGCCGTGTCCAGGTCGGCATGGTCGGCGTCAACGTGCCGATCCCGGTTCCGATCGCCTATTACACCTTCGGCGGCTGGAAGGCATCTTCCTTCGGCGACCTCAACCAGCACGGACCGGACGCCTTCCGCTTCTACACCAAGACCAAGACGGTGACCTCGCGCTGGCCGTCCGGCATCAAGGACGGCGCCGAGTTCGTCATCCCGACGATGAACTGACATCGGACACTTGTTTCACCGAGTTAAGGGCGCGGCTTTGGTCGCGCCCTTTTTGCGTGTCATGCGCCGATCTCCAGCCGCGTGATCCGGTCGCGGGTCAGCGTGAAGGCGTAGTGGAGCGTCGCAGGACTGCCGGGGAAATTTCCCGAGACGATGCCGGCGATCCGCCATGCATCGCCCTTGACCGTCGCGTCGGCGACCTCGACGGTCACCCGGTATTTGCGTGTCGTCTCCTCCATCCAGCCGCGGATGGCGGCCAAACCCCGATGGGTTCTTCCTTCGTCCTTGACCGTGGCGTCGGGCGAGAAGGGGACGAGCATGGCGTCGATATCGTGCCTGTTCTTGGCGGTGAAATAGTCGGCCAACGGCTGTGGAAGCTTTGCGGTCATGATGTCATCTCCGGTGCGGGTTGCCGCCATCAGCCGAGGCCGGCGGCGCTTGTCCGGCTTCTAAAATGCGATATGCTGGCGAAATGACAAGAACCGACGAAAAAGTAAGGTACTTACCTGAAGGTAAGGCCGAGCCTGAAGGTAAGGTTCGGCCCGAAGTTAAGCCCGCGACATTGACGCCGTCATCGGCGGCGAGCGGCGTCGAGAATGTGCTGCGCATCCTCGAAGGCCGCTGGAAACTGGTGATCCTGTTTCACCTGTTCGGTGGCAAGGTGCTGCGCTTCTCCGATCTCGAACGGGCGATCCCGGCGATCTCGCAGAAGATGCTGATCCAGCAGCTGCGGCAGATGGAGGCCGACGGCATCGTGCGCCGTATCGTGCATCACCAGGTGCCGCCGAAGGTCGAATATTGCCTGACCGATTGGGGCCAGTCCCTGTGCCCGGCCCTCGACGCCTTGCTGAAATGGGCGGCACTTCGCGAGCCAGCGCAAGACTGACGCGGCCGTTGCCCTGCAACGCGCCGCGCTCCCCGAAATGGTGCTTGTTTTCGGATCAGGACCTCACCATATCGATTCCAGGGAATGATAAAATTCCCATGCCTCCTTTTGCCGGAACGCGGAGGCGAAGGAGGTGCCAAATGGCACACAAATTTTCGTTTCGATGGATCAGGATGGGTGCTATCGGCATCGCGCTGGCGCTGTCGACGCTAGCGGCACGGGCGCAATTCATCTGCGGCGGCCACAGTGATCTTGTCGCGGGATTGGCGCAGGCCTTTCAACAAAAGCAGATCGGCTACGGCGTGGTCGGCCAGGCCGCCATTTTCGAGATTTACGTTTCGGCAAACGGGAGCTGGTCCATGCTGGTGACCGACGTGCAGGGCCAAAGCTGCATTTTCGCGACCGGTGACGGATGGGAGAATACCGCCGTCGCCACCGCGCAAGGAATCTGATCGCCCGTTCAGCGCGTCGCGGCGACCTCGGCATGGCCGCGCAACAGCGCCATCAGCCGCTTGGCATCCTTGGCGGCTCCCTCCTCGTCGCCGTCGAGGATCGAGCGGATCAGCGCGACGTGATGCTCGGCTGACTCGGCCAGGCCCGTGTCCGCCTTGTAGCGGAACCAGAAGCGGCGGCTGTGGGTCTGCAGGGGCGCGGCCAGCCGCGCGGCAAAGGGGTTGTCCGCGGCCATCGCCAGCGCCTCGTCGAGCGCCTTGTCGGCCTGGATGAAGGCAAGCACATTGCCCGAGATGACCGCCTTCTGCATGGCGAGCGCCGCCTCGTGAAACAGGTCGGCGGCCTCGCGGGTGACGAAGCGCGCGGCCGAGCGGGCCAGCACCACCTCGACGCCGCGCCGCGCGTCGAGCACGCGCAGCCAGTCGCCGGGATGCAGCGGCGCGATCGCGATGCCGGCGCGTGGCCTGACATCCAGCAGCCCTTCCCAGGCCAGCCGCTGGATCGCCTCGCGCACCGGCGTGCGGCCAAGGTCCAGCTTTTCGATGAGCGCCCCTTCGGTGACGAAGCTCGCCGGCGCCAGTTCCAGCGTGACGATCATTTGCTCGAGCACGTGGTACGCCCTGGTCGCGGCCGGCTCGGCGGATGCTCTGATTGCTTCGGTGGATATCAAAGGCGGCCTCCTGATATATTTTGAATATATCATAGCAGAATCCGCATTGACAGTCCGTTTCTTAACAGATATACGGCTGATATATCAGATGGAGACACGACTATGTGGACCGGAGTTTTCCCCGCCGTCACGACCAAATTCACCGCCGATGATCGGCTTGACCATGCCGAGATGGAGCGCTGCTTCGGCCTGCAGATGGAAGCCGGTTGCGATGGCATCATCGTCTGCGGCTCGCTCGGCGAAGGGCCGATGCTGTCGGCTGACGAGAAGATCGAGGTGCTCAAGACCGCGCAGAAAGTCGCCGGCAAGAAGCCGGTGCTGATGACTGTGAATGAGCCAGGCACCCGGGAAGCGGCCAGCATCGCCAGGCGCGCCGCGAAGGAAGGTGCCAATGGCCTGATGGTGGTGCCGAGCCCGATCTACCACACCAACGAGGAAGAGACGGTCGCGGCGCTGCGCGCGGTCGCCGAGGCCGGCGACCTGCCGGTCATGATCTACTCCAACCGGCTCGCCTATCGCGTCGACGTCACCGTCGACCAGATGGAGGAACTGGCGTCCGACAAGCGCTTCGTCGCCGTCAAGGAATCCTCCGACGACATCAGGCGCACGACCGAGATCATCAACCGGCTGGGCGACCGCTACGATTTGTTCACCGGCGTCGACAACCTCGCCTTCGAGGCGCTGTCGGTCGGCGCCATCGGCTGGGTGGCCGGCCTGGTCACCGCCTTCCCGCGCGAGACGGTCGCCATCTACCAGCTAATGAAGCAGGGCCGCCGCGAGGAGGCGCTCGCCATCTACCGCTGGTTCCGGCCGCTGCTCGATCTCGACGTCTCGACCTATCTGGTTCAGAACATCAAGCTTGCCGAAGTGCTGGCAATCGATACCAATGACCGCGTGCGCATGCCGCGCCAGCCGCTGTCGGGCGAGCGCCGCAAGGCGGTGGAGAAGATCATACGGGATGCGCTGGCGGTGCGGCCGAAGCTGCCGTCGCTCCAGACGTCTTCTCTACCGGCGGACAAACTGGTGGCAGCCGAGTAAGGGACAGCACCGACGTGCCAGGAAATTCCAAATCCCCGGAACAGGAGCGACGCTCCGCCACTGGGGCACCTTCTCCCCGTTCAGCGGGGGAAGGCGAGGACATCGCCATCATCGGTGGCGGCATCATCGGTATCTGTGCCGCTGCTTTCCTCGCCGAGGCGGGGCGCAGCGTCACTGTCTTCGACCGCACCGGTGTCTGCGAGGAGACGAGTTCCGGCAACGCGGCAGCCTTTGCTTTCTCCGATGTGCTGCCGCTGGCGCACAAGGGCATGATCAAGAACCTGCCGAAATGGCTGGCCGATCCGCTCGGTCCGCTCAGCATTCCGCCGGCCTACCTGCCGCAGCTCCTGCCCTGGCTGATCCGCTTCTGGCGCGCCGGTGCGCCGGCGAAATACGAGGCCAGCCTCGCCGCCCAGGCCGGCATGATGAAGCTCGCCGAGGCGGAATGGATGGGCCTGCTCGATCGCTCCGGCACGCGGCCGATGCTGCGCGAGGATGGCTCGCTCGAACTTTACGAAAGCGAGGCCGAGTTCCGCGCCTCGCTGTCCGGCTGGGCCGCGCGCGAGCGTTTCGGCATCGGCTTTCGCCATGTCGAGGGCGATGGCCTGGCGGGTTTGCAGCCTGGCCTGTCCCCGCGCTTCATCAAGGGCACCTTCGTGCCGGGCTGGAAGACGGTCGCCGATCCGAAATTGCTCGGCAAGGCGGTGTGGGCTTATGCCGAGGCCAGGGGCGCCCGCTTTGAAATGGGCCGCATCGACCAGATTACGGCAGACCAGCATGGCGCGACGCTGACTTTGGCCGACGGCACGACCAGGCAGGCGCGGCAGCTCGTCGTCGCAGCCGGCGCCTGGTCGCACCTTCTGGCGCGGCAGCTTGGCGACCGCATTCCGCTGGAGACCGAGCGCGGCTACAACACGACCTTGCCCAAGGGCGCCTTCGACGTGAAGCGGCAGCTGATCTTCTCCGGCCATGGCTTCGTCGTCACGCCGCTCGATACCGGCCTGCGCGTCGGCGGCGCCGTCGAGCTCGGCGGCATCGAGCGGCCGCCCAATTTCAACAGATCGAAGGCGCTCCTGAAGAAAGCGCAGCAATTCCTGCCCGGGCTCGATCCCTCGGGCGGGCGCGAATGGATGGGGTTCCGGCCCTCTCTGCCGGATTCTGTACCTGTCATAGGCAAGGCATCAGGAAACCGTCCGGTGGTCTATGCTTTCGGTCATGGCCATCTCGGCCTGACCCAGGCCGCGGCGACCGCACGGTTGATCCGGGAAATCATCATGGGGCAGGTTGCGTCTGTTGATCTCGCCCCCTTCAGTCCACAACGGTTTTGAATTTTTTCGAGGAGCGACATGGCCAAGAAATCCTTCTTCTGCATCGACGGCCACACATGCGGCAATCCGGTGCGGCTGGTTGCCGGCGGCGGTCCGCTGCTCGAGGGCGCGACGATGATGGAGCGGCGCGCGCATTTCCTCGCCGAATATGACTGGATCCGCACGGGCCTGATGTTCGAGCCGCGCGGCCATGACGTCATGTCGGGTTCGATCCTCTATCCGCCGACGCGCGAGGATTGCGACATCGCCATCCTGTTCATCGAAACCTCGGGCTGCCTGCCGATGTGCGGCCACGGCACGATCGGCACGGTGACGATGGCCATCGAGCACGGGCTGATCAAGCCGAAGACGCCGGGCGTGCTGAGGCTCGACACGCCGGCCGGGCTGGTCATCGCCGAGTACAAGCAGGTCGGCGAATATGTCGAGGAGGTGCGTATCACCAACGTGCCGTCGTTCCTCCACGCCGAAGGGCTGACGGTCGAATGTCCCCATCTGGGCGAGATCACCGTCGACGTCGCCTATGGCGGCAATTTCTACGCCATCGTCGAACCGCAGAAGAATTACCGCGACATGGCCGATCATTCCGCCGGCGACCTCATCGCCTGGAGCCCGGTGGTGCGGCAGCGGCTCAACGAGAAATACACTTTCGTGCATCCGGAAAACCCCGGCATCAACCGGCTGTCGCACATGCTGTGGACCGGCAAGCCGACGGTGGAAGGGGCCGACGCCCGCAACGCCGTCTTCTACGGCGACAAGGCGATCGACCGCTCGCCATGCGGCACCGGCACCTCGGCGCGCATGGCGCAGCTCCATGCCAAGGGCAGGCTCAAGGCGGGTGACGCCTTCGTGCATGAATCGATCATCGGTTCGCTGTTCAAGGGCAAGGTCGAAAAGGAGGTCACGGTCGCGGGCAAACCGGCGATCATCCCCTCGATCGGCGGCTGGGCGCGCATGACCGGTTTGAACACGATCTTCATCGACGACCGCGATCCGTTCGCGCATGGTTTCGTGGTCAAGTGAAGAGAATCCTGACCCAGCGGAAGGAAGTGTGGCGAAATGACGAACCCTGTCAGGAACGCAACGATTCTTCTTATCACCTAATTTTGACGGTGATTTCTTCGAAACGGCGCGCATGATGCGGCCGAATCGTCAAAGACATTGCGTTATGCCAATGATAGGGTCCGCGATAGTCCAGGGGTCGGGTGCAGAAAACGGGCGGTCGGAACGACGTGAATCGGAAACACGCGGGGCGGTCAAAAAAATCACGTTGCAATCCGGCCTCGAAACTTTACGACTAGGGGAAATACGAAAAGGAATGCGTCTGCATGGGCGACATTCCAGGGGAGCCATGTACACATGCAGTACTTTGTCCAGCAGCTTATCAATGGGCTGACGCTGGGATCGATCTATGGCCTGATCGCAATCGGCTACACGATGGTCTACGGCATCATCGGCATGATCAACTTCGCCCATGGCGACATTTTCATGGTGGGCGCCTTCACGGCGCTGATCGTCTTCCTCATCCTTGGCTCGCTGTTCTATTCGGTGCCCGTGGTCATCGCGCTGCTGGTCATGATGATCGTGGCGATGCTGCTTACCAGCCTCTACAACTGGACGATCGAGAAGGTGGCCTACCGGCCGCTACGCGGATCGTTCCGGCTGGCGCCGCTGATCACCGCCATCGGCATGTCGATCGCGCTGTCGAACTTCGTCCAGGTGACGCAAGGTCCGCGCAACAAGCCGATCCCGCCGATGGTCAGCCAGGTCTACAACATTGACGGTGTCAGCGTGTCGCTGAAGCAGATCATCATCGTCATCGTCACCGCGCTGCTGCTGGTGCTGTTCTGGTATCTGGTCAACAGGACCTCGCTTGGCCGGGCGCAACGCGCCTGCGAACAGGACCGCAAGATGGCCGCCCTTCTGGGCATCGACGTCGACCGCACCATCTCGATCACCTTCATCATGGGAGCCTCGCTTGCCGCCGTCGCCGGTACGCTGTTCCTGATGTACTATGGCGTGGTGGCCTTCTCCGACGGTTTTGTGCCGGGTGTGAAGGCATTCACCGCGGCGGTGCTTGGCGGCATCGGCTCATTGCCGGGCGCCGTGCTCGGCGGGCTGCTGATCGGCTTCATCGAGAGCATGTGGTCGGCCTATTTCTCGATCGACTACAAGGACGTTGCGGCGTTCTCGATCCTGGCCATCGTGCTGATCTTCCTGCCTTCCGGCATCTTGGGCCGGCCTGAAGTCGAAAAGGTCTGAGATCATGGCCGTGACCGTATCTCGCGAAGGCGACAGCGTCGCCACCCCCACCCAGCGCGCGCTTAAGGAAGCGTTCTATGCCGGCGCCATCGCGCTTGGCCTGTTCGTGCTGTTCATCGGTCTGAAGACCGGTCAGAACATGTCCAACGAACTGGTCCTGACCCAGCGCTGGGGCTTGCTCGCCGCTGTGGTGATCGCCACGGCCGTCGGCCGTTTCCTCTATGTCGCCTATGGCCAGCCCTTCATGGCCAACCAAAAGATCGCCAACGTCGCCACCGGTCTGTTGCCGGCCAGCGTGGGGTCGCGCTTCTTTCAGTTGCCGGCGTTCATCGTGGCTTTCGTCGCGGCGGTGCTGCTGTTCGCACTGAACAGCTCCCTTGCCGGATGGGTGGGAGCGGAAGCGGCCGGGTATCTGCAATTCCTGCGCGCCCTGGCGGTCGTCTATGTGCTGGCCTGCGTGATCTACTACTTCCGCGCCTTCATCCACGCCAACTTCACCAAATTGGGCATCACGGCGCTTGTGCTGTACCCGATCCTCGTGGTCGCGGTGCTTTCGCTGAACGCCTGGTCGATTGCCGGAGGGCTGCAGGGCTCGCTGAAATGGGTCGACAATTTCGGCATCCAGATCCTGATCTATGTGATGCTGGCCTGGGGGCTGAACATCGTCGTTGGCCTCGCCGGCCTGCTCGACCTCGGCTACGTCGCCTTCTATGCGCTTGGCGCCTATGCCTATGCGCTTCTTGCCACGCAATACGGCCTGTCGTTCTGGATCCTGCTGCCGGCCGCGGGCTGCATGGCAGCCCTCTGGGGGGTGCTGCTCGGTTTCCCCGTGTTGCGCCTGCGTGGCGATTATCTGGCGATCGTGACGCTCGCCTTCGGCGAGATCATCCGCCTGGTGCTGATCAACTGGCGCGAGGTCACCAACGGCTCGGCCGGCATCTCCGGCATTCCCAAGGTTTCCTTCTTCGGCCTGATGACCTTCAACGTGTCGGACCCCAACTACATTGCCAAGGTCCTGCACATCGCGACCTCAAGCGCCTACTACAAGATCTTCCTCTACTATCTGATCCTGGGCCTGTGCCTGCTTACCGCGTTCGTCACCATCAGGCTGCGCCGCCTGCCGGTCGGCCGCGCCTGGGAAGCCTTGCGTGAGGACGAGATCGCCTGCCGCTCGCTGGGCATCAACACCACCACGACCAAGCTGACGGCGTTCGCCACAGGCGCCATGTTCGGTGGTTTCGCCGGCTCGTTCTTCGCCGCGCGGCAGGGCTTCGTCAGCCCGGAATCCTTCGTCTTCCTGGAATCGGCCATCATCCTTGCCATCGTCGTTCTCGGCGGCATGGGCTCGCTGGTCGGCATCGCGGTCGCCGCGATGGTGATGATCGGCGGCACCGAGGCGCTACGCGAACTCGACTTCCTCAAGCAGATCTTCGGGCCGGACTTCACTCCCGAACTCTACCGCATGCTTCTGTTCGGCATGGCCATGGTCATCGTCATGCTGTGGAAGCCGCGCGGCTTCGTCGGCAGTCGAGAACCGACCGCCTTCCTCAAGGAGCGAAGGGCTGTCTCAAGCTCCTTCACCAAGGAGGGCCACGGCTGATGAATGCGACCACGCAAATGAACGACGCCATCCTGCAGGTCGACCATCTGTCGATGAAGTTCGGCGGCCTGGTCGCCATCGGCGACCTGTCCTTCACCGCCAGACGCGGCGAGATCACGGCGCTGATCGGCCCCAACGGCGCCGGCAAGACCACGGTGTTCAACTGCATCACCGGCTTCTACAAGCCGTCGGAAGGCATGATCACGCTCAATCGCGCCGATGGTTCCAGCTACCTGCTGGAGCGGTTGCCCAACCATGAGATCCCGGCGCGCGCCAAGGTGGCGCGCACCTTCCAGAACATCCGCCTGTTCTCGGGCATGACGCTGCTGGAGAACCTTCTGGTTGCCCAGCATAACAAGCTGATGAAGGCATCGGGCTACACGGTGCTTGGCCTGTTCGGCTTCAGCGGGTACCGCAAGGCATCGGCCGAGTCGATGGACCTGGCCAAGCACTGGCTGGAGAAGGCCGATCTCGTCGATCGCGCCGACGATCCGGCAGGCGATTTGCCCTATGGCGCGCAGCGGCGCCTCGAGATCGCGCGCGCCATGTGCACGGGTCCGGAGCTTCTGTGTCTCGACGAGCCGGCGGCCGGCCTCAACCCGAAGGAATCGGCGGCGCTCAACGAGCTCTTGATCGACATCAAGAACAACACCGGCACCTCGATCCTGCTGATCGAACACGACATGTCGGTGGTCATGCAGATTTCAGACCATGTCGTGGTGCTGGAATATGGCCGCAAGATCTCCGACGGCAATCCTCAGTCGGTACGCACCGATCCGCGCGTCATCGCCGCCTATCTCGGCGTCGACGACGAGGAGGTCGAGACCGTGCTGACCGAGGTCGGCGACGAGGACGTCATCGAGCAGCTCGACATAGGTCCGGATGCCGCGCATGGCCCGGGGACATCGTCATCATACCTGGCCGGACCGGTGAGCGACACGGTCGGACACAGCGATGGCGAGCGTGTCACCGTGTCGAAGGGCGCCTCGAAGGCGGCGCAGGTCGATGCAAAGGCCAATTTGCCAAGAAAGCCGTCCGAGCGGGCCACGGCCAAGCCGACCGGAAAATCCTCGACAGCCAAGCCGCGTGGGGGGCGTAAATAATGGCCGGGACAACGCTGCTCGATATCAAGGGCGTGGAGACCTACTACGGCAACATCCGGGCGCTGAACGGGGTCGATGTCACCGTCAAGGAGGGTGAGATCGTGGCGCTGATCGGCGCCAACGGCGCCGGCAAGTCGACGCTGATGATGACCATTTTCGGGGCTCCGCGCGCCCGCTCGGGCACCATCACCTTCGCCGGCACCGACATCACCCAATTGCCGACGCACGAGATCGCGCGCATGCGCATCGCCCAATCACCCGAAGGCCGGCGCATCTTCCCGCGCATGACGGTGATGGAAAACCTGCAGATGGGCGCCAGCCTCGACAACCTCAAGCACTATGACGAGGACGTCGAGAAGGTGTTCACGCTGTTCCCGCGGCTCAAGGAGCGCATCGCCCAGCGCGGCGGCACGCTGTCGGGCGGCGAGCAGCAGATGCTGTCGATCGGACGTGCGCTGATGGCGCGGCCAAAGCTGCTTCTGCTCGACGAGCCGTCGCTGGGCCTGGCGCCGCTGATCGTCAAGCAGATCTTCGACGCCATCCGCGAGCTGAACCGCACGCAAGGGCTGACCGTGTTCCTGGTCGAGCAGAACGCGTTCGGCGCGTTGAAACTCGCCACGCGCGGCTATGTCATGGTCAACGGCAATGTGACGATGAGCGGCACCGGCAAGGAACTGCTCGCCAATCCGGAAGTGCGCGCCGCCTATCTCGAAGGCGGGCATCACTGAGTTTGGAGCGGAATGTGCATCCGGTACCCCGCTCCAACTTGTTCGTTTGTCGCGTGATCCTTGTCCGAAAAGTCCGCGACTTTTCGGGATCATGCTAGGGAGACTTCATCATGCAGGGCATTCTCTATGAGGAACCCTCGATCTGGCAGTTCTTCTTCGTCACCTGCCTGCTCGGCGGCTGGGCGGCCTGGATGACCGGCAAGGCCAGCGCCCAGACATGGCGCTCCTTCATCCAGCTTTTCGCCTATCTGCTGGGTCTCGGCATCGGCATCCGCTTCATCCATCACGCGCTGTTCGACGGAACGATGTTCTCGCTGCACTACTATATCGTCGATACCATCGTGCTGATGATACTGGGCTTCGTCGGCTATCAATACACACGAACGAACCAGATGGTCACACAGTATAATTGGCTCTACGAAAGAGCTTCAATCTTGAGCTGGAAACCGAAAGGTTGACGTTCATCATTAACGCCGCGTCAGGGATGAATCGGCGTGACAAGTGCCTGAAAATCGGCAAACTATGCTTTCTGCGATAAGGGTGGGCATCGCATGAAAGCTTCATCCACGCCCACTCCGTTAATGGGAGCGTTTAAATGAAAAAGTCACTTTTGTCCGCCGTCGCCCTGACCGCGCTGGTCGCGTTCGGCGGCAACGCGTGGGCTGATGTAGTATTCGCCGTTGCCGGTCCGATCACCGGTCCGAACGCGGCCTTCGGAGCGCAGCTGCAGAAGGGCGCGGAGGCGGCGGTCGCCGAGATCAACGCCAAGGGCGGCATCAACGGCGAACAGATCAAGCTCGAAGTCGGCGACGACGTCTCCGACCCGAAGCAGGGCATCTCGGTCGCCAACAAGTTCGTCGGTGACGGCGTCAAGTTCGTGATCGGCCACTTCAACTCGGGCGTCTCGATCCCGGCCTCGGAAGTCTACGCCGAAAACAACATCGTCGAAATCACCCCGGCCGCGACCAACCCGAAGTTCACCGAGCGTGGCCTGTGGAACGTGTTCCGCACCTGCGGACGCGACGATCAGCAGGGCAGCATCGCCGGCGCCTATATCGCCGCGAATTTCAAGGATGCCAAGGTCGCCGTCGTGCACGACAAGACCCCTTATGGCCAGGGCCTCGCCGATGAAACCAAGAAGGCGATGAACGCCGCCGGCGTCAAGGAAGTGATGTATGAAGGCGTCAATGTCGGCGACAAGGACTTCTCGGCACTGATCGCCAAGATGAAGGAAGCCGGCGTCACCCTGATCTACTGGGGCGGCCTGCATACCGAAGCCGGCCTGATCATCCGCCAGTCGGCGGACCAGGGCCTCAAGGCACCGATGATGTCGGGTGACGGCATCGTGACGGACGAACTCGCCGCCATCGCGGGCGACGCCGTTGCCGGCACGCTCAACACGTTCGGACCCGATCCGCGCCTGATCCCGGCCAACAAGGAACTCGTCGAGAAGTTCCGTGCGCAGGGCTTCGAGCCGGAAGCCTACACGCTCTACGCCTACGCCGCCGTGCAGGTGGTCGCCGAGGCGGCCGCCGCCGCCAAGTCGAACGACCCGCAGGTCGTTGCCAAGGCGATGCATGAAAACGGCCCGTTCCCGACCGTTCTGGGCGATCTCGCCTATGACGCCAAGGGCGACCCGAAGCTGCCGGGCTACATCATGTACGAGTGGAAGAAGAAGGACGACGGCAAGTATTCCTGGTTCCCGAAATAAGCTGCTCAGCAGGTCTGAAATCCATGATGCCCGGCGCGTTGCGCCGGGCATTTTCTTTGGGTTGCTCCGGCGGCCGATGGCTTGCTTTGCCGGGCACTTCTCGATCGGCGAGATCGCATCCAGGATCGAAATTGTCGCCCTTGTTCCGTCCGTTTGGGCCGGGGCGTGCGAGTGTTTGCCGGATAATTGATTTAAATCGGTTTAAATCAGCACTGATTTTGTTTGCACTGCAGCATTTTCACGCTAATCATTGCACCGATTTCCCGTCCCTTCCGCTGCTGGAGCCCAGTCCTTGGCCATCACGAAGATCCTCGTCGCCAACCGGTCAGAAATCGCCATCCGCGTCTTTCGCGCGGCCAACGAGCTGGGCCTGAAAACCGTGGCGATCTGGGCCGAGGAAGACAAATATTCGCTGCACCGTTTCAAGGCCGACGAAAGCTACCAGGTCGGGCGCGGCCCGCATCTGGCCAAGGATATGGGGCCGATCGAGAGTTATCTGTCGATCGAGGAGGTGATCCGCGTCGCCAGGCTTTCGGGCGCCGATGCCATCCACCCCGGCTACGGGCTTCTGTCCGAAAGCCCCGAATTCGCCGAAGCCTGCGCGCAGGCCGGCATCACCTTCATCGGGCCGAAGCCGGACACGATGCGCCGCCTCGGCAACAAGGTCGCGGCGCGCAATCTCGCCATCGAGGTCGGCGTGCCGGTCATTCCCGCCACCGATCCTTTGCCGGACGATATGGAGGCGGTCAAGAAACTGGCCAAGGAGATCGGCTATCCGGTGATGCTGAAGGCCTCCTGGGGCGGCGGCGGGCGCGGCATGCGCGCCATCCGCTCCGAGGCGGAACTCGCCCGCGAGGTGACGGAAGGCAAGCGCGAGGCGAAGGCCGCCTTCGGCAAGGACGAGGTCTATCTCGAAAAGCTGATCGAGCGCGCCCGCCACGTCGAGGTGCAGGTGCTCGGCGACACGCATGGCAATGTCGTGCACCTGTTCGAGCGCGACTGCTCGATCCAGCGCCGCAACCAGAAGGTCGTCGAGCGGGCGCCCGCGCCCTATCTCGAAATGGCGCAGCGCGAGGAGCTTTGCGGCTACGCGCTGAAGATCGCGCGCGAAACCAGCTATATCGGCGCCGGCACGGTCGAGTTCCTGCAGGATGCGGATACCGGAAAATTCTATTTCATCGAGGTCAACCCGCGCATCCAGGTCGAGCATACCGTCACCGAACAGGTGACCGGCATCGACATCGTCAAGGCGCAGATTCACATCCTCGACGGCTTCGCCATCGGCACGCCGCAATCGGGCGTGCCGGCGCAGAAGGACGTCAGGCTGAACGGCCATGCCTTGCAGTGCCGCATCACCACCGAGGACCCCGAGCACAATTTCATCCCGGACTATGGCCGCATCACCGCCTATCGCGGCGCCACCGGCTTCGGCATCCGGCTGGATGGCGGCACCGCCTATTCCGGCGCGGTCATCACCCGCTTCTACGATCCGCTGCTGGAGAAGGTGACGGCCTGGGCGCCGACGCCGGCCGAGACGATCGCCCGCATGAACCGGGCGCTGCGCGAATTCCGCATCCGCGGCGTCGCCACCAACCTCACCTTCCTCGAAGCGATCATCAACCACACGAGCTTCGCCGACAATTCCTACACGACCAAGTTCATCGACACGACGCCGGAGCTGTTCCAGCAGGTCAAGCGGCAGGACCGCGCCACCAAGCTGCTCAACTACCTGGCCGATGTCAGCGTCAATGGCCACCCCGAGACGCGCGGCCGGCCGATGCCGAAGGCCGATGCGGCGGCACCCGTCGTGCCTTACCTCAACGGCAACGTGCCCACCGGCAGCAAGCAGAAGCTCGACGTGCTCGGCCCGGAAAAATTCGCCGGCTGGATGCGCGAGCAAAGGCAAGTGCTGGTCACCGACACGACGATGCGCGATGGCCACCAGTCGCTGCTGGCGACCCGCATGCGCACGCACGACATTGCCAATATCGCCGGCACCTATGCGCGCGCCCTGCCACAGCTTCTGTCGCTCGAATGCTGGGGCGGCGCGACCTTCGACGTCGCCATGCGCTTCCTCACCGAGGATCCGTGGGAGCGGCTGTCGCTGGTGCGCGAGGCGGCGCCCAACCTGCTGCTGCAGATGCTGCTGCGCGGCGCCAACGGCGTCGGCTACACCAACTATCCCGACAATGTCGTGCAGCATTTCGTCAAGCAGGCGGCTGCCGGCGGCATCGATCTGTTCCGCGTCTTCGATTGCCTGAACTGGGTGGAGAACATGCGCGTCGCCATGGACGCGGTCGGCGCCGAAGGCAAGCTGTGTGAGGCGGCGATGTGCTACACCGGCGACATTCTCGACCCGGCGCGGGCCAAGTACGATCTGAAATACTATGTCGGCCTGGCCGGCGAATTGCAGGCCGCCGGCGCCCACATCATCGCCGTCAAGGACATGGCCGGCCTGTTGAAGCCAGCGGCCGCCCGCGTGCTCTTCAAGGCGCTGCGCGAGGCGACCGACCTGCCGATCCATTTCCACACACACGACACGTCAGGCCTGTCGGCGGCGACGGTGCTGGCGGCGGTGGAGAGCGGCGTCGACGCCATCGACGCGGCGATGGACGCCTTCTCCGGCAACACGTCGCAGCCTTGCCTGGGCTCGATCGTCGAGGCGCTGAAGGGCACCGAGCGCGACCCCGGCCTCGACCCGCAATGGATCCGCAAGATCTCGTTCTACTGGGAAGCGGTGCGCAACCAGTACGCCGCTTTCGAAAGCGACCTCAAGGGGCCGGCCTCGGAAGTCTACCTGCATGAAATGCCGGGCGGACAGTTCACCAACCTCAAGGAACAGGCGCGTTCGCTCGGACTGGAGACGCGCTGGCACGAGGTGGCGCAGACCTATCACGACGTCAATCTGATGTTCGGCGACATCGTCAAGGTGACGCCGTCGTCCAAGGTCGTCGGCGACATGGCGCTGATGATGGTGAGCCAGGACCTGACCGTCGCCGATGTCGAGAACCCGACCAGGGACATCGCCTTCCCGGATTCGGTCGTCTCGATGCTGCGTGGCGATCTCGGCCAGTCGCCCGGCGGTTGGCCGGCGGCGTTGCAGAAGAAGGCGCTGAAAGGCGACAAGCCGATCACGGCCCGGCCCGGCTCGCTGCTCAAGCCCGCCGATCTCAAGGCCAGCCGCAAGGAGATCGAGGAGAAGCTGGAGCGCAAGCTCTCGGAATACGAATTCGCTTCGTGGCTGATGTATCCGAAAGTGTTCACCGACTTTGCCGGTGCACAGGAAACCTACGGCCCGGTCAGCGTCCTGCCGACGCCGACCTATTTCTACGGCATGAAGTCGGAAGACGAGATCTTCGTCGACATCGAGAAGGGCAAGACGCTGGTGGTGCGATGCCTTGCCATCGGCGATGTCGACGACAAGGGCATGGTCACCGTGTTCTTCGAGCTCAACGGCCAGCCGCGGCGCATCAAGGTGCCGGACCGGGCGCATGGGGCGTCGGCCGCCAAGGCGCGCCGCAAGGCGGAGCCTGGCAACGAGGCGCATGTCGGTGCACCGATGCCGGGCGTGGTTTCGGCGCTTTCGGTTGCCATCGGCCAGGCGGTGAAGGCCGGTGACGTGCTGCTCTCCATCGAGGCGATGAAGATGGAGACGGCGCTGCATGCCGAGCGCGACGGCACCGTCGCCGAGGTGCTGGTCAAGGCGGGCGACCAGATCGATGCCAAGGATTTGTTGATCGCGTTCGCCTGAGAGCCGGCAAGGAGCAGGCAGGCTGTCGGCTTCTGTCGGCAGCCATTCTGTCTTGTTCGATAACAGCTTGACCCGCCGCCGCCGGTCGGGCATCGAACCGGCTCAAATTTGCCGCCGTCTTTCGCCGAGTCGCGGCCCAGAACCAATTTGGAGAAAAACATGGCCGACGATATCACCGAGACCAGCCAGACTGTTGCCGCCGGCCAGCTGCGTGCCCTCATCGAGCGCATCGAGCGGCTCGAGGAAGAGAAGAAGACGATCGCCGACGACATCAAGGAAGTGTTCGCCGAGGCCAAGGGCACCGGTTTCGACACCAAGGCGATCCGCACCATCATCCGTCTGCGCAAGAAGGACCAGGCCGAGCGCCAGGAAGAGGACGCCATCCTCGATCTCTACATGGCCGCGCTCGGCATGGTGTGAGGCGCTTGGCCGGAAACCGGCGGCTTCTCATCACGAGAGCGATGCTCCGCGCTTGCGCAGGACTTATCGATGAACGAGACCGTTGTTGAAATCCGAAGATACTCCGGGGAGATCGAGCGGCATCAGCACGACTACCCCCAAGTGATCCTGCCCATTTCCGGAGTACTTGAAATCGATCTGGGGCATCATTCAGGACGGGTTTCGGGCAGCACTGGCGCTTTTGTTTCTGCCGGTTGCCAGCACGCGTTCTACGCCAAGCAGTCCGACTCGTTCGTTGTCCTCGACCTGCCGTCCCGCCCCGGCCTCCCGGCGCTGGATGAAGACATACCCGCATTTTTTGCGATCGGCCGGGAGGTTCATGGCCTGATCGACTACATGGCGGTGCTGGCGGCATCGCAGGAGCTTTCCGCCTCGCTTCGACGCGCCTGGTCCACATTGCTGCTGGATCGCATCGCTTCTCCCAGGGATCGTCCGGGTCGCGCAGAGCTTGCTGTCAGAAGAGCCACGGCGTTCATGGAACGAAAGCTTGCCGACCCAATCCGCATTGCCGATATCGCAGAAGCGGCAGGGATGAGCCCAACCCGTCTGCATGAAGCCTTCATCAGACGGCGCGCGACCACTCCGCACGCGCATTTGGTTGCGATGCGCCTCGATGCGGCTGAACGGATGCTTGCCGATCCGCGCCTTTCCATCGCGGATATCGCGGTTTTCAGTGGTCACTCTGACCAGAGCGCCTTGACGCGCGCAATGCGGCGGGAGCGAAACTCAACCCCGGCCGACGTTCGCCGAAATCTGCTCGGAAGAACGGGAGGAAAAGCCTAAAATCCGGAAAGTTTTGCCGAGATATCGGCCTCGCGCGGCGCTACGGATGCGAAAATTTAGCGTGTGTGAGGATCACTGATATGGATTTGGCTCGCTTCAAAGTGCTGACATTCGATGTCTATGGCACGCTGATGGACTGGGAAACCGGCATTTGGAACGCGCTTCAGCCGCTTTTGAGCCTGGCAAATCGCGAAATCAGCCGAGACGAAGCGTTAGAAACCTATGGCGATATAGAGACGCGGCAGGAAGCCGAAACGCCTTCCTTACACTACAGAACACTGTTGGCGGCAGTGCACGCAAGACTCGCTCGGCATTGGGGAATTGCCGCCCAGCCTGATCTGCATGAACGTTTCGGTACGTCGGTGCCCGATTGGCCCGCCTTTCCGGATTCCAGGGAGGCGCTGGCCTATCTGAAACAGCACTTCCGTTTGGTCGTATTATCCAATGTCGACGGCCAGAGTTTCGCGGCTTCAAACCGCAAGCTCGGTGTGAGCTTCGATGCCGTTTACACGGCGGAAGACATAGGCAGCTACAAGCCGGATCTGGGCAATTTTCGTTTCCTGTTCGACAGGCTGAAGCAGGATCTGGGCATTCAGCGGGACGAAGTCCTTCATGTGGCTCAGAGTCTGTTTCATGATCATGCGCCGGCAGAAAGCATCGGGCTCGCCAGCGTTTGGATTGACCGCAGGTTTGGGATGGAGGGGCCAGGTGCAACGAAGCGTCCTCTTGCCCAGCCGAAGGTCGGAGGTCATTTTCCAACCTTGGCAGAATTTGCCGCTATGCATCGCGCAGCGAATGAGAAGCATTGATCCCGTTCGGCAGATACAGGTGACGAGATGTGACGGTCCGCGCCGTCTTCGGGCGAGACCAAATGCGGCATTTGCCGCATCGGCCGTCTGATGGCATTTTCTGCGTTTGCGTTGCGCACGGACCCAAATGTCCGCTACGCTACGGTTCTCAAAACGCCATCACATGACTCGCCAAAACGAATTTCGAAACAGTCTCGGGCAACGGGGCAGCCGGCCATGAACGAACTCGACTTCGGTGGCCGCCGTGCCTCGGAGTTCCGTCATCGCGGCTTCTGGGCGCTGTTCGCCGAGCGGCATCCGGAAGAGAGAGCCCGGCTGGCGCGGCGCGGACCCTGGTTCTGGCAGCGCGGGCTGCCCGACTTCGCTTTGGTCATTTCCATGTATGTCGCGCCGGCGCAGAACCATGTCGGCGTCTTCTTCGGCCGCAACGAGAAGTTCGGCGCCACGCAAAGCTGGTCGCGGTTGAAGCCGTTCCAGCCGGCGATCGAAGAGAGGCTTAAGCTCAGGCCGGAGCAAAGCTGCGAGGGGCTCGGCATCAATTCGATGTGGCGGGTCAACTGCTTTGCCGTGGACAATTGGCCTGCCATGACCGACTGGCTGGTGACGGAATGCTCGCGCGTCGAGCGCGCCGTCGCCGAAGTGCTTGGACAGGGGTAGGGCGCCGTTGTCCCCGGAAGGCGTCGGATCTTTCTTCCGCTCGCGCTGGCTTGGCCAAGTGCCGATCGACCGGCTGTTCTGGCGCGACATGCTGCTGGTCGGGACGGCGATCAGTATTGCCTCGTCCGTGGTCGCTCTGATTCTGCTTGGGCTGAAGATGCCGCTCGGGCTCGTGCTGGCGGTGCATTTCGCGCCGGTGCCCTACAACATCTTCCTCACCATTGCGGTCTGGCGGACGGCCGAGCAATCGGGCGCCAAAGCCTCGCTTATGCTGCTGGGCTCGGCTCTCTGGCTCATCGCCATGGTGGTGGTCTAAGCTGGCGTCACGAAAAAGGGCGGCCGAAGCCGCCCTTTGCAGAAAACCTACAGGATGCCGATCAGGCCGCCGGCTCGAATGTCAGCGCCACGCCGTTGATGCAGTAGCGCAGGCCGGTCGGCGGCGGGCCGTCCTCGAAGACGTGGCCGAGATGGCTGCCGCAGCGCGAGCAATGGCATTCGGTGCGGACCATGCCATAGCTGCGGTCGACGGTGGTTTCGATCGAGCCGGGAACCGGGTCGTTGAAGCTCGGCCAGCCGGTGCCGCTCTCGAACTTCAGCTTGGATTCGAACAGCGGCTGGTCGCAGCCGACGCAGGAAAATGTGCCGGCGCGCTTCTCGTAGAGCAAGGCGCAGCTGCCCGGCCGCTCGGTGCCGTGGTTGCGCATGACCGCGTATTGCTCCGGCGTCAGCCGGGCGCGCCATTCGGCATCGGTGCGGGTGACGGGGTAGGTGTGGGTGTCCATTTGATCTCCTCAGCCTTGGCGGCTCGTTCTTCGTTGCAACCTCATATTCGCAACAAATAGGCATTTGTTACAAGGTTTGCCCGCATTCTCGCTCGCCATCATCATCCTATCGCCGCGAGATAGCGCGCGACAGAGGTGGCCAGGGCCGTTTTGCCACCGCCGATGATGTTCAGGTCCCACCACGCGCCGCGGATATCGTCGAAGTCGAACGGTTCCAATGCCGCCGCGATACGGCGCACGGCCGTCGCGTTGAGCGGTATCTGGTTGGGATAGCTGTACATGAAGCTGACATGGCGGCGCGTCGGCGTCACCTGCACGGTGTCGCCGGTGAGCAGCGCGTTGCCGCCCTGGCGCTGCCAGTGCAGCACCTGGCTGCCGGCAAAATGGCCGCCGCAGCGGACGAGCGTGAGAGACGGATTGAGGGCCAGCGTCTCGCCTTGCCAGCTGACGATCGAGCGATGCGGTCGCATGATCCATTGGCGGTCGTCGGCGTGTAGATAGATCGGCACGCCGTCAAACGCGTCACTCCATTCGCCCATCGCCGAATAGAAATGGCAATGCGAGATGGCGATGGCCGCCAGGCCACCGCGCCGGGTGATCTCGGCCACGGCCTCGTCACTGACCATCGAGACGCAGTCCCACAGCACATTGCCGTGCGGCGTCTGCACCAGTTGCGCCCGCTGGCCGATGGCGAAGCGCGGCTCGATGCCGAAGCCGAGCACGCCGGCATCGTCCCGCATCACCAGCCGATGCCCGGCAGCGAGATCCTGCGGTGTAGCCCAGGCTTGGCCTTCCCAGCGCACATACTGCCGCTCATCCTCACAGACCGGGCAGTGCTGCGGCGGTGTTTCCGTCGCCGCGAACTGGACGCCGCATTGCAGGCAGAGGAAGCTGGTCATGAAGGCTCCGGAATTGCTCAGTGCTTTCTGGAAAGCTGCTTCGTCGCGGCTTCGAGCCCGGCCAGCGTCAGCGGGAACATGCGGCCGCCGAAGATGTCGCGGATCATCGTGATGGAATGGGTGTAGCCCCAGTTCTTCTCGCTCTCGGGGTTCAGCCATACCGCATTCGGCCATTGCTGCAGCAGGCGGCCGAGCCAGACGGCGCCGGCCTCCGGATTCCAATGCTCCACCGAGCCGCCGGGGTGGGCGATCTCGTAAGGGCTCATCGAGGCGTCGCCGACGACGATCACCTTGTAGTCGGGGCCGTATTTGTGGAGGAGGTCTGATGTCGGGATCACCTCGGCATGGCGGCGGCGGTTGTCCTTCCAGACGCCTTCGTAGAGGCAGTTGTGGAAGTAGAAATATTCGAGCTGGCGGAATTCGGCACGCGCCGCCGAAAACAGCTCCTCGACACTTTTGATGTGATCGTCCATCGAGCCGCCGACATCGAAGAACATCAAAAGCTTCACCGCGTTGCGCCGTTCGGGCCGCGTCTGCACGTCGAGATAGCCGTGCTCGGCGGTGGCGTGGATGGTGCCGGGCAGGTCGAATTCCTCCTCGGCACCCTCGCGCACCCATCGGCGCAGCCGCTTCAGCGCGATCTTGATGTTGCGCGTGCCAAGCTCGACGGCATCGTCGAAATTGCGGAACTCGCGCTTGTCCCAGACCTTCACCGCGCGCCGGTTGCGGCTTTCGTGCTGGCCGATGCGCACGCCTTCGGGATTGTAGCCATAGGCGCCGAAGGGCGAGGTGCCGCCGGTGCCGATCCATTTCGAGCCGCCCTGGTGGCGGCCTTTCTGCTCCTCGAGCCGCTGCTTCAGCGTCTCCATCAGCTTTTCGAAACCGCCGAGCGCCTCGACCAGCTTTTTCTCTTCCTCGGTCAGGTGCTTTTCGGCGAGCCGGCGGAGCCATTCCTCGGGAATATTGGCGACGTCGACCGCATGCGGCCCGCCCAGCGCTTCAATGCCCTTGAAGACATGCGCGAACACCTGGTCGAAGCGGTCGATGTGGCGCTCGTCCTTCACCAGGGCAGCACGGGCCAGATAGTAGAAACCCTCGACGTCGTAGTCGACCAGCCCGGCTTCCAGCCCTTCCAGCAGCGACAGATATTCCCGGAGCGAAACGGGAACGCGCGCGGCCTTCAGTTCGAGGAAGAAGGGGATGAACATTTCTATCTACAGCACATCATACTCGATGAAGCCAGTGCGGCGCGCCACGTGGTCGTAGAGTTTGCGCGCGGTTGTGTTGGTCTCGTGCGTCATCCAGTAGACATTCTTGACGCCGATTTTTTCCGCCGAGTCTTTCACCGCCTTGATCAGAGCCGCGCCGATGCCCTTGCCGCGCACATCCGGGTCGGCGAACAGGTCCTGCAGGTAGCAGTTGTTTTTCTCCGACCAGCCCGAGCGGTGGTAGAGATAGTGGGTAAGACCGACGGCCTTGCCGTCAAGCGTGGCGATAAACCCCTTCGGCTCGAATTCGGCTTCTGTGAACAGCCGCTTCCAGGTCACGGCATAGACCTCTTCCGGCAGCCTGGTTTCATAGAAGGTGAGGTAGTCGGTCCACAGGCGCTTCCAGTCGGCGTGGTCGGACTGCGCGAGCGGGCGGACAACAATCTCGGACATTTCATCTCCTCCAAAGGGTTGTGGCCAAAGCTGCCTTCCTGCCCGGCCGGCGGCAACGGTCCACGGAAGGGGAAAGCGCTATTGCTGCCTGCCTATTGCTGCCTTCTGGCCATGAAGGCCAGCCGCTCGAACAGGTGCACGTCCTGTTCGTTCTTCAGCAGCGCGCCATGCAGTTTGGGCAGGGCGTTCTTCGGGTCGGCGCGCAAATCCTCTGGCGCGATGTCGTCGGCGACCAGCAGGCGGATCCAGTCGAGCGCCTCGGAGGTCGACGGCTTCTTCTTCAGGCCAGGCACCTCGCGGATCTCGTAGAACTGGGTGAGCGCTGCCCGTACCAGATTCTGCTTGATGCCGGGATAATGGACGTCGACGATCCTGTGCAGCGTGTCGACGTCGGGAAAGCGGATGTAGTGGAAGAAGCAGCGGCGCAGGAAGGCGTCCGGCAGTTCCTTTTCGTTGTTGGAGGTGATGATGACGATCGGCCGCACCGCTGCGCGGATGGTCTCGCCGGTCTCGTAGACGAAGAACTCCATCCGATCGAGTTCCTGCAGCAGGTCGTTGGGGAATTCGATGTCGGCCTTGTCGATCTCGTCGATCAAAAGCACGACCTTCCTGCCCGCCGCGAACGCCTCCCACAGCTTGCCGCGCTTGATGTAGTTCTTGATGTCGTTGAACCTGGCATCGCCGAGCTGGCTGTCGCGCAGCCGCGAGACGGCGTCATACTCGTAAAGACCCTGCTGTGCCCGCGTCGTCGATTTGACGTGCCACTCTATGAGGTCGAGGCCGAGTCCTGATGCTACCTGGCGGGCAAGCTCAGTCTTGCCGGTGCCGGGCTCGCCCTTGACCAGCAGGGGCCGCTCCAGCGCGATCGCCGCGTTGACGGCCACCATCAGATCCTTGTCGGCGACATAAGCCGCCGTGCCTTCGAAACGCATTTTTGCTCCTTGGTTCATGCCATGAGCGTAAGGATGCCGGTCAGCCTGTGCAAGGGTGAGCCGGCTGCGACGCGAATGGGCTTGAAACCCAGGGTCAGAATTATCCGTTGATGCATCAAGGCCGCTTGGCAGGCCGAAGGGCGTCGGCATGAATGAATCAGGCAAGACAGCACTACAGATCGCTGTCGCGGTGCTGGCGGCCACGCCGGTCCTGGTCGGCATCGAGGGTATCCTGTCCGGGCCGGAATTCCTGCACGCCATCCGTCCATGGCCGGTCGATCTCGACAGCCATTTCCGCTTCCTGTCGGGGTTTTTCCTGGCCTTCGGCATTGCCTGGTACAGCTGCATTCCCGGCATCGAGACCAAGACCGAGCGGTTCCGGCTGCTTGCCGCCTGCACGTTCACCGGCGGACTGGCGCGTCTTGTTTCGCTGATTCTGGTTGGCGCACCGTCGGCGGGACACATCGCCGGCCTCTGCATCGAACTGCTGGCGGTGCCGGCGCTGGTCTGGTGGCAGGGGCGTGTCGCGAATAAAGCCGCCGAGGTGCCCAGCTCACTGGCGCTTAGGCAACCAGCGGCCTATATTGGGGAGGACGGTCTGTGCTTCCCGGCAGGAGAACATTTTCCCCGGGGCCTTAACGATCCTTAGGGAGCTGTCCCTGGGAAGACCCGTGGGTTTTCTCACACGGCGCCCACCTACTTTGTAGGTTCCCGGGATCGCTCTCTCCACCGGTTGTGTGGATCGTCACTTCTTGCAGCGCATCCATGCATTGCGGTGGATAGTGCGGTGGAAAACGTCGCTCCCGAAACGCCATCCCGATCCGGGATTTTCTATCGTCCGCGCATGACATCTCTCAAAGACCAGAAAAAACAGCTGCGACTCGAGGCGCTTGGACGCCGCGATGCGCTTGATGAATTCTGGCGGGTGGAGGTGGCCCTCGAAATGGCCGAGACGGCGCGCGACCATTTCGCCATCGAGCCCGGCCAGATCGTCTCCGGCTTCTGGCCGATGCGTTCGGAAGTCGACGTCAGGCCGCTTATGTTCGCCTTGCGCGAACAGGGCGCCAGGCTTTGCCTGCCTGCCATTCTCGACAAGACCACGATCGTCTTTCGCGAACTGGTGCGCGGCGCGCCGATGGTCGACATGGGCTTCGGCACGGTCGGGCCCCATGAAGAGGCCGAGGTGCTTGATCCCGAGGTGATGCTGGTGCCGCTCGCCGCCTTCGACGCGCGCGGCCACCGCATCGGCTATGGCGCCGGCTATTACGACCGCGCGATCGCGAAGCTCGTCGACAAGGGGCATGCGCCCCGGCTGATCGGCATCGCCTTCGACTGCCAGGAGGTGGCGCAGGTTCCAGACGAGAACCATGACGTGGTCATCCCGGAAATACTGACCGAGAGCGGGTTGCGCCGCTTCACGCCAAAATTGTAGATAATGGAGGCATGATCTTTTCGCGGATGTCATGCAGCTTTTGCTTCGCTGACTTTCGGTGCGGGATCATATGAGACTTCTCTTCCTCGGTGACATGGTTGGCAAGACGGGACGCACGGCAGTGTGGGAGCAACTGCCTGGGCTGATCTCGGATTTCAAACTCGATTTCGTCATCGTCAATGGCGAGAATGCAGCCGGCGGCTTCGGTATCACCGAAGAGATCTTTCGCGAGACGATCGCGGCGGGCGCCGATGTCGTCACCACCGGCAACCATGTGTGGGACCAGCGCGATGCGCTGGCCTTCGCGCCGCGTGAAGAACGCTTCCTGCGCCCCTCCAATTTTCCCAGGGGTACGCCGGGGCGCGGCTCCGGCGTCTATATCGCCAGGAGTGGAGCGCGCGTGCTGGTCGCCAACATCATGGGCCGGGTGTTCATGCATCCCGAACTCGACGATCCGTTCCAGGCCGGGGAGCGCGAGCTTGCCGCCTGCCCGCTCGGCGAACAGGCCGATGCGGTGGTGATCGACTTCCACGCCGAGGCGACTTCGGAAAAGATGTGCTTCGCGCATTTCGTTGACGGCCGCGCCAGTCTGGTCGTCGGCACCCACACCCACCAGCCGACCGCCGATCACCAGATCCTCAATGGCGGCACCGGCTATCTGTCGGATGCCGGCATGTGCGGCGACTATGATTCCTCGCTCGGCATGGACAAGGAGGAGCCGCTCAACCGGTTCCTGTCGAAAGTGCCGAAAGGGCGCTTTGAGGCGGCGACCGGACCGGCGACCTTGTGTGGGGTCGGTGTCGATATTTCCGATCGCACGGGGCTGACCGAGAAGATCGCGCCGTTTCGTCGCGGGCCGAGACTCGAAGAAACGGCTCCGTCCTTCTGGTCATGACATTGATATAGGGGTTCGCAGTACCTAATTGCCGGCGACACTGCTCTAGATCGTAGGGGACGACCTCCATGCAGCTTATTGAATTCCTGGCGCCGCATTTTCAATTTGTTTCCGATCCAACCGCATGGGTCGCCTTGCTGACGCTGGTGGTGCTCGAGATTGTGCTCGGCATCGACAATCTGATCTTCATCTCGATCCTGACCAACAAGCTGCCGGAAGCGCAACGGGCCCGCGCCCGCCGGCTTGGTATCTCGGCGGCGCTGATCATGCGGCTGGTGCTGCTGGCCACCATCTCGATCATCGTCCAGCTGACGACGCCGGTCTTCACGGCCTTCGGCCATGGCTTCTCGTGGCGCGACTTGATCCTGATCGCCGGCGGCCTGTTCCTGGTGTGGAAGGCGACCAAGGAAATCCATCACACGGTCGATCCCGACGATCATCAGGACACGATGCTGGGCGAGACGCTCAAGATCTCGCTCGCCGGCGCGATCTTCCAGATCCTGCTGCTCGACCTCGTCTTCTCGATCGATTCCATCATCACCGCCGTCGGCATGACCGACGAGATCGCCATCATGTACATCGCCGTGATCGTGGCCGTCACCGTCATGATGCTGGCGGCCGGGCCGCTGGCCAACTTCATCGCCAAGAACCCCAGCATCGTCATGCTGGCGCTGGGCTTCCTGCTGATGATCGGCATGACGCTGATCGCCGACGGCATGGGCTACCACGTGCCCAAGGGCTACATCTACGCTGCGATGGGTTTCTCGGCCCTGGTCGAAGGGCTCAACATGCTGGCGCGGCGGCGCAGGAAAGCGAAGCCCGGCGACGGCCATTGAGACGGGCGTGCCGGGGCATTTAGCGCCCCGGCACCCCCTTCGGGTGGCGGTCACCGATCAGGCCCAGTGTCAGGCCCTGTTCCAGCCAGGCCTTGGCGCCGGCCAGCACAAGCGTGAAGCCGCCGGTCGAGCCGATCGCTTCCTTCACCTGCTCGTCGGCCGTGCCGGCGAAGCCGAAGTTACGGACCTCGAGAAAGGTGGCCTCATCAGGCATTTCGGTGAAGTTCCAGACCACCGTGGTCGGCGGATCGCTCCACCGCATGACGATCTTTTCGTTCGTCACGATTTCGCTGACCTTGGCGGTCGTCGAGACACCGTACATGCGCCATTCCCAGCGGACCTCCTTGCCGCTGTCCAGCCGGCCGCTGCCATGGGTGAACCAGAATTTGGTGGTGATGGCCGGATCGACAATGGCCTCGAACACCTCGGCGACAGGCCGCCGGATCAGCATGCCGGCCTCGGCTGTTGGGGTTTCGCGGATCTCCATGGCAGTCTCCTTTCTGGGCTTGGCGCTCACCAGGCGTCGGGCTCGCGCAGCATGTGAACGATGCTGGCCGGATTGGTGATCCAGCCGCCGCGAAAGCCTTCGCCCAAGGGCTCGATGGCATCGCAACGCACGATGCCGGCCTCTGCGAAATGGGCGGCGGCTTTGGTAAAATCGTCGGCGAACAGTTCCAGCCAGATTTCGGCCTGGCTCAACATCGGCGCCTCGTCGATCCACAGCCGGTTCGGGCCGAGCTCGAAGCCAATGGCCGGCGCCTTGGCGATGAACGGCTTCAGCCCGACGATGTCGCGGTAGAAGGCGACCGTCGCCTCATACTGATGCGGCGGCACCTTCATGGCGATGTTGATGCCGCCGGTGATCTTCGCGGTCATTGCTGTCTCCATTGCGCTGCGGTTGGGCTGTCTTCGTGATCTCGGCCAGGTCCGGTCAGGCCAGGTTGACCTGCCAGGAGACGCCGAACCTGTCGTTGAGCCAGGCGAAGCGGCGGCTGAAGCCGTAATTGTCCGGCGGCATCAGAAATCCGCCATCCTTCGCCAAAACGTCGACGATGCGGTTCAACTCCTCTTCCGAGGAACAGTCGACATAGAACGAGACCGACGGCGTGAAAGTGAAAGCGTGATGCACGGGACTGTTGAAGACCATGACCTCCAGGCCGGCGATGGAGGCGCGCGCCAGCTTCAGTGTCCCTTGCGGGCCATCCTCGCCTGCGCCATAGCGGGTGATGTCGAGGATGCCGCTGCCGGGAATGGTCTCGCAATAAAGAGCCATTGCCTCCTCGGCCTTGCCCTCGAACATCAGGAACGGCGTTGCTTTCGTCATCGCGGGCCTCCGTTTTCCTCACTCAGACATTGGTCTCGTTGGCGGGTTCGCCCTTCATTTCGCTGCGGTAATAGCCGTCGCGCAGATTGATGCCGTATTCGACATAGGCCTTCATGCAGGCCAGCATCTGCGACCAGCCCTCGCAGTTGAGGTACGATTTCTTCAAGCCGACCGCGCCTTCCTGCCAGCCGCTCTCGGCGATGGTGACGAAGGTGCCGCCATCGTCCAGCGGCTCGAAATTCATTTCGATGCGCGTCTTGTAGGCAGGCTTGCCGTCGGCGTCCGTGGCATCCCAGCGCAGCACGATGCGGCTGTCCTTGACCACTTCGTCGACCTCGACCGGCACCTTGCCCCACCAGACGACGCCAACACCGGTTTGCAGCGGCGCGCTGGCGCCGCCGATCGTGGTGAAATAGCCGCTCAGCTTCTTCGGGTTGACGACGGCGTCGAAAACTTCGGCGACCGGTCGGCCGATGCGGCCGGAAACGCGGAATCCGAGAGACATATCCACAGCTCCATCCTTGATCGATCTGACGATATGTTATAGAAATATAACATGTCAAGCCGATCGCAAGACGACAATGTTTTCAGGGCGCTGGCGCATCCGCGCCGACGCGAAATGCTCGATCAGCTGAAGGACGAGCCGAAGACCACCGGCATGCTGTGCGATGCCTTTCCCGACATCGATCGCTGCACGGTCATGCTGCATCTCAAGGTGCTGGAGGAGGCGGAGCTGATCGTCGCCCGCCGTGACGGACGCGAACGCTGGAACCACCTCAATGCGCTACCGATCAAGCAGATCCACGATCGCTGGATCAGTCAGTATGCCGGCCATGCGCTCAGCATCATCGATCGGCTGAAGTCCGATCTGGAAGCGTGAGCGCTTGCAGCTGTCCTTGTCAGGCTGCCGCAGCACGGTGCGGCTGGACGAATTGAGCCGATTTATCTATAAGCCGGCCATTCCGACAGAGAACGCCGTGCTTCCGCGGGTTGCACCTGGGACGCTCTGAGATTTTGAATTCGAGCATTTTGCAGAAGGCGAGGCAACGCATCTCGCTGCAGGACGCTCTAGCCGAGAACACGACAGGGGTGCCATGGCTGGCCATTCACAGTTCAAGAACATCATGCACCGCAAGGGCCGTCAGGACGCGGTGCGGTCGAAAATGTTTTCCAAGCTGGCGCGCGAAATCACCGTGGCCGCCAAGAGCGGCACGCCGGACCCGTCGATGAACCCACGCCTGCGTCTGGCCGTCCAGAACGCCAAGGCGGTGTCGATGCCGAAGGACAACATCCAGCGCGCCATCAACAAGGCGTCGATGGGCGATGCCGAAAATTACGAGGCGGTGCGCTATGAAGGCTATGGCCCAGGCGGCGTCGCCGTCATCGTCGAGGCCCTGACCGACAACCGCAACCGCTCGGCCTCGAATGTGCGCGCGGCCTTCACCAAGGCCGGCGGCGCGATGGGCGAAACCGGCTCGGTGTCCTTCATGTGGGACCGTGTCGGCGAGATCTACTATCCGGCCTCTGCCGGCAGCGCCGACAAGGTCATGGAAGCGGCGATCGAAGCCGGCGCAGACGATGTCGAAACCGACGAGGAAGGCCACACGATCTATTGCGCCTTCGAGAATCTCGGCGAAGTGTCGAAGGCGCTGGAAGCCTCGCTCGGCGAAGCGGAATCGGTGAAGCTGATCTGGCGGCCGCAGAACAATGTTCCGGTCGACGAGGAGCGGGCCCAGTCGCTGATGAAGCTGGTCGCCACGCTCGAGGACGACGATGACGTGCAAAGCGTCTACGCCAACTTCGAGGTCGACGACGAGACCTTGGCCAAGCTCAGCGCGGCGTGATCGGCTGGGATATGAGCGGAGCTCAATCCGATATGAGCAAAGCTCAATCCGATGATATCCCGGCCGACATGAGCGAAACGCCGTTGCCCACCGTCCGCATCACCTATTGCACGCAGTGCCAGTGGCTGCTGCGCGCCGGCTGGATGGCGCAGGAGCTGCTCTCCACCTTCGGCACGGATCTCGGCGAAGTGACGCTGGTGCCCGGCACCGGCGGCATCTTCACCATCTCCTGCAATGAGGTGCTGGTCTGGGACCGCAAACGCGACGGCGGCTTTCCCGACGCGGCAAAACTCAAGCAGCTGGTGCGCGACGTGATCGACCCCGATCGCGATCTCGGTCATTCCGACCGCAAGGGCCACACGTCAAAGGGGCACACGCAAGAAGACCCAGCCTGAGCGGAGCCTTTTGCGTTTCATCGACTGCTTTGTTTGACGCAATTCCCAAGGGAAAGCGCGTCAGGACCTTTCCTGGAACTGCTTAGAGCAACGCGAAGATAAAGCAGGCCATCGCCACGATGGCGGTGACGGTGCGGACGTGGTTCCACATCACCCATTGGCTGAGATGGTTCGCCCACGCGGCGGCGCCGGCGCTGCTGGCCGGGTCGACGGCGGCGAGCGCATCGTTGAGCGGTACGTTGAAGACCATGGTCACGATTGGGTTGCCAATCACGTAGATCACCGCGCCGGCGAGCAGCCAGTACGAGCCGGACTGGGCCCAGCCCATGAAAGCGGCGGCGATAAGCACCAGACAGATGAGGCCGGTGCCGAAAAGCGCCGTCATGAAAGTTGGCGTGATCACCGTGATGTTGATCGAATTCATCGCGGCGATGCCTTGCGGGACAGGCAGCCGGGCTAGCGCAGCCATGACGAAATTGGAAAAGGCGAAGAACACGCCGCCGACGAGGCCCGAACCGATCGCGGCGATGATGGTGAGGGCGGGAACAAGCTTGATCATCTCAGTTACTCCAGATGCCGCTAGCGGCGGTTTCGGTTGCGTAGGCGGAAAAGTCTTTCGGCGCACGGCCGAGCACGCGCTGGACGCCGTCGGTGAGCGACTCGTTGCGGCCGTCGAGCACCTGAGTGAACAGCTCATTGAGCAGCCAGACGATTTCGGGTGGCAGTTCGTACGACGCGACAGCGGCGGTGAACTCGTCATTCGAAATCCTGACAAAGCGGATGTCGCGTCCTGCCGCCTTGGCGATCTCGGCGACCGCGTCGGTGAAGCTCAACAGCCGCGGCCCCGTCAGCTCATAGAGCTGGCCGACATGACCGGGCTGGGTCAGCACCGCTTCGGCGGCGTCGGCGATGTCGTCGACATCGACAAAGGGTTCACCGACAGGTCCGACCGGCAGTGCAACCTCGCCCGCCAGCAGCGGCTCGACGAGAAAGCCCTCGCTGAAATTCTGCGAGAACCATGCGCAGCGCAGGATCGTCCAGTCGGCCCCGGAAGCCTTCAGCATCTCTTCGGCGCGCTGCGCCTCGTGCTCGCCGCGGCCCGACAAAAGCACCAGCCGGCGAACGCCATTCGCAACGGCAAGGCGGGCGAAGGCACCGACCACTTCGGCGGCGCCCGGCACGGCGATGTCGGGATAGTAGCTGATGTAGACCGCGCTGACGTCCTCGAGTGCGGGAGCCCAGGTCGCGGGAACTTCCCAGTCGAAACGCGGCGTGGCGGAACGGGAGCCGATCCGCACCGGAATGCCGCGCGCCGTCAGCCGCTCGGCAAGACGGCGGCCGGTCTTGCCGGTGCCGCCAAGGATCAGAATTGGTTTGGTGTCGGTCATGGTGGTTTTCCTCGGGTTGAAAACATGAGCAATCCTCACATTTGCAAAACGTGATAAACCCTCGTATTTTGTGAGTCAAGCCATTTTCCCGGCGATTGTGCCGAATGCGTTGTTGGAGACAGTCATGGAAGGCACGCCGGCCAACGAACAGATCGCTTCGCCACGGCGGGCGCCAAGCCAGCAGCGCAGCCGCGAGCGGGTGGAGCGCATGCTGGCCGCCGCCTCGGCGCTGATCACCGAGCAAGGCAGCGACGCCATGCGCATGGGCGAGGTCGCGGAGCGGGCAGGGGTGTCGATCGGTTCGCTCTACCAGTTCTTCCCAGACAAACGGGCGATCATCTGGGCGCTGGCCGAGCGCTACACGGCCGAGAGCCAGGCCTGTATCTCGGCCGCGCTCAAGGATGTCAGCGACGTCGAAGGCCTGCGGCGGGCTTTCTCGGAGCTGGTCGATATCTACTACGGGCTGTTCCTGGCCGAGCCGGTGATGCGCGACATCTGGTCGGGCACGCAGGTCGACAAGGCGCTGCGCCAGCTCGAACTCGCCGACAGCCGGGCCAATGCGGAGTTCCTCGTGGCGGTGCTGAAGCGGTTGCGTCCCGACGCCGACCCCGTTGCCCTGGAGACAACGGCATTCCTCGTCTGGCAAATGGGCGAGGCTGCGGTACGGCTGGCCATCTCGGTCGAGCGGCAGGAGGGCGAGAGGCTGGTCGCCGCCTACAAGCGCATGGCGCTGCGGGAACTGGCCGGCGACTGAGTGGCGCCGCGCCCGGTCAGTTTTTCCCCGTTCGACATGACCGACACCGCGCCGCCCGGCGGCTGGTGCTCAAGCCGCCAGGCCTTCGGGCTCAGGCCGGTGATGCGCAGAAACTCGCGGTTGAAGTTCGATTTGCTGAGGAAGCCGGCGTCGAACATGATGCGGGTGATCGGTTCGTCCGTCGTCGCAAGCAGGCGGCGCGCTTCATCGATCCTGTGGTTGTTGACATATTGCGACACGCTCGATCCGTGGATGCGATTGATCGCCGACGACACGTGCCGAGCCGGCAGGCCGAGCCGCCTGGCGATGCGGCTAAGGTTGAGATCGACGTCCTTGTAGAGTTCCTTCGACCGCATCAGCGCGTCGATCGCCGCCGCGATCGCGGGCTCTTCGCTGGTTGCCGATGGCGTGGTCTGCACCCGAGACGCTTCGTCGTTTTCCTCGTCTTCATCCGGAGCAGCGGCTTCGCTGGCAACCGCGGCGGCGCCGCCGAGCAGCAACAGCGCCAGCACGTTGCCGCCGGCAATGACCGCGCCGGAATGAGCGCCGCCGGTCCATTGCATGTCGAAACTGATGATGATGTCGGTGATGGGCGATGCGAGGATCGCCACCGCCGTCACCCACAGCGATCGGTAGGACCGCAAGACGCCGTCGAGGCGCGATTCGACGAGGATATCGGGACCGGCCAGCGCCAGCCAAAGAAGCGCCGGCCCATACGACAGGAACACCAGGATGATCGCCGGCCCGACCGGCTCGCGCCAGAAGATCAGTAGCAGGGCAACCAGGCAGGCCGGCAGCAGATGCGGCCACAGCCGTGCCAGGCGATGCTCCGACCGTTCCTTCGTCAGGCCGCTGAAGGCGATCCAAGCAAGCGGCGCGATCAGCGCCGCCAGCACCGACAGGAACGGCATGACGACCCTGGTATCATACCCCCAGCGAATACCGATCAGCACCGACTGCAGAGCATAGGCCGCCATCAGCAGCATGAAGGCGCCGTTCTCGCGCAGGTCGGCCTCGCTTCGGCGGGCCATCTGCATGAGCAGGATGACGAGCAGCAAGGAGACGACGAACGGCAGGGGAATGAAGATCATGATCGCAGGCGTGATTCCAGGGCTGGCGGCGACCGACAATGACCCGGATTGCGTTCACGGTCGTCCCGGATCGCGATCGAGGTCGCGGAAATTGACGTTCCCGGTCACTCCGACAACGCCACGGTCCAGCGGGGACCGCCACACATGATCGGAGATATCAATGAAATCCGCAATTCTTGGCCTGCTGTCATTTGCCAGCGCAGCGCTTACGTCGCCAGCAAGCGGCGATGCCGGCAAGACACTCGATCTCGCCGGCGTGAACGCCGTCGTCATTTCGGGCGAAGCCAGTTCCGTCAGGCTCACCACTTCGGCCTCGGCTCCTTACCAGGCGACGATCGGCAGCCGCCGCGAAGGCTGGTTCGCGCGCTGGTATTCGAGCTGGTTCGCCAATGACTGCAGCCTTGCCAGCGACATGAGGCTGGAGGCCTCGACATTGCGTATCGACGTTGCCCCTTCCTCATGGCTCGACCCCTCCGACTGCCGGGTCGAGATCAACGCCAACATCCAGCCGGAAAGTTCGGTGTCGATCGACCAGGCGGCACTACAGGCCAACATGGCGGGGCGTTTCTCCACCATCGCCATTTCAAGCAAGGCGGCCGATGTTTCGCTGGACGGACATGCCTCGACCGTCGAGCTCAAGGGCGAGGCGCTGAGAGCCAATCTCGCCTTTGGCAGCGTCAGGAAGGACGAAAACATCGCCATCACCGGCAAGGCGCTGGATGCCACGCTGTCTTTCGGCCAGGGGGCCGCGATCAGCTATTCAGTCACCGCGACAGCGTCCTTCGTCGACAGCACGCTTCCCAGCACCGCCGGCGCCAGGCCCTCGGTCGTCATCAAGGGGGACTTTGTTCGCGCCACCATCCGTTGAAGCAAAAAACCCGCCACAAGGGCGGGTTTTGATCTGCAGGCAGCCAATGCGGCTTGCACGTAGCCTTAGAGGCCGAAACCTTCGAAACGCTTCTTGAACTTCGACAAGCGGCCGCCGCGGTCGAGCAGGGTCTGCTGGCCGCCGGTCCAGGCCGGGTGGGTGGTCGGGTCGATATCGAGGTTCATCGTATCGCCTTCCTTGCCCCAGGTCGAACGGGTCGTGTATTCGGTGCCGTCGGTCATGACGACCTTGATGGTGTGGTAGTCGGGGTGAATAGCGCTCTTCATGGTTCGGTTCCTGGCTTGCCGGCGCGGCTGACGGGCATGAGCCTGCGTCGATGCGCCTCTTTTTAAAACTCGAAGCCGCAGCTAATGAGGAGCCACGGCTTCTAAAACGGTCGGCGAGCCTATACATCAGGCGGAATTGAATCACAAGGCCGCGGCAAGCGCATATTGCGGCGCATGAAGCCGAAGCGGCTAGAGGACACACCGAGATGGCGCAATCAAGCAGCGCAGACGAGCGTCGACGCTCGCTCAAGCCGCTCAGGCGCCTGTTCCCCTACATCACGCAATATCGCACGCTGGTCGTCGGCGCCCTCATCTCGCTGGCCATCGCGGCGGCAACGACATTGACGCTGCCGCTGGCGGTACGGCGCATGATCGACCATGGTTTCTCGTCGTCCAGCACCACCTTCATCGCCGAATACTTCGCCGCATTGGTGGCGATGGCCGCCGTGCTGGCGGCGGCATCGGCCGGCCGCTATTATTTCGTCATCACGCTTGGCGAACGCGTCGTCGCCGATATCCGCCGCGATGTCTTTGCCCATGTGACGACGCTGTCGCCATCCTTCTTCGACACCGCCCAGTCGGGCGAGATCGTGTCGCGGCTTGCCGCTGACACCACGCAGGTCAAATCGGCGGTCGGCGCGACCGCCTCGGTGGCGCTGCGCAACGTAATCCTCGGTCTCGGCGCGGTGGGAATGATGGTCGTCACCAGCCCGAAACTGTCCGGCCTTGTCATTGCAGCCATTCCCGTCATCGTGCTGCCGCTGGTCGCGTTCGGCCGTTCGGTGCGGCGCAAGTCAAGGCAGGCGCAGGACACGCTCGCCGAGGCGACAGCCTATGCCAGCGAGCAGATCGGCGCGGTGCGCACGCTGCAGGCCTTCACCAACGAGAAGCTGGTCACGGGGCGGTTTTCGGATGCGGTGGAGGCTGCCTTCGAGGCGGCGCGCGCCTCGATCTTCGCGCGCTCCTTCCTCACCTTCTTCGCCATCTTCACCATCTTCTCGTCGGTCGTGGCGGTGCTCTGGTTCGGCTCGCGCGATGTGCTCGATGGCACGATATCGCCGGGCACGCTCGGCCAGTTCCTGCTCTATTCGGTGTTCGCCGCAGGCGCACTCGGCGCGCTGTCGGAAGTCTGGGGCGAACTTGCGCAAGCGGCCGGCGCGGCCGAGCGGCTGACCGAGATCCTGGCCGAGAAGCCGGCGATCCAGGCGCCGTCCGAGCCGAAGCCGCTGCCGGCGGTCGCCAAGGGCGCCATCGTCTTCGACGACGTTTCCTTCTCCTACCCGGCGCGGCCCGACCGGGCGGCCGTCCACGGCCTGAGTTTCCAGGTCATGCCCGGCGAGACGGTGGCCATTGTCGGCCCCTCAGGCGCCGGCAAGAGCACGGTCTTTTCGCTGATCCTGCGCTTCTACGATCCCGAAACCGGCAAGATCCTGATCGATGGCGTCGACGTGCGCGAAGCCGATCCGGTTTCGGTGCGCGAGCGCATCGCCATCGTGCCGCAGGACGTCACCATCTTCGCGGCGAGCGCGCGCGACAATATAGGCTTCGGCCGGCCGGGTGCCGGCAATGCCGAGATCGAGGCGGCAGCCAAGGATGCGCTGGCCGACGAATTCATCCTCAAGCTCGAACGCGGCTATGACAGCCAGGTCGGCGAGCGCGGCGTGACGCTGTCCGGCGGCCAGCGCCAGCGCGTGGCGATCGCCCGCGCCATCCTGCGCGACGCGCCGATCCTGCTGCTCGACGAAGCCACCTCGGCGCTCGACGCCGAAAGCGAGACGCTGGTGCAGACGGCGCTGGAGCGGCTGATGCAAGGCCGCACCACGATCGTCATCGCTCACCGGCTGGCAACGGTGCTGAAGGCCGACAGGATCCTGGTCATGGACGGCGGCCGCATCGTCGAGGAAGGCACGCATCAGAGCCTGGTGGCCAAGGGCGGCATCTATGCCAGGCTGGCCAAGCTGCAGTTCGAGACCGGCGCCAGCGCCTTCAGGGGCGCGGCGGAGTAGGCAGGCCTTGTCGGTCTTGCCCCGAAGCCTCACGCGGTTCCATACCGTTTGCGCAGGTGATCGGTGAAATACACGGCGTTGAGCCTTTCGCCGGTGGCGCGTTCGAGCAGCTCCGGGGTCGACCAGCGCGAGCCCTGCGACCATATCTTCTTGCGGCGCCAGTCATTGATGGCGGTGAAATTGCCTTTCGCCAGGTCGTCATCGGCGGATGGATGATCGCGCGTCAGCGCGGCCCATTGCTGCGCCGCCATCATCGCGCCCAGCGTGTAGGACGGGAAGTAGCCGAAGGCGGCGCCCGGCCAGTGCACGTCCTGCATTGGTCCGTCGGCCGGATTGTCCGCCGTGGAGAGGCCGAGATAATCGCGCATCTTGGCGTCCCAGGCCTCGGGCAAATCGGCAACCTCCAGCCTGCCCGAGACCAGCTCCTGCTCCAGCTCGTAGCGCAGGATGACATGCAGGGGATAGGTCACCTCGTCGGCGTCGACGCGGATCAGGCCGCGCTCGACACGATGCACATGCGGCAGGAGATCGTCGAGCGACCAGGCCTCGCCGAGATGTTTTTCGACCACCGGCAGCGCCCAGCGCCAGAAGGCGGGATTGCGGCCGATCTGCTTTTCGACGAACAGGCTCTGGCTTTCATGCACGGCCATGCCGCGCGCCTTGCCGAGCGGCCAGTGCGACCAGGCCTTCGGCAGGTTCTGTTCATAGAGCGCGTGCCCGGTCTCGTGCAGCACGCCCATCAGCGCCGACAGGAAATCCGATGTCTTGTAACGGGTGGTGATGCGCACGTCGCTGGGCACGCCGCCGCAGAAGGGATGGTGCGACACCGACAGCGAGCCGTGCGTCAGGTCGAAACCAACCGCCGCCATCATGGCAAGGCCGAGTTCGCGCTGCTTGTCGATCGCGTAGGTGCCTGAGAGCGGCTTCAGCGGATGCTTGCGCAGCCTCGCTTCCTGGATCGCCAGCGCTTCCGGCACGAAGCCTTTGAGGAAGGCTTTCAAATCGGCGAAGACGGGGGTGATGTCGGCGGTGCGGTTGCCGGGGTCGAATTGCTCCATCAGCGCGTCATAGGGGGCGAGGCCGAGCACGTCGGAGCGCAGGGCCGCCTCTTCGCGCACCAGCGCCACCACGCCCTCGAGCGCCGGCTGGAAAGCCGCCCAATCGTTCTTGGCACGCAGATCGCGCCACAGCTGCTCGCAACGCATGCGCGCCGTCGTCTGGCGTTCGACGAATTCCACCGGCAGGCAGGTCAGGTTGGTGTATTGCCGCCGCAGCTCGGCGAGCGCCGCGCGCTGGTCGTCGTCGAGCGCCTCGCCTTCAGCGGCGGCGATCCAGTCGGCGATTTCCGGTGCGGTCGCCCTGCTGTGATACATGCCGGCCAGTGCCGCCATCGCCTCGGCACGCTTTTCGCCGCCGCCGACGGCCATGTGGGTGGCTTCGTCGGCGCCGAGGATGGCCAGCGCATGCTCAAGCGCTTCGAGCTTGTGGCCGAGGTCGTCGAGTTTCTGAAAGGACATGGCGGCTTCCGTGATTGAGGACGGCGCGAAAAGACACCAACGCAAAAGCGTTGGCAACCCTCAGAGCAGTTCACCGTTTCACGGAAACGGCAACCTGCTCTGACTCTTTGTTTTGACGCAAATTCCCAAGGGAAAACCGCTTCACACTTTTCCTGGAATTGCTCTGGATACCGCCCGGCAGATGCAGCTTGCGCAGCCGATGCCACACATGAAATGCTGCCGGCAACGCATGAAGGGGGAGCAAATGATCGCCAATATCCTGGTCGCACTGGTGGCCTTGATCCATGTCTACATCGTCTATCTCGAGATGGTGCTGTGGGACACGCCACGCGGGCACAAGACATTCCGCCTGACGCCTGAATTCGCCAACGCCTCGAAGGTGCTCGCCGCCAATCAGGGCCTCTACAACGGATTTCTCGCAGCCGGCCTGATCTGGGGGCTTTACCTCGGCGCCGCCGGTTTCCAGGTCAAGGTCTTCTTCCTGTTGTGCGTGGCGATTGCCGGCCTCTATGGCGCGGCAACCGTCGGTAGCAAGATCCTGTTCATCCAGACCGTGCCGGCGGTGATTGCCCTGATCGCGATCTGGCTTGGCTGGTAGGCAAGTGGGGCTGGTAGGCAGGCCGGCTGGCGAGGAAAAAGGACGCCCGCGGGATTGGGGTCCCGAAGGCGCCAGGTGGTCCCTTCCTCTTGGACCTCGCCGGATGGCCTCAGCCGTTCGGATAGGTTCCGCCGTCGGCGCCGTCACCCATCAGGAAACCGCTGCCAGTGTCGACCCGCAGCCGCTGGTCGACATTGTCGAGACGGCGCAGCAGGTCATGATATTGCGCGGCCGGTATCCTGCCGTGATCGGACGCGGCTATCTTCTCGGCCGCCTGACCGATGCGGGCGGTGCGCATCTCCAGGCGTTCCGCCACCACCGGGGTGATGCTGTTGGCCTGCCTGGCGTCGACTATGCCCTTATGGACGCCCTGAACCTGTTCGATGAGGGCCTCCACGCGCGGGCCGGTCATGTCGGTCGGATCCGTCGCGTCGAGAGCGCCCTTGTGATGGCCCGCGGCATAGGCGCCGGCGAGCGGAGCGGCGATGAGAATTGCGGCAAGCGTTGCCGTCTTGAGAGATGCTGATGTGCGCATGGGGCGCTTCCTCCTGCTGGGAAGGGGGCGGTCGCGCCGCCTCGCCTTCCGACCGTTTGGGTCGTCCAGTTCCGTCGCGTCGCGATGGGAGGCATCGCCGGCGGTCCTCGGCCCTGAACGGCAAGCTAGGAGCGCTCCGGCGGGAAGTGTAATTAAAAAAAGATAATCTTTTCAGGCCTTGCCGGCTCCGGCCTGCGCCCTAGAGTTGAGCCGACGAACAATTTCGCGTGAGATCGCGTGATGAGAAATCAACGTTCGGTGAGCTTCAGTTCAATGCGGCGGTTCTTGTTGCGCGCTTCGTCGGTGTCGGCGGGGTCGAGCGGCTGGAACTCGCCGAAGCCGGCGGCGACAAGCCGGTTGGCCGGCACGCCGTTCTCGATCAGGAACTTGACCACCGAGGTCGAACGCGCCGTCGACAATTCCCAATTGTCGCGATAGCGGCCGGTGCCGGAGAGCGGCTTGTTGTCGGTGTGGCCGTCGACGCGCAGCACCCAGTTGATCTCGGGCGGGATTTCCTTCTGCAGCTCGATGATGGCGTCGGCGAGCTTCTTCATCTCGACCTTGCCGGCATCGTTGATCACCTCGGAGCCGGTCGGGAACAGCACTTCCGACTGGAAGACGAAGCGGTCGCCGACGATGCGGATGTTCTCGCGGTCGGCGAGGATCTCGCGCAGACGTCCGAAGAAGTCGGAGCGGTAGCGGTTCAGTTCCTGCACGCGCTGCGCCAGGGCGACGTTCAGCCGCCGGCCGAGATCGGCGATCTTGGTGTTGGAATCGCGGTCGCGGGCCTCGGACACATTGAGTGCGTCTTCAAGGGCGCCGATCTGCTTGCGCAGCGCGGCGATCTGCTGGTTGAGGATCTCGACCTGGCTCAGCGCCTGCTGGCTGATCTGGCGCTGGCTGTCGAGTTCGCCCGAAAGTGCCGCGGCGCGCTGGTTGGCCTGGTCGCCGGCGCCGGCGCCTTGCGCCAGCAACTGTTCGAGCCGGCTCTTCTCTGCCTCGGCGGCCGACAGCGACGCCTGCAGATTGGCGAGCGAATCGTCCTTGTCCTGCGCCGTCGAGCGCTCCAGCGCCAGCAACTGGGTCAGTTCGTTGATCTGCGAGTTGAGACGGGCGAGCACCGTATCCTTGCCGGAAATCTCGCGGCCGAGCAGAAACTGCGCCAGCACGAAGACGGTGAGCAGGAACATGATGGCGAGCAGCAGTGTCGACAGCGCGTCGACAAAGCCCGGCCAGTAGTCGATGCGGCGATCGGTACGCCGGCCCCTGGCGAGCGCCATGTCAGTGCACCCCAGGCTTCTTCAGCGCGTCGGCGATCTTTTCCAGCGTGTTGCGCATCGCCTTCTGCTCATCGGACTGAGCCTCGACCCAGTCGCGCATGATCTGCTGCTCGGAGCGCATGTTCTTGACCAGGCCGGAAATGCCGTCGGCGAGATTGGCCATGGCGGTGGCGACGCGCGGGTTCGAGCCGCCGCCATTCTCCTGCATGCTGCGCAGCCGCTCCGACAACAGACGGATTTCGTCGGATGGTTCGCTCTTGGCCGAATCGGAGACGACAATATCGGAAGAGAGATCGGTGACCGAAGACAGCCAGTTCTCAAGCTCGGTGTAGAAGCGCGTCTGCGCGCGGCCCGCCTGCAGGTCGAGAAAGCCGAGCACGAGCGAGCCGGACAGGCCGAACAGCGAGGACGAGAAGGCGGTACCCATGCCGGCCAGCGGCGCCGACAGGCCCTGTTTCAGGGAATCGAGCACCGCCGCGGCGTCACCCGTGCCGGGGTCGAGCGATTCGATGGTCTCGCGGATCGAGCCGATCGTGTTCAACAGGCCCCAGAAGGTGCCGAGCAGGCCGAGAAACACCAGGAGGCCGACCAGGTAGCGCGAGGTATCGCGGCTCTCGTCGAGGCGCGTGGCGATGGAATCGAGCATGGTGCGCATCGACGAGGTCGAGAAGGCCATGGTCGAGGAGCGGCCGATCATGGCTTTCATCGGCGCCAGCAGCACCGGTTCGGTGGTCTCGGAGCCGGCGCGGAAGGAATTGAGCCAGCGCACCTCGCGAAACAGCCGCCCGACCTGGGCGAAGGCAAGCAGGATGCCGACCGCGAGCACGCCGATGATCAGGCCGTTGAGCCCGGGATTGGTGACGAAAGCCGTCGAGATCTGTCGGGTCAGGATGGCGGCGATGAAGGCGACAATGGCGAGGAAGATGACCATGGTCAGCAGGAACACCTGCGGACTCGACAGCTTGTGCGGATCGTAGATCAGTACGTCGGAGCGCCTGCCCATGCCGAAGGATCTGAGAAAAGCCATCCGTGCCCCGTTTTCGCTGCCGCTGCCGCCGATCACGTCGTTCGCGACTCTAAACGGAATTGTGACCAAATTGAATGGCGCTTGGCAATATTGCCGCAGGCGGATCAGAAACGGTTTATCACCAGGCAATCGACCATGGCCGCCAGATGCAGGCCCGCGCCGGTGACGACGAAGCCGTGCCAGAGTGCGTTGTGGAAGCGCAGACCCTTCCAGGCGAAGAAGATGACGCCGCAGGAATAGACGACGCCCCCGGCGACGATGAGGACGATCGACGTCGTCGGCAGCGTCTCGACGAGCGGCTTGACCAGGACGATGCCGCTCCAGCCGATGGCGAGATAGAAGACGATCGCCAGCCGGTCGAAACGGCCAGGAAAGAACACCTTGATGGCGATGCCCGCCGCTGCCGCGATCCAGACCAGCACGATCATCCAGCGGGCCAGCGGCGAAGCGTCGAGCTGGGCCAGAAAAGGCGTGTAGGTGGCGGCGATCAGAAGATAGATCGCGGCGTGATCGAAGCGCCGCAGAACCCATTTGGCCGGGGACGACACCGGCCACAGATTGTAGGCGAGCGACACCGACAGCACGGTGAGCAGCGAGACGACGTAGAAGGCGGCGGCGATGTACTCGCCGGGGCCGACACGGAACGCCGCCAGCGCCAGCAGCGTCGAGCCGGCCGCGATCGCCAGTACGATGCCGACAGCATGGACAATGCCGTCGGCGATCATCTCCGCGCGGGAGTAGTGCCAGCGCCCAACAAAGGGGATTTCGAGTTGCGGCGGGATATTGGTCATCTGCGGTCCTGCGTCACCCCATATCTGGGCAACCACCGGACAGTATTTCAAGCTTGCGTTGCGGTTTTGCGACTGCGGCGCATCGGCGCGCCGCGCCGTGTCAGCGCGGTGCAAACGGCGTTTTCACCGTCTTCAGCAAAGCGCGCTGGATGACCTCGTTGCCGGCGACGACCGAGCCATTGTCCAGCATGTCCTGCCCGCCATCCATGTCGGAGACGAAACCGCCGGCTTCGCGGATCAGGAGCAGACCCGCGGCGATATCCCAGGCCGACAGGCCGGTTTCCCAGAAACCGTCCATGCGGCCGGCGGCGACATAGGCGAGATCCAGCGCGGCGGAACCAAGACGGCGCACGCCCGAGACCTCGGCCATGACGTTACGCAGTTCGACGAGGAAATTGCCGTGGTGGCCGCGTCCCAGATGCGGCATGCCGCAGCCGATCACCGTGTCGACCAGCTTGATGCGGCCGGCGACGCGCAGCCGGCGGTCGTTCATGAAAGCGCCGCCACCGCGCTCGGTCGTGTAGAGCTCGTCCATGGCCGGGTTGTAGATGACGCCGGCGACGATCTGGCCCTGGCGCTCCAGCGCGATCGAGACAGCGAAAAGCGGAATGCCGTGCAGGAAATTGGTGGTGCCGTCGAGCGGATCGACGATCCAGCGGTGCTGGCTGTCTTCGCCTTCCACCACGCCGCGCTCTTCCATCAGGAAACCGTAGCCCGGGCGCGCCTTCGACAATTCGGCAAAGATGATGTCCTCGGCCTTGCGGTCGGCCTGGCTGACATAGTCGCCGGGCCCCTTCAACGAGACCTGCAGGTTCTGAACCTCACCGAAGTCGCGCGACAGCGAGCGGCCGGCCTTCATTGCGGCCTGGACCATGACGTTGAGAAGGGCTGAGCGTGCCATAGTGTGTCTTCCTGCTGCTACGCGTCAGTCGGCGCGGCGCACGTAAGTGATTTCGTTGGTGTCGACGATGATGCGTTCGCCGGCGCCGATGAAGGGCGGCACCAGCACGCGAATGCCGTTCTCCAGCACCGCCGGCTTGTAGGAGGATGCCGCCGTCTGGCCCTTCACCACCGGGTCGGCCTCGGTGATGGTCAGGGTGACGTAATCAGGCAGCGAGATGCCGATCGGCCTCTCCTCGTAGAGCTGGACCGTCACCATCATGCCGTCCTGGAGGAACGCTGCGCGGTCGCCGACGAACTCCTTGTTCAGTTCGAGCTGTTCGTAGCTCTGGGTGTCCATGAACACCAGCGCGTCGTCCTGCTCGTAGAGGAAGGAAAAATCCTTCAGGTCAAGGCGGATCTGTTCGACCGTCTCGGCCGAGCGGAACCGCTCGTTGAGCTTGGTGCCGTTGATCAGGTTCTTCAGTTCGACCTGGTTGTAGGCGCCGCCCTTGCCGGGCTTGACGGTGTTGGTCCTGACCGCCACCCACAGGCCGCCATCATGTTCGATGACGTAGCCGGGACGGATTTCGTTGCCATTGATCTTGGCCATGATGATGGGATCCGGAATGAGATTTTCGCCGGGACAAGCGATTTCGGGCTCCCAAGACCACAAATCGCCCGGAGAGGCAAGGGACGCCGGATCGGCCCCGGCCGGTCAGCCGGCATCAGGTCCCGATCTTGATGGCTTCGCCGACGGCTTTCGCAATGGCCTCCACGGCCTTCGCCAGCCGGTTGAGATGTGGCGAGCGCAGCGCCACGACCTGCAATGAAAGGTCGACACCTTCGAGATCGACAAGCGCGAGGCCGTCGGGAAGCCCGCGCGCCGCGAGCCGCAACGGCATGAGGCCGAGGCCGTGTCCACGGCGTACCCATTCCATCTGCATCGCCGGGTCCTGGATTTCTGCAGCCACGACGAGCGGATGCCGTCCGCCGCCCAAGCTGGAGACGAGCGTCTGACGGGCGTCGCAAGGCTCGGGGCTGAGAACCCAAGGCATCCGAGCGTCCGCGAGATGGGCGCCTGCCTGCGCTATGATGCAGAGACGTTCGCTGCCGAGCGCCTCCGGGCCTTGATGATCGGCAGGTCGCAGAACGATCGCCATGTCGAGTTGACCGCGTTCGAACTGCTCGATGAGTTCCGCGCTCCAGCCGGTCTTGAGCCGCAACGATATTTTTGCAAACGCGGCGGCCGCGCCGGCGATAGCGCCGGCAACGCTTGCATCGGACAAGCCATGCGCCAGGCCGACACGCAGCACGCCCTGCGGCTCGGCGTCGGCGGCGAATTCTTTCAGAGCCTCGACCGAAGCCAGTATGTCCTTTGCGCGCGCCAGCACCTCCAGTCCCGCCGAGGTCAGGCGCGGCGGCTTCTGCCGGCGATCGAGAAGTGTTGTCGCGAGCATATCCTCCAGCCGCTGCATCTGCCTTGTGACGGCCGGCTGCGTCAAAGGCAGGCGGCGGGCCACATTCTGGATCGAGCCTTCCTCGGCGAACAGGACAAGCGTGCGCAGTTCCTCCAGCATGATTTGATCCTCCAAATGCATAATCATTCTGACTATTATGAATTTGAAATCAGAATGCCGGCAAGCGATTTTCCTTTCGACGGATTTTTCAAAGGAAGGAAAGACAATGCAGGCGATCGAATTGCAGGCTCCCGGCGGCATCGACAATCTCAGGTCGGTCGAGCGGCCGATGCCGGAACCGGGCCGCCAGGAGATGATCATCAAGGTCAAGGCAACGGCGCTCAATTACCGCGACGTCGAGATTGCCCGTGGCAGTTACCACACCGCTTTTGCGCTGCCGCTGATACCGCTTTCGGACGGTGTGGGCGAAGTTGTCGCTGTCGGCGCCGAAGTGACCCGTTTCAAAGTTGGTGACCGCGTCTGCGGCACGTTCTGGCAGCGCTGGGTCGGCGGCGGCTTCGCCATGGCCGAGCCCTCCTATCAGCGTGGTGGGCCCATCGATGGCCTGCTCAGCGAATTCGCGCGGCTGGACGAACAGGCGGCCGTGCTCGCACCGCCGCATCTGAGCGATATCGAAGCGGCGACATTGCCTTGCGCGGGGGTCACGGCCTGGCATGCGCTGTTCACCGAAGGCCAGTTGAAGCCGGGCGAGACGGTGCTCAGCCTGGGCACTGGCGGCGTCTCGCTGTTTGCGGTGCAGTTCGCCGCGGCGGCCGGCGCGCATGTCATCGTCACGTCGAGCAGCGACGACAAGCTCGCGCGGGCAAAGGCGCTTGGCGCGCATCACGGCATCAACTATCGCGACAATCCCGATTGGTCGTCAGCCGTGCTGGCGCTGACCGACGGCCGCGGCGCCGACCACATTATCGAGGTCGGCGGGCCGCAAAGCTTCGCCCAGTCGCTGAAGGCTTCGGCACGTGGCGCCCAGATCAACGTCATCGGCTATCTCGGCGGCAGCGAAGGGTCGATCAACCCCCTCGACATCTTCCGCCGCCAGGTCAGGGCGCGCGGTATACCGGTGGGCTCACGCGAATCCTTCGAGGCGATGAACCGGGGCCTGACAGTCAACCGGATAAGACCCGTGATCGAGAAGGTGTTTGCCTGGAAGGACGCGGCTGCAGCTTTCCGGCACCTTGAACACGGATCGCCCTTCGGCAAGGTCGTCCTCGATCATATGCAGTAGTCGAGCGGCCGCCGTCAGGGCAGGCGGTTTGCCTTCTGCAGGGCCTGTTTGGTCTGGTCGTCGCTCAGCCCTTGCAGGAAATCGTCCATGTCGGGGTCGATGAGGCCGGCACGGCGGGCGACGATGTACCAGGCGCCGGCCAGCACCAGGTCGGGATCGGTGCCGATGCCTTGCATATAGAGCTTTGCCAGCCGGTTCTGCGCGGCGACGTTACCGCCCTCGGCTGCCTGCTTGGTCCAGCCGAAAGCCGATTTCAGGTCGCGGGCGCCGCCGCGGCCTTCGATCATCCAGGCGGCGAGATCGATCTGCGCGGTGTCGTAGTTCTGCCGCGCGGCCTGGGCCAGGAAGCGTCTTGCCTGCGCATCGTCGTGCGGCTTGCCGCCGACGCCATTGGCATAGATCTGGGACATGGCGTATTGCGCGTCGGCGAGGCCGGTCGCGGCGGCGCGCTCATAATAGGAGACCGCCCTGGCCAGGCCCGCGTCGCCGGGATCCTGCTGGACCAGCATCTGCGCGAAATTGAATTGCGCCAGCTGGTTGCCGGCTTCGGCGGCGGCCTGCATCAGCGCGTAGGCCGCCTTGGTGTCCTTCTTGACGTAACGGCCGTCGAGCAGCATCAGCGCGTACTGGAACTGCGCTTCAGGCACGCCTTGTTCCGCGGCAAGTGCATACCATTTCGAGGCTTCCGCCGCATTCAACGGCACGCCGAGCCCGCGCGACAGAATCTCGGCCACCAATGTCTGCCCCGCCGGGTCGCCGTTCTGGGCACGGGTCAGCGCCAGATTATAGGCCGTCTTGTAGAGCCCGCGCTGGAAGGCGCCATAGGCCGCGTCCGCCGGCTTGGCGCCGAAGCGGTCGGGATTGATGTTGTCCGCCGAGGGCAGCGGTGCGGGCTGCGCCGTGGTGGCGGGCTGCGGCAGCTGCTTTTCGATCGGCTTGTCGGTGTGCACGCCGGTTTCAGGCTTGGGCTGCGGCAAAGGTACGGTTTCGGCGGCGGCGGCCTGGATCATGACCGCTGCAAGCAAGGCCTGAAGGGGTAGCCTTACCGGAGCCACATCAGTCCTCGAAGCGCGGCGCGGTTTCGTCGAGCAGCGCGTTGGCCCGGGCCACGGCCGTTTTCGGATCGACACCGTCGGCGAACACCGCGCTCGACAGCGCGACGAACTCGGCGCCGGTGGCGGCCACTTCCTCGACGGAAGCCAGATCGGATCCGGCCATGACGATGCAGGGGATCTGGATCATCTGCGCCCACCATTCGCCCAGCGCCAGGTTGCGCGGATGCGGCTCCGGTTTGTTGTCGTAACCGAAGCGGCCGAAGAAGATGTAGTCGGGCCGCGTCTCGCCAAGCTCGAGCGCGTCGTCGCGCTTCTTGGCGCCGCCGGCGCCGACCATCATCTTCGCCTGAAAATGTTCGATCGTTTCGGCGAGCTCGGCCTTGGACGCCTCGACGTGGATGCCGTCCGCCTGGACACGGCCCGCGATGCGGGTGTCGCCGGCGATGATCACAGCGACGCCGGCGGCCTGTGCCGTCGGCACGATCTGTTCGGCAAAGGCCTGGAAAGAGGCCTCGTCCATGCCGTTCTCGGGCAGGATCAGCGAGGCGACGTCGCCGCCCTCGAATGCGGTGGCGATGCGGGCGGCCGGCACGCCTTGCGGCGCGATCAGCACGATGCGGCAACGATTGGGAGGTGTGGCGTCGTTCATGGTTCTTCGATCCCGGGTTTCGCCTATGCCGGGCGAAGATGGTTGGATTGCGGCATAGAGCAAACTGCCGGGATTGAACAGACATCAGCTATCAGGCGGCATCAGGCGGAACGAAGGGCATTGCGGGCTTTCATGACGATGTCGAAGACTTTCGACGGGTCCTCGATGCCAAGGAACTGCGGGACGGGGTCGAGAGCCGGCGACCAGCTGGCAAAATTCTGATAGCGCGACTGAGGCCAGCCGCCCGGACTTCCGAAGAACGATGTCCCCACGCCGAAGCGCAAAGTGCCACGCTTTTCGCCCTCGCCGGTCACCTGGATGTCGGGAAGACGCTCCAGATCGATCGACGTGAAGTTGGCGAAAGGCGCGGTGCGCATGATGAGAATGCGTTTGTCCGTGACCGCATAGGAGATACGCCGTCTCAACCACGCGTCGACTGCAAACCTGCCAAAGACGAAGAAGAGACCAATGCAAATGAACATTACTCCCCATGCGTCGAAGAAAAGTGGTGCGCCTTGCCTTGCCGCGTTATAGGTCCAGAAAATCGCAAAGCCGCACCAGAGCAGGCTGAACGGAATGAGAAACATATCCCGGCTGGTGAAGAACAGGCCTTGCGTGGGAATACCGCTCCACATGATGTGTTCGCGGGGCAATAGCCGTCCCTGGAAAGATCCGCTCGCCACGCCTTTGCCCCGTTGCTTTGTGCCCGCACCCACATCGCATGGACTATGATCGCTGTGCAAATCAGCAACACGTTATCCGCCCACAACGTCATGCGGTCGAAAGTATCGCAGCATCTATCCAACCTTGAGCACTCTATGCCGGCACTTTCGACTTCCACAGCGACCAGCCAAGATTCATGCCGGCCGCAGCCGTCAGGATCAAAGCGGCGCCGACGACCTGGCTGAGATGCAGCCGATGGCCGAAAGCCACGACATCGACCAGGATGGCAACCACCGGATAGATGAAGGACAGCGATCCCTGCAAATGCGTCGGCAGCTTCTGGATGGCGCCGTACATCAATATGTACATCAGCCCGGTATGGACGATGCCCAGCGTCGCCAGCATGGCCCAGCTCCACGCGTCGGGGGGAAGATGCGAGAGATTGGCGAGGGGCGCCAGCATGACGACGCCGACGCAGACCTGGATGAGCGCGATCAGATGCGGCGGCGTGCCCTTGAGCTTCTTGGTGACGATGGCAGCGACCGCCCAGAAGAAGGCCGCGGCCAGCGCCATGAGGATGCCGGCAAAATAGTTGGTGCCGACATCGCCGGCGTCAGGCGCGGCCTCGATGATCAAGACCATGCCGGCGAAGGCTATGGCCAGCCATGTCAGCTTGGTCAGCGTCAATCGCTCGGCGAAGAAGAGCGCGCCGAAGGCGACCAGCATGAAGGGCTGGGTGTTGTAGACGGCGGTGGCGATGGAGATCGACGCGCGGGAAAAGGCGCTGAACAGCAGAACCCAGTTGATGACAATGGCCGCACCGCCAAGCGCGGCCAGACCGATGACGCGCAAGGACAGCCTGTTGCGAAACAGGCCCAGGCAAGCACAGATGACGAGCAGCGTCACCGCGCCGAACGCGCAGCGCCAGAACACCACATCCATGATCGGCTGGCCGGACATGATGACGAACCATCCGATCGTCCCAAGGATCGCCATTGCAGCCGACATTTCGACCGTGCCGCGTACCGTATCGTTCATGATAGACCTCTGAACCCTGTTGAGATGGCATAATCTCATGCGATGTGGCCACTTTCCATCATATGGAAAAGGCGCTATGGAGAGGTGACCTAATTATATTAGGCAATTGCCTGGAAATCGTGAGAAATCTGAAATGCTGGATGATCTCGACCGAAGCCTCCTCGAAATCCTGGTCAGGGATGCGCGGACCTCGCTGAAGGAGCTGGCTGCCCAGGTCGGGCTGTCGTCGCCAAGTGTTTCGGAGCGGCTGCGGCGGCTCGAGGAGCGCGGCGTCATCCGGGCGTTCACCGTCGAGATCGATCCGCTGGCGCTCGGCTACACCTTGCAGGCGATCGTGCGCATCAAGCCTTTGCCGGGCAAGCTGCACATCGTCCAGAAGCTGATCGAGGAGATCGCCGAATTCGGCGAATGCGACAAGGTGACGGGCGACGACTGTTTCGTCGCCCGGCTGTTCGTGCGCTCGATCGGCGACCTCGACGGCATTCTCGACCGCATCGCCGACAAGGCCGAAACCAGCACCGCGATCATCAAGGCGCAGCCGATCCGGCGGCGGCCGCCGCCGCTCGGAGTTCCATCCTCGTCTTGACTCCGCATGGCCCTGGTGAAAAGGCGCGGCCAGTCCGCTAGATGTCTGTCCGGCAGATGATGGGGCCGAGAGACGAGGAAAGCATGGCGCAGAATATCTATGACCAGCCGGATTTCTTCGCCGGTTACAGCCAGCTTGGCCGGTCGATCGAAGGCCTTGAAGGTGCCGCCGAGTGGCCGGCGCTGCGCGCCATGCTGCCTGACATCGGCGGCTTGCGGATCGTCGACCTCGGCTGCGGTTTCGGCTGGTTCTGCCGCTGGGCGCACGAGCATGGGGCGCGCCACGTCCTGGGGCTGGACCTGTCGGAGAAGATGCTGGCGCGGGCGAAGGCCGCCGGGCCGGACGCCGGCATCGCCTACGAGCGTGCCGACCTCGACCAGCTCGCCCTGCCGCAAGACAGCTTCGATCTCGCCTACAGTTCGCTTGCCTTGCACTATGTCGAGGACGTCGCGCGGCTGTTCAGGACGGTGCATCAGGCGCTGTCGCCCGGGGGGCATTTCGTCTTCTCGACGGAGCATCCGATCTACATGGCCCCGACCAGGCCCGGCTGGGCGGTCGATGCCGAAGGCCACAGGACATGGCCTGTCGACCGCTATCTGGTGGAAGGCCCGCGCAAGACCGACTGGCTGGCCAAGGGCGTGGTGAAACACCACCGCACCATCGGCACCACGCTGAACGCGCTGATCGGGTCCGGTTTCACCATCGGACATGTCGAAGAATTCCGTCCGACGGAAGCCCAGATCACGGCCAGGGCGGAACTGGCGGAAGAGCTCGAGCGGCCGATGTTCCTGCTGGTCTCGGCGAGTGTATCCCCTTGACGGCGTACCCGCGAAGGAAGTCCAGCGCACGATTTGGGTGACCTGTAGGATCGCTTGGCCAAGAGCGTAGATCCAAATCCAATAGCTGCTCAGAACGAGTGAACATCTTTGTTGCGGCAGCTTGCCCCGATTCCGAGCGCTTGTGTAGTGGGCGACTCATCAGCACTATGCGGTCGAGCAGGAGTGGCTGGCATGCGAATCTTGGTGTTCTTGACGTTCTTGGTGCTAGCCACCCATGTAAGCGCGAAGGAAGCCCAAGGGGTGGCCGATCAGACCATACCAAGCCAATCCGAAGGCAGAAGGCAGGGCAACGGCGGCAACAACTCCACCCAACCTTTTTCTGTCCCGGTCCGGATACTCGAAGAACCAGAAGAGGCCGAGAGTACCAAACTGGAGAAGCAGGAAGCCGCTCAACGCGAGATAGACGATCTTGCAGCGCAACAAGGTGTCGATCAGTCCACCAAAAAACTCGTTCTGTTGACCATCGCACAGACCGTGCTTGCGTTTTTCGGAACGATCGCTTTGCTTTACTCTCTCCTCCTCAACAGGAAAGCCACCTATGCCGCCGTCGAGGCTTCCACCGCCGCACGGGAGGCAATCGGCGTAGAGCGAGCTTGGCTCACCTTCAGCGGCATGAGAAATGAATTCCATACCGACTTGAAGATGCCTGACGGAGTTGTACACGCCAAGGCTATCGCTTTTTCCCCCAAATGGATGAATACGGGGAGAACTCCGGCGCTGAAGAGCGAAGCGCTCAGCATGGGCAATATTATTGGGTTTGAAGATCCTATCCCAGAGTTCACTCCAAAGGACAATGATGGTGAGGTGATGGCCATGGTGATTGGTCCGGGAGTGACCGTGAATTCGTTTCCTTTCTATGTCGTAGGGGACAACCTGACAGCGCTTCTTGGAAGGCATAAACGGGTCGCTATTTATTCCAAGGTCACTTATGCTGATGTCTATCAGCCAGGTATCACTAGGTGCAGCGAATGCTGCATATCCATCAAGTACAAAGGACAGCATCTGGCCGAGAATGGCGAGGTCACTGAAATATTCGATGTGGCGGCGACCGGACCACAGAACACCGCATCCTGAGGGTCTGCCATTAGCGGTCAACCTCATAGTAGGTATCGTGAGTATCACCCCGACAGCGAAAACAAGTGCGTTCGCGCGGCGGATCGCATGGTAGGGTGAAGTCGTTTCCTTGCTATATGCTCCGAGGGGACACATCCGGTCTCGGCCCGGCGGTAGGGCACGAGCCGGACATTGGTTGGTGTTCGGCTATCGGTCCGGATTTGCAGTCGCCCAAAGCACAATTCTGGGCTATTCAGGCGTTGACGCCTTCCCTCCAGACCAGTCCCTCCCCATGTCAGGCCTGCTTCTCGATCCGTGGTTCTACGCGGCCGCCATTCCGGCGGTCATTCTGGTCGGCCTGTCCAAGGGCGGGTTTGGCGGTGCTGTCGGTTTCGTCGGCGTGCCGCTGATGGCGCTGACCATACCGCCGGTGCAGGCGGCGGCCATCCTGCTGCCGATCCTGTGCCTGATGGACATCGTCTCGGTCTGGACGTGGTGGGGCGTGTATGACCGCAAGATGCTGGTCGACATGATGCCCGGCGCCGTCATCGGCATCGGGCTCGGCTGGCTGACGGCCGCGCTGGTCACCGAAGAGGCGGTGCGGCTTATCGTGGGCGCCGTCGCGATCATCTTCGTGCTGCGCTGGCTTTATCTGCAGTTCCGCCATGGTTCCGACCATGCCGCCGAACCCAATCGTTTTGCGGCCGCGGTCTGGGGCACGGTCGCCGGCTTCACCAGCTTCGTCGCCCATGTCGGCGGCCCGCCCTTCCAGGTCTATGCCTTGCCGATCCGGCTCGATCCCAAGGTCCTGTCGGGCACCGCCGCGATCTTCTTTGCCGCGACCAATGCGTTGAAGCTCATCCCCTATTTCGCGCTCGGCCAGTTCGACACCGCCAATCTCACGGCATCCGCCGTGCTGATGCCGCTGGCACCGCTGTCGACCATCGCCGGCGCCTGGCTGGTGCGGCGCATGCGGCCCGAGATCTTTTATCCCTTCACCTATGCGACCGTGGCTGTCGTGGCCGTCAAACTGCTGTGGGACGGCCTCGCCGGCCTCATGTAAGCAGGCGAGGCGGCTGCTCAGCCGCTCTCGCCCTCAGGGGAATCAGGCGGCGCTTTCCACCAGCCGGCGGCTTCCGCCGATGGCCAGCGTGGCGCCTGCCGCCAGGACCAGCATCATGCCGGCGAGGATGCCGATGTCATGCGTGGTCGGCTTGAGCACCATGTCGGCGACGATCACCAGCATCACCGCGTAGTCGAAGCGCGCCGCGCTCATCATGCGCTGGCCGATGACAAGCACGGAAGGTGTCACACCGTCCTTGGCGATCATCGCGCCCATGCGCTCGCCGGTCGGCTTGAAGATGAACATGCCGATCGAGAAGGTCGTGGCGTAGCCGGCCAGGCCGATGATGATCCACAGGTCGGAGAAGCCGACCCAGAAGGTGCACATGATGAGGCCGAAGAGCAGGGTCAGCATCGACATCGGCGCGAAGAAACGCCCCCCCAGTTGCCCGCTGGCACGCATTGCCTGAAGCTTGTCCTCGATGTTGCCGGCGCGCTCGGCAAGCATGCCGAGCAGGAACAGCACGAAGCCGCCGCCGACCCACAAGGTGGCTGAGACGATGTGGAGAAACTTGACGATCGAATACCAGTCCATGGTTTTGCTCCGGTTCAATTGGGTTACGGTGGAGCGGATATGCGCCAGCCGTCAGAGAAGCGGGCGTTTAGCGCCGTGGCTGTTTCGGAACGATGCCGCGAAAAAGCCGGCTCTGTTTCGGCTGCGGTCAAAATCGATGTCGCTTGCAACGACGGCGAACGTGCTGCCCGATTTTCTGCTATTGCTGCATGCGTCGGGAGGGGTTGGCGACGACATCGTGCGGAAACAGTAGCGATGCTAGTGCGCCGAGGCCCGGTGGCGACAGCAGTCGCCGGACGATCAACCCATTCCCGGGAAACGGGAAGAGGCAACCAGGGGGAACATTATGCAAGGGGTAGCACGGAATTTCTTCACGCTGGCCATCATCTACGCGCTGTGCGGCATGGCGCTCGGCATCCACATGGCGATCAGCGAAGACCATGGCCAGATGCCAACCCACGCCCATATCATGGTAGCCGGCTGGCTGATGTCGGCGGTCTTCGCCTTCTTCTACCATCTGTTTCCGGCCACCGGGCAAAAGGCAATCGCCGCCGTCCATTTCTGGCTGACGGCAATCAGCGGGATCGGGCTGATGATCGGCCTCTTCTTCCTGCTTGCGGGCAATCCGGCCATAGAGCCGGTGCTGGGGATCGCCTCGATCGGCTTCTATGCGGGAATGCTGCTGTTTGCCTTCATCGCTTTGCCGGTTGTTTGGAAAAAGGCCTGAACCGAAGGTCCGAGAGGGTTATTGGGGCTGTGCTGTTACGGCACAGGCATGCGGCGTTCGGTCAAAAAACATCGGTGCCGTTAAAGGTTCATTAAGCTTTACAGGCGTTTACTATGCGCATCCAGTGATCTGGATTCTTACCGAGTGGTTGGAGCCACTTTGTTTGACGCCTCCCTGTTAAACTCCTGAGAGCCGCCTTATCCGCGGCTCTTTTTTTGTCCGCATTCCGGGGACCCCATGGCAGCGGCCCGCCGTTAACCTTCTGTTAAACATGTGCTTGCCTTCACCCCGTGCAAAGCGCATTTTCAAGCTTCAGTCATATAGGGTGCCGGGTGTATCGGCAGTGAACCGAATCGGCCGGTTGCAAGTGCAGGGGCGTATCAATGAACGAGCCTTCGAAGGGCAGTGCGAAAACCGTCAAACTGGCGGAGCGTCGGGTTTTTTCGCACTCCTTCAAACCGCTCTACCAGGAAGGCATGGGGCTGGTCGAACAGGCGGCCGAGTATCTTGACGGCAAGGGCCGCGCCGAGGCCAAGAAGCTGTCGCGGCTGGCGGCCACGCTCTACGCGGCCGAATCGATGCGGCTGACGACCAGGCTGATGCAGGTCGCCTCCTGGCTGCTTTTGCAGCGCGCGGCCAATTCCGGCGAGATGACCCGCGACCAGGTTGCTTCGGAAAAGTCCAAGGTGCGTCTCGACACCGCTTCCGCGCATGACGAAGCCGCCGGCTGGGCCGAACTGCCCGAGGATTTCCTCGACCTCGTCAACCGCTCGCTTCGCCTGCAGGCGCTGGTGCGCCGCATGGACGACGAGATTTACGGTGCCGGCGCCGTGGTCGACATGCAGCCGATGGGCCGCCGGCCCAATCCGGTTTCCGACCAGATCAGCCTGCTGAACACGGCTTTCGCCCGCAACTAATAGCCTGCTTGATAACCCTACTCTGACGGATACCCGAGGCGGTTTTCTGCGCTTCCGGTGCTCACGTACTTTAGTACGCTCCGCTCGTCGCGGGGCGACCCCGAAAACCTCCCCATCTGTCTCGTCGGAGCGAGTTCTCAAACAGCCCATGGCTGTTTCGAGCGTTGTCGTTTCCGGTTTGTTCACATTTCGCTGGCATCGCTGTCGGCGGGAGGTAGAGTGACCGGATGGGGGACGCGATTCGCATCATTGGCATCGATCCGGGGCTCAGGCGCACCGGCTGGGGCATCGTCGAGAGCCTCGGCAATTCCTTGCGCTTCGTCGCGTCCGGCACCGTGCGCTCCGAGGACAAGGCAGCGCTGGCGACGCGGCTCTGCCAATTGCATGACGGGCTCGCCGAAGTCCTGCATGCGGCAATGCCGCATGAGGCGGCCGTCGAACAGACCTTTGTCAACAAGGATGCCGTGGCGACGCTGAAGCTCGGCCAGGCGCGCGGCATCGCCATGCTGGTGCCGGCGCGTGCCGGGCTCGTCGTCGCCGAATATGCGCCCAATGCGGTGAAGAAGGCGGTGATCGGCGTTGGCCATGGCGACAAGAAGCAGATCCACATGATGGTGAAGGTGCTGCTGCCCAAGGCGACCTTCGACACCGAACATGCCGCCGACGCGCTGGCGATCGCGATTTGCCACGCGCATCACCGCCAGAGCGCCGCCTACCGGATGGCGCTTGCCGGGTAACGATGTTCTTGACTTGTTCACGTCTTGGGGATAAGTAATACCTTAGAGGTATTACCATGCGCGTGACCACCAAGGGGCAAGTCACAATCCCCAAGCCGATAAGGGACCATCTGGGCATCGGTCCGGGCTCGGAGGTGGAATTCGTGGCGACAGACGGGGGCGTTCAGCTTGTTCCCGTCAACGAGAACCTCTCGCAGGAGGAGAAATTGCGCAGGTTCCACGATGTCCTCGACCGGATGGAGGGGACGTTGGATCTGGGGGGCATGACGGCCGATCAGTACATGGAGTGGTTGAGGGGGCCTCGTGAAGATCTCGACGTTGATTGACACAAATGTCCTGATCGACGTTTGGGGACCGGCGGGGCCGATGAAAGAATGGTCGGCATCGGCGATCGCTTCCTGCCGTCGCGATGGCGCATTGGTCGTCAATACGATCATCTGGTCGGAGCTGGCGCCGCTGATCGCGACAGAGGGGGCGCTTCGAAAAGCCGCCGACATGCTCGAGATGGATCGCGAACTTGTGCCCTGGGACGCGGCATTCCTGGCCGGCGTCACGCATTCCCGCTATCGCCGGGCCGGCGGCGTCAGGGAAAGGACCTTGCCCGATTTCTTTATCGGCGCTCATGCGACCGTTGCCGGGCATCGTCTTTTGACACGCGACGCCGCGCGGTATCGCAGTTACTTTCCCGATCTCGACATCATTTCTCCGGAAAGCCACCCATGAGGGCCCATATTCCATGAAAAATCTGGCATGATCGGCAAGCTCAAGGGCACGTTGGACGAGATCGACGAGGATCATTGCCTCGTCGACATCCATGGCGTTGGCTATGTCGCCTACTGTTCGGCGCGCACGCTTGCCGCACTGCCTTCGCCCGGCGAAGCGGTGGTGCTGTTCATCGAGACCTATGTGCGCGAGGACATGATCCGGCTTTACGGCTTCCAGTCGCAGCTTGAGCGCGAGTGGTTTCGGTTGCTGATGAACAATGTGCCGGGTGTCGGCGCCAAGGTGGCGCTGGCCATCCTGTCGACGCTGGCGCCGGCCGATCTCGCCAATGCCATCGCGCTGCGCGACATCGCCATGGTCAGCCGAGCCCCCGGCGTCGGCAAGAAGGTGGCCGAGCGCATCGTCACCGAGCTGAAGAACAAGGCGCCGGCCTATGCGGGTACCGCCTCCGGCACCATCGGCCTGAAGCAGGAGCTCGGCGAAGGCGTGGCTCCGGCGCCGATCACCGACGCGGTCTCGGCGCTGGTCAATCTCGGCTATTCGCGCGACACCGCCGCCAATGCGGTTGCCGCGGCGTTGAAGACGGCAGGCGAGGACGCGGACGCCTCGAAGCTGATCCGCTTCGGATTGAAGGAACTGGCGCGGTGAGGGCTCGCTTGTCGGTTTGCCTGCCATGTGCAAGGAAGACGGCATGAGCCTGTCGCCCCGCCTCATTGCTCCCGAAAAACGCGGCGAGGATGCCGATCAGACCTTGCGGCCGCAGACGCTTGCCGACTTCGTCGGCCAGGCGGCGGTGCGGGCCAACCTCAAGGTCTTCATCGAGGCCGCCAAGGGCCGCAACGAGGCGCTCGACCATGTGCTGTTCGTCGGGCCGCCGGGGCTGGGCAAGACGACGCTGGCGCAGATCATGGCGCGCGAACTCGGCGTCAATTTCCGCTCGACCTCCGGTCCGGTCATCGCCAAGGCCGGCGATCTCGCCGCGCTGCTCACCAATCTCGAAGAAGGCGACGTGCTGTTCATCGACGAGATCCACCGGCTCAACCCGGCGGTGGAGGAAATCCTCTATCCGGCGATGGAGGATTTCCAGCTCGACCTGATCATCGGCGAGGGACCGGCGGCGCGCTCGGTCAAGATCGATCTTGCCCGTTTCACGCTGGTCGCCGCCACCACGCGGCTCGGCCTGCTCACCAATCCGCTGCGCGATCGGTTCGGCATTCCTGTGCGGCTCAATTTCTACACGGTCGAGGAGCTGGAGCAGATCGTCCGTCGCGGTGCGCGCATCCTGCAGATGCCGCTCGGCGACGACGGCGCGCTGGAGATCGCGCGGCGCGCGCGCGGCACGCCGCGCATAGCGGGGCGGCTGTTGCGCCGCGTGCGCGATTTCGCCTCGGTCGCCGGCGATGGCCATGTCGACCGTCTCATCGCCGACGAGGCGCTGACCCGGCTCGAAGTCGACGCGCTCGGCCTCGACGCGCTCGACCGCCGGTATCTGTCGATGATCGCCCGCAATTTCGGCGGCGGGCCGGTGGGCATCGAGACGATCGCGGCGGGCCTTTCCGAGCCGCGCGACGCCATCGAGGACATCATCGAGCCCTATCTCATCCAGCAGGGCTTCATCCAGCGCACGCCGCGCGGCCGCATGCTGACGGCCAATGCCTGGCGCCATCTCGGCCTCGACGCGCCAAAGGACCTGGCGCAGCAGCAGATCAACCTGTTCCAGGAAGAATAGCGGCGCGGCGTCCGGGCGCGGGTTCTCAGACAGTGATCAAGAATATGTGACCCGTCCTGCGCAAAATCTGCGCGTCTTTGCCGATTTGCCGGCGTAATCCTGGATTTTATCGAACGCATGCGGGGAGCCGCTGCGATCGAAGGGCTGGGAGCCAATCCATGATAACCAGACGCGGGTTCCTGCGCTTCATCGGCGGGTCGTTCCTGACCGCCGCCGCGCTCGGCGCCTATGCGGTCGGCATCGAGCCGATGCTGTTGACGCATGTGAAGCGCTACGCGCTGAAGCCGCCGCACTGGCCTGATGGCCTGAAGCTGAGGGTTGTCGCACTCGCCGACATCCATGCCTGCCGGCCCTGGATGACGCAGGAGCATATTGCTTCGCTCTGCGACGATGCGAATGCGTTGCAGCCGGACGTCATCGTGCTGCTGGGCGATTACATTGCCGGCATGCCCATGGTGACGGGGCCGGTGACGCCATCGCAATGGGCATCCGCCCTGTCGGGCCTCAAGGCGCCGCTCGGCGTCCTGTCGATCCTCGGCAATCACGATTGGTGGAGCGATGGCTTCGCGCAGCGCGCCGGAGCCGGCCCGATCATCGCGCGCAAGGCCCTGGAGACGGTCGGCATCCCGGTGCTGGAGAACGATGTCGTGCGCCTGGAGAAAGATGGGCATGGCGTCTGGATCGCTGGCCTGGCCGATCAGCTGGCGCTGCTGCCGGCCAGGAGGGGCGATGACTGCAAGGGGCTCGACGATCTCGACGGCACGCTGGCCAAGGTAGGTGACACCGCGCCGATCATCCTGCTTGCCCATGAGCCTGACATTTTCCCGACCGTGCCGTGGCGGGTTTCGCTGACCCTGTCGGGCCACACCCATGGCGGGCAGGTGCGGCTGTTCGGCTATTCGCCTGTCGTGCCGTCGCGTTTTGGCAATCGCTACGCCTATGGCCATGTCGTCGAGAACGATCGCAATCTGATCGTCTCCGGCGGGCTCGGCTTCAGCATCATGCCGGTGCGTTTTGGCGTGCGGCCGGAGATCCTGCAGATCGACCTCGGCTGATCTGAGGGCAGTTCTCAGTGAAGCGAGCGGATCACGTCCATCACATCCGGCTCAGCCTTGTCGCCATTGAAGGCGTCGACGATGCCGAAGGCGCCGCCATAACTCCACACCGACCATGAGAAGCCATGCGCCTCGGCGCGGGCGATCATGTCCTTGACATAGGCGGCGCGGTACTGCGCCGGCATCACATAGGCATTGCCATATTCCTGGCGGATCATGCCGAACTCGCCCAGCGTGATGTTTTCCGGCTTGATGCCATTGGCCTTCGCCCATGCTTCGACTTTGTTGAACGGCGCATCCATCAGGCCGAGCAGCTTGTCGGGGCTGTCCATACTGGCGACCTGCTCGTCGAGATAGGCAAGCAGGCCGCTTTGCCGTGTCCACGGCGCCTCTGCCTTGATCCGGGCACGGATGGTGTCGAGCGTCACGTCGAGTTGCGCCTTCGGCACCGATGTCAGCGGGTAGGGCAGGCCGGTCACATAGGGGATGAAATCGCCGGCCCAGGTCGCGCCCTGATGGGTGAGCAGGAATGGATCATAGGAATGGAAGGTCCAGATGACATTGTCGTCGGGGATCGCCTTGGGATCGATCTTCTCCAGGGACGAGGCGGCGGAATAGCAGGCGCCGGTCAGAACCAGCGTCAGTCTCGTCGCCGAGGATCGCGCCGCGGCAAACAATTTGCGCTGGCGGTCGGGCCACAGGCTGGTGCCCTCACTGTCGCAGTCGACAACCGGTTCGTTCATCAATTCGAACGCGACTTGTCTGGGGTCCTCACCGGCGAGGGTGCGGGCCATCTTGCGCACCATGTCGACGTAGCGGTCGAAGGTCTGCGGATCGTCCATCACCTCGGCCATGCCGATCTTGCGGCTGCCGCCGGCCGGGATCAGATGCATGTCGACGATCACCTTCAGGCCGGCGCGGTTGATCAGGCGCACCGAGTCCAGCACGCTGGCATAGAGATCGTCGCGCAACGCCGTCGTCTGGTCGGACAGAAAGGGTGAGGGATCGACCGGCATGCGCAGGAAGTCGAAGCCAGCCTCCTTCACCGCCTTGAGGTCGTCGTCGTTGAGGAATTTGCGCCATTCCGGATAGGGAAGGATGGCTTTGCGATCACCCCACTGATCCTCGCCGGGCCAGGTGACCCACTGGTCGAGATTGAGGCCGCGCTTCATCGTGAAAGTCGCCGCCTGGCCGGGCAGCGCCAAGACCGCCAGCACGAACAGCGCCGCCATCAAACTCTTGATCATCGCCGTCAACAGTGCCATCCGATGCTTTGTCGCGCGGAGAACAGGTGCCTCTTCGGGACCTAAAAAGGAAGCGCTATGGACGATCATGGTGAATCGGCAACGCTGCTGGCCGGGCTTTCCGGCGCGCTGACGGCGTTCGGCCACCGGCTGATGGCGCGGGTCTATTATGCCGACACCGATTTCTCCGGCGTCGTCTACCACGCGCGCTATCTCGAATTCCTCGAGCGCGGCCGCTCCGACTATCTCAGGCTCACCGGCGTGCATCACACGGAACTCGCCGACGGCAAGCACGGCGAGAAGATCGTGTGGGTGGTGCGCCGCATGGAGATCGACTTCCGCATCCCCGCCCGCATCGACGACATCCTGACCGTAGACACAAGCACCGACAGCATTTCCGGCGCGCGCATCTTCATGGCGCAGCAGCTCAAGCGCGGCGACGAAGTGCTGGTCGAAGCCAAGGTCGAGGCGGCGATCATCGGCGAGAACGGCCGGCCGAGGCGTTTTCCCAAGGAATGGGTCGCAGCGTTCATGCCCAAGGCGCTGCCGACAGCCGATTAGGCGAATTACGCCGCAGGCGACTGTGCTTGTCCCCAATCGGGCGCGGCAATGCGCCGCGCCTTATTCACTAACCCATCCTTAACCATAACGGTTCATGAAGAGATTGGTGAAGATTGGCGTTATCCAACGCCTTCCTTTCACCAATATTTGCCCTGAAAAGGCCGCTAACGGCACGGTTTGGGGCGTCCGGTAGCTTCGTGCGAACCGACCACAAGGGATGCCAGGGGCCAGCCGCCAGCTTCGCCCGGAAATCTTAAGGACGTAATGATGGAAAATATCGCACTCGCCGAACCGGGCGCGCAATTGTCGATTTGGGCGCTGTTCATGCAGGCCAGCTGGGTGGTCAAGCTGGTCATGATCGGGCTGCTCTGCGCCTCGGTGTGGACCTGGGCGATCATCATCGACAAGCTGGTCGCCTATGGCCGCATGCGGCTGGCGCTGAACCGCTTCGAGCAGGTCTTCTGGTCCGGGCAGTCGCTGGAAGAGCTCTACCGCACGCTCGCCGACCGCAAGACATCAGGGATGGGCGCCATTTTCGTCGCCGCCATGCGCGAGTGGAAGAAGAGTTTCGAGAAGGGCGCCAAGACGCCGCTCGGGCTGCAGACCCGCATCGACAAGGCGATGGACCTGGCGCTGACCCGCGAGATGGAGAAGCTGGAGGGCCGCCTCGGCTTTCTCGCCACCACGGGCTCGGCGGCTCCGTTCATCGGTCTGTTCGGCACGGTCATCGGCATCATGACCTCGTTCCAGGCCATTGCCGGCTCCAAGAACACCAGCCTCGCGGTGGTTGCGCCCGGTATCGCCGAGGCGCTGCTGGCGACCGCCATCGGCCTGCTCGCCGCCATCCCGGCGGTCATCGCCTACAACAAGCTGTCATCGGATGCGAGCAAGCTCGCGGTGCGCATGGAAGGGTTCTCCGACGAGTTCTCCGCCATACTCTCGCGCCAAATCGATGAAAAAGTCGCGCCGAAGGCCTGAGGAGTAGCTGATGGGTATGTCCGTAGGCATGGCGGGACGCGGCGGGCGCGGCCACAGGCGGCGCGGCCGTCACCATGCGCTGATGTCCGAAATCAACGTCACGCCAATGGTCGACGTCATGCTGGTGCTCCTGATTATCTTCATGGTCGCCGCACCGATGCTGACCGTCGGCGTGCCGATCGACCTGCCCGACACGCAAGCCAAGGCGATGAATGCCGACACGCAGCCGATCACCGTCTCGATCGATGCCACGGGCAAGATCTTTCTGCAGGAAACCGAGATCCCGATCGAAGAACTGGTGGCCAAGCTGCAGGCGATTTCGAAGACCGGCTACGAGGAGCGCATCTTTATCCGTGGCGACAAGTCCACCGACTATGGCACGGCGATGAAGGTGATGGCCCGCATTTCGGCCGCCGGCTACAAGAATATCGGCCTGGTTTCGCTGCAGGAACAGGATCAATAGACGCGAGATGAAGACCGGCCTCACCACATCGGTGATCTTGCACACGGCGGTACTGGCCTTCGGCCTGTTCACGCTGTCGGCGCCGGCCGCGCTGCCGTCCGCCGATGTCGAGTCGGTCGCGGTCGACATCGTGCCGATGGAAGCCATCGCGCAGACCTTGCAGGGCGACAAGAAGGCCGTGATGCATGAAAAGCCGGCGCCGCTGCCGACGCAGCGTCCCGACATCGTGCCGGCTTCGCAGAAGGTCGGTGAAAACAGCGTCGACACCGACAAGCCGATAACGCCGGAAGCCAAGCCGAAGCCCGTCGACATGACCTCGGCCCCGCCGCCCGCGCCGACCCCGAAAGAAAAGCCGAAGACCGAGGACGTGCCGAAGCCGCAGGAAAAGCCCAAGCCCATACCCGCGACGGAAGTGGCGCCCGCGCCGACGCCCAAGGAAGAGGTCAAGCCCGAGCCGGTCAAGCAAACGGAACCCAAGCCGACTCCGGCCAAGCCGGCGCCGACCCCGCCGCCGCAGGACAAGACCGCTGCTATCGATCCGACGCCCGAGGTCAAGCCGGATGCCGTCGCCGAGGCCATAGCCAAGGACCCGCCGACCGAAGAGACGCAATTGCCGAGCTCGGCGCCAGCACCTGAAGCGCGGCCGAAGCCGCAGCCGGCTCCGGCTGAAAGCGCCAAGGCGCCTGAACGCAAGGATGCTGACAAGCCGGTCAAGGAAGCTTCATCGAAGCCGAAGTCGGACGACAAGCAATTCAATGCGAACGAGATTTCCGCGCTGCTCGACAAGCAGAAGCCATCCGGCGGCGGCGCCAAGCGTTCGACGCAGCAGGCGTCGCTCGGTGGCGACAAGGATCAGGGCCAGAAGCTGTCGAAGTCGGAGCAGGGGGCGCTGGAAGATCAGCTAGGTCATTGCTGGACCCTTCCGGTCGGCCTCGAAGGGTCCGAGGATTTCACTGTGGTTATCCGCTTCAACCTGGACGCCTCGGGCAAGTTGACGGGCCGCCCGACTGTCGAAAAGTCCAGCGGCAACCCTCAATTCGACGCCAGCGCGGTTCGCGCCGTGCAGAAATGTGACGTTGCCGGATTGCAGGTTCCCGCGGGGAAGCAGGACATATGGTCTGACGTCCGCGTCAATTTCGATCCAAGAGCGATGCTTGGCCTTTAGCCTGAGCACCCAAAAATCAGCAAGAGAAGCGAGAAGACATGAAATCCATCCTCAAGCCGCTCCTGATGGTCGCCGCGATGGCGATGGGCATAATTTCGGTCGCCACCTTGCCTGCTCGGGCAACCCTTGAGCTCAACGTCAACAAAGGCAATGTCGAGCCGATGCCGATCGCCATCCCCGACTTTCAAGGCGAGCTCGGAGCGCAGATATCGGCAATCGTCACAGCCGATCTGAAACGGTCAGGACTGTTCGCGCCGATCGACAAGGCAGCCTTTGTCGAAAAGATCACGAATCCGGACGCGCCCCCCCGCTATGAAGACTGGAAGGTCATCAACGCACAGGCACTGGTGACCGGAAGCGTCAGCAAGGAAGCGGATGGCCGCATCCGCGCCCAGTACCGGCTGTGGGATATTTTTGGCAACACGCAGTTGGCTGGCGAGCAGTTTTTCGCAAACGACGCCAATCAACGCCGCGTCGCCCACATAATCGCAGATGCGATCTATGAGAAGATCACCGGCGAGAAGGGCTATTTCGACACGCGGGTGGTGTTCATCGACGAGTCCGGCGCCAAGAACGCGCGCAAGAAGCGGCTCGCCATCATGGACCAGGACGGCGCCAATGTCCGCTATCTCTCGGACGGGCGCTCGATCGTGCTGACGCCGCGTTTCTCGCCGAACCGGCAGGAAATCACCTACATGTCCTATGAGAGTGGCCAGCCGCGCGTCTATCTCCTGCAGATCGAGACCGGGCAGCGCGAACTGGTCGGCAATTTCCCCGGCATGACCTTTGCGCCGCGCTTCTCGCCTGACGGCCAGAAGGTGATCATGAGCCTGCTGCGCGACGACGGCAATTCCAACATCTTCGCCATGGACCTGCGCAGCCGCTCGACGACGCGGCTGACCAATTCGACCGCCATCGACACCTCGCCCTCCTATTCGCCCGACGGCAGCAAGGTGGTGTTCACCTCCGACCGTGGCGGCCGCGCGCAGATTTATGTGATGGGTGCCGACGGCTCGGGCCAGACCCGCATCTCCTTCGGCGACGGCGTCTATTCGACGCCGGTGTGGTCGCCGCGCGGCGACCTCATCGCCTTCACCAAGCAGACCGGCGGCGAGTTCCAGATCGGCGTCATGAAGACCGACGGTTCGGGCGAGCGCATCCTGTCGTCCGGTTTCCAGCAGGAAGGACCGACCTGGGCGCCGAACGGCCGCGTCTTGATGTTCTTCCGCGACTCCAATGGCGGCCCGAAACTGGTTTCGGTCGACCTCACCGGCCGCAACGAGCAGCCGATCCCGACCGCGAACTTCGCGTCCGATCCGGCCTGGTCGCCGCTGCTGGAATAGGGTTCGGCCGAATTGCCACACATGCTGAAAAGGGGCCGTTTCGGCCCCTTTTCCACGCATTGGTCGCGTTTTGGCCGCATTTCCGCCTAGGGTCCGCACGCAATGTCGCCCCTGGTTCAGCGTTGGGCGTAATGGCTGTGGACGGGCAGCTAACCAAATTTTAACCGTGTTTCTTGAATGCCGGTTAACCCAAACGTGGTTACTGGGTGATCAACGAAATCACTCAAATACGATCACTCGAAATACGAAGGAGAGGCGGCATGGGCCGTATCGCAGCACTTACCAGAAACCCGGCCATGATCGCACTGGTGGCGATGCTCGCCATCACCGGTTGCGCCTCGAAGAAGACGCCGAACAACGCCGCTGACCTTGGCCTCAATGGCGCGGGCGCTGCAACGCCGGGTTCGGCGCAGGACTTCACCGTCAATATCGGCGACCGCATCTTCTTCGACACGGACTCGACCTCGATCCGGGCTGACGCACAGCAGACGCTTTCGCGCCAGGCGCAGTGGCTGAACCAGTACAAGCAGTATGCCATCGTCGTCGAAGGTCATGCCGACGAGCGCGGCACGCGCGAATACAATCTGGCGCTTGGCGCCCGCCGCGCCGCAGCCACCCGCGACTTCCTCGTGTCCAAGGGTGTCGCCTCCAGCCGCCTGAAGACCATTTCCTACGGCAAGGAACGTCCTGTCGCGGTCTGCGATGACATCTCCTGCTGGTCGCAGAACCGCCGTGCGGTCACCACGCTCAGTGGCGCCGGTTCCTGATCGGCAAAAATACAACACTGCTTTGGGAAAGGCGGCCTCCGGGCCGCCTTTTTCATGTCCGGATGCCCGAAACAAAATTTGGCCGAAGTCTCGCGCCCTGCTATGAGCCGAGGGCGCTTGGCTGGTCCCACCCTGATTGGAAGGCGCGAAACAGACTAACGACACGGCGAGAGGCACATGCATTTGAGATCGGTTCTGAGCGGCACGCTTGCGGCGCTGCTTCTATCAGGCTTCACCGCGCTGGCTAGTGGCTTGGGGGCCAGCGGCACAGGGCAATCGACCGACAGCGGCTTTTCCTTCCACCTGCCCAGCATCGAGTTGCCCAAGCTTTTCGGAGAAAAGAAGAAACCGGACCAGGTTCAACTGGCGCAGTCCGATCCTACTGCCGTCACCAGCCTGGAAGACCAGCTGCGGCAGATGAACGGCAAGATCGAGGAACTCAACTTCCAGGTCCTGCAGATGCAGGAGCAGATGCGCAAGCAGCAGGAAGACAACGAGTTCCGCTTCCAGCAGCTGGAAGGCGGCTCGCAGGGCGGACAGACACCGGCGGCACCGAAGAAAAAGTCCGACGCCACCACCGACACCAACACCGATGTGGCGGCCGCCCCGGCAATGCAGGCTCCGGTCGATGCCGGTGCCGCGCCCGGCGGGAATCAGTCCGCAGGCGGCAAGACGGTCGAGGACGTCATCGTCGAATCACCCGACGGCGACCCCGGCAAGGTGATCCCGGGTACGGGAGCGCCGGAAAAGACCTTTGGCTCCATCACCGTCGACAAGAACGGCAATGTGATCGATGCCGGAGGCAACACCCAGTCGACCGCGCCGGTGCAAGATACCGCCCCGGCCGCCGGCGCTCCGGCCAAGGCCGGCAAGTCCAATGGCACGATCGTCGCGGCGCTGCCTTCCACCAAGGACCCGGAGGAGCTTTACCGCAACTCCTATCAGTTCATCCTGTCGGGCGATTACAGCACCGCCGAACAGGGTTTTCGCGATCACATCTCGCGCTTCCCGCGCGATGCCAAGACGGCGGACGCGCATTACTGGCTGGGTGAATCGCTGCTTGGCCAGCAGAAATATCGTGACGCGGCCGAGGTCTTCCTCTCCGCCAGCAAGGACTATCCGAAGGCCAAGAAGGCGCCCGACATGCTGTTGAAGCTCGGCGTGTCGCTGGTCGGCCTCAAGCAGCACGATGTCGCCTGCGCAACCTTCAGCGAGGTCGGCAAGCGCTACCCCGACATTTCCAACGCACTCAAGGAACGCGTCAAGCAGGAGAAGGCCCTGGCCGCCTGCTGATGCTCGCGACCGAGCCAGATTTTTCGACCGGACTTTTTTCGCATATCGATTTTACCCACGGCGCCGTTGCGGCCGTGTCCGGCGGCAGCGACTCGATCGCCCTGCTTCTCCTTCTCAAACGCCATCTCGACCGAACCGCATCGTCCGCGAAGCTGCTGGCGGTGACGATCGACCATGGCTTGCGTCAGGGTTCGGTAGCCGAGGCGCAAGCCGTGGCGAAACTATGTGCGGAACGCGGCATTGCCCACCGCACCCTGACGTGGTCCGGGCGCAAGCCGTCGACCGGCCTGCCGGCGGCGGCGCGTGAAGCGCGCTATCATCTGCTGGCCGAGGCGGCGCGCGCGGAAGGCATCGGCCTGATCGTCACCGGTCATACCGCCGACGACCAGGCCGAGACGGTGCTGATGCGGCATGCGCGGGATGACGGCCGAGCGTTTGCCGAATTGACGGGCCGTGGGCTTGCCGGCATGGCGCCTGGCACCCTCTATGACTGGCGCGAGTGGATCGTCCGTCCGCTTCTGGGCACACGGCGCTCGGTGCTTCGCGATTTCCTGCGGCGTGAAGGGGTTGGCTGGGCCGATGACCCGACCAATATCGACGAAGCCTTCGAGCGGCCGCGCGTGCGCGCGGCACTTGCCGGGGAAAGCGCCAGGCATATGGAGAATGCGCTGCGGCTCGCCGGCCAGGCCGCCGTCGCGCGCAGGCAGCTTGGCGCCGGCGCCGCCGATCTGATCCGTCGCTTCGCCAGCCAGCCGGGCACGGGCCTCATCCGGCTCGATCCCGCTCTGCTGACCGCGGACGACGACCGGGCGGCCACCTACGCGTTGCGCATCCTGCTGGCCACCGCCGGCGGCGTTGCCTTCCTGCCGGACCAGGCGCGGGGCGAGGCGCTGTTCGGCCGGCTGAAGGCTGGATTTCTTTGCGCCACATTGTCGCGGACGGTGGTCGATTTCCGGCGCACCGGCGTCTTCCTGCGCCGGGAGGCGCGGGGCTTGCCGCTCACCGCCCCGGCTGTCGACGACACCATCTGGGACGGCCGCCGCCACATCACATTGAACGACAGGTCCGGCGCATTGTTGATCGCACCGTTGGGGACCGCAGCGGCGAAGCGGCTGACGATCGATGATGGAGAAACCCCGGCAAGCCTGATGCGCGCGGCGTTGGCTGCGGAACCGACATTGCGGCAAGTCCTTGAAACCCCTGGTTTGCCGCAGGCGCATCCGGGGTCGCCTGCGTTCGCGGCGCGACCGGTCGTGTCGCCTCTTGCCCGCTTCCTGCCGTCCTTCGATCTGGCGCCGGCGCGGGCCGTCGCCGAACTGATCGGCGCGTCACCGCTTCCCGCTTCGCCACTGGGCAGCCACAGTGGCGATTGATGGTGGTTCGAAAGCTTAACCCAGACGTGCTGTTCTGCTTGGCAAGGGGAGACGCTCTCCCTATGTTAGGCCCAAGTTTCCTCTCATGATGCTGTCCGTGCGCGGACGCCAACGGGACAATTGATGAATCCGAACTATCGCAACCTCGCGCTTTGGGCGATCATAGCGGTCCTGCTCATCGCCCTCTTCAATCTGTTCCAGACGCCGCAGACGCGCGGGGCTTCGAGCGATGTGCCTTATTCGCAGTTCCTGCAGGATGTCGCGGCCGGCCGGGTCAAGACAGTGACCATTGCGGGCGCCCGCATCACCGGCACCTACACCGACAATTCCACCGGCTTCCAGACCTATTCGCCAGGCGATCCCCAGCTGGTCTCGCGGCTGCAGGACAAGAACGTCACCATCAATGCGCGGCCCGAGACCGACGGTTCCAATTCGCTGTTCGGCTACCTGATCTCGTGGCTGCCAATGATCCTGATCCTCGGCGTCTGGATATTCTTCATGCGCCAGATGCAGTCCGGATCCGGAAGGGCCATGGGTTTTGGCAAGTCGAAGGCCAAGCTTCTGACCGAGGCGCATGGCCGCGTCACCTTCCAGGACGTCGCCGGCGTCGACGAAGCCAAGGAGGATCTGGAGGAGATCGTCGAGTTCCTGCGCGACCCGCAGAAGTTCCAGCGCCTCGGAGGCAAGATTCCGCGCGGCGTGCTTCTGGTCGGCCCTCCCGGCACCGGCAAGACGCTGCTCGCCCGCTCGGTCGCCGGCGAAGCCAACGTGCCGTTCTTCACCATTTCGGGTTCGGACTTCGTCGAGATGTTCGTCGGCGTCGGCGCGAGCCGCGTGCGTGACATGTTCGACCAGGCCAAGAAGAACGCGCCCTGCATCATCTTCATCGACGAAATCGACGCGGTCGGGCGCCATCGCGGCGCCGGCCTTGGCGGCGGCAACGACGAGCGCGAGCAGACGCTGAACCAGCTGCTGGTCGAGATGGACGGCTTCGAATCCAATGAAAGCATCATCCTGATCGCCGCCACCAACCGTCCCGACGTGCTCGATCCGGCGCTGCTGCGTCCGGGCCGTTTCGACCGCCAGGTGGTGGTGCCGAACCCCGACATCGTCGGCCGCGAGAAGATCCTCAAGGTGCATGTGCGCAACGTGCCGCTGGCGCCCAATGTCGACCTCAAGGTCGTCGCGCGCGGCACGCCGGGCTTCTCCGGCGCCGACCTCATGAACCTCGTCAACGAATCCGCGCTGATGGCGGCGCGGCGCAACAAGCGCCTCGTCACCATGGCCGAGTTCGAGGACGCCAAGGACAAGATCATGATGGGCGCGGAGCGCCGCTCGTCGGCCATGACCCAGGCCGAGAAGGAGCTGACCGCCTATCACGAAGCCGGCCACGCCATACTGGCGCTCAACGTGCCGTCGGCCGATCCGCTGCACAAGGCCACCATCATCCCGCGTGGCCGCGCGCTCGGCATGGTCATGCAGTTGCCGGAAGGCGACCGCTATTCGATGAGCTACAAGTACATGATCTCGCGCCTCGCCATCATGATGGGCGGCCGCGTCGCCGAGGAGTTCAAGTTCGGCAAGGAGAACATCACCTCGGGCGCTTCCTCAGACATCGAGCAGGCGACCAAACTGGCGCGCGCGATGGTCACGCGCTGGGGGTTCTCCGACAAGCTCGGTCATGTCGCCTATGGCGACAACCAGGAGGAAGTGTTCCTCGGCCATTCGGTGGCGCGCACGCAGAACATCTCGGAAGAGACCGCGCAAATCATCGACGCTGAAGTGCGCCGCCTGATCGACGAGGCCTATTCGACGGCGAAATCCATCCTGACCAAGAAGAAGAAGGAATGGATTGCGCTGGCGCAGGGCCTGCTCGAATACGAGACGCTGTCGGGCGACGAGATCAAGCAGCTGATCGCCGGCGAAAAGCCAGCGCGTGACCTCGGCGACGACACGCCGCCCAGCCGTGGCTCGGCCGTGCCGAAGTCCGGCGGCCGCCGCAAGAAAGGCCCCGAGCCCGAAGGCGGCATGGAGCCGCAGCCGTCGAGTTGAGTTGAGTTTACCCATTTCAAGAAAGCGCCGCGGCTTCAACCCGCGGCGTTTTGCTGTTTAGACCAGACTAGGCGGCTCACCGTTTCACCGAACGTAGAAGCGCTCCACTATTTCGTTTGACGTTATTCCCGACGGGATTCAGGCGACGCGCCGCACGTTGGAGCGTCATTCTCGGCTTGTTCCGAGGGACCTGCCAACTCATACCGGCGCCCTGAAATCGCCCGACAGCAGATCCTCGGAACAAGCCGAGGATGACGGCCTAACGTCTGCAGGAAAAACGGTGAATTGCTTCTGTATTCGATTTTTACGATTCAGCTTTCAGCCGCGCATTGCACAGGCTGTAATAACCGCCACCCTTCTGGATCCAGCGAAGGCCGTTCAACGTTCCCGCCTCCTTGTTGCCGTGGTAACCCTGCAGGCAGGTCTTCATCCGCGCCTTCGCGGGCTTCTCGGTCTTGAACTCGGCGGCGAGGGTGGTCGGGAATGTCACGCCCGCCGGCGCTACAGTGGGGGCGACCGCCGCGTCGTTTTCCTTTTTCGGCTGCGTCGCGGTTTTGACGGTATCCGAGCTGACACTCTCCGTAGCGGAGGTCGCGCATTTCTCCTTGCGGAAAGCGGCCCAGTCCATGCCGTTCAGAGTGCCGCCTTCCTTGGCTGCCCGATAGGTCTCGCCGCATTCCTTCATCGTCAGTGCGCTTGCAGGGGCGACGCCCCACGCACCCAATGCCGTCACAGCCAATACGGCCAATTTCAAACTAGACATCAGACCCTCCTGATTGATAACGAGTTCGATGTCTGTTTGTATACTGTTTGTTCCGTATATGTTCAACTGGAATCTTTACGAGCTGCTTGTAAGCCTGGAGTGTGGGCCGGGTTGATGATGCCGGTCGCTCCCGACACATGCGGATGCGAGCGGAGCCGCAAGCGTCTTGGCGCGCAACAAACGCGTAACAAAAAGGCCCGCGCATCTCACGATGCGCGGGCCTTCCTTCTTCGAGAACAACTAGGCGTCAGCCCTTCAGCTTGGCGTTGCACAGGCTGTAGAAGCCGCCGCCCTTCTGGATCCACTTCAGGCCGCCAAGCGCATTGGCGTCCTTGAGCACATAGTACTGATCGAGGCAGGTGTGCATGCGGCCCTTTCCGGGGGTCTCGCTGGCATATTTCGGCGAGATCGCGGACGGGAAGGTGACGCCCTTGGGCGCGACCGTCGTCGGCTTTGCCGGTTCCTTGGTGTAATTTGCTTCGCTCGGAGCAGGCACGCTGTCATCATCGGCGGCCGCGGCGCCGCATTCGGCCTTGCGGAAGTCGTTCCACTTCTGGCCCTTCAGCGTGTTCGCCGTCTTCGCAGCCTGGTACTTGGTGCTGCACTCGGCCATGGTCAGGCCCTTGCCATCGGCAGGAGCCGCGGCGGCCTTGGTGGTTGCCGGCTTGGTGGTGTCGGCGGCGGCGGATGCACCGGCTGCGCATTCGCTCTTGCGGAAGTCGTTCCACTTCATGCCGTTCAGCGTGCCGGCGGCCTTTGCCGCTTGGTACTTGGCGCTGCATTCCTTGGCCGTCAGGCCTTTCGCGGAGCCGTCGTCGGCGGCTGCAGCCTTGGCCGGCTTGGCTGGCTTGGTTTCGGCCGCCTTCTTCGTGTCGGCCGGCTTGGTGTCCGTGGTCGCGGCGGCGTCGGTGCCGCATTGTGCCTTGCGGAACTGGTTCCAAGTTTGCCCGGCAAGTGTCCCAGCGTCCTTGGCGGCGTTATACTTCGTGCTGCACTCGGCCATCGTCAGTGCGTTGGCTGGCGCGGCCAGGAACAACGTCACTACGGCGAGGCCGGTCAAAGTGGCAAGTCGGTGGATGAGCATAGCGTTTCTCCGTTGCAGCAGCCCATTATACGTCCCTGCGAATCAATAACGCTCAACGGTCGGTTGCGCCAGATGCTAAGTGGCGTATATATCGCCCGAACCCCGATCCTCCCGATAAGGTGATGAAATCATTGCCCCTTACCGGGTTGAAAACAAGATTTTCCGCGTGCATCCGCGCCGAATAGCTCGCATAGATGGTATATTGCGGTGCCACAATGCCACTACGTCAGGCCGCAGCCTTGTTGTGCGCGGCTCACAACAATGGTTTTCTAAGGATTGGTAACATACAATCACACAATGTGATCATGGCGTATCGGCCAATTGTGGCATGAAATGCCGGCAAAGAACCTTCAAGGACTTTAACTAGCATGGCAGGGAATTACTTCGGCACGGACGGCATCCGCGGGCGCGCCAACAAGTTTCCGATGACCGCGGAAATCGCCATGCGCGTCGGCATGGCCGCCGGCCTTTCGTTCCAGCGCGGCAGCCACCGTCATCGCGTCGTTCTGGGCAAGGACACCAGGCTTTCCGGCTACATGATCGAGAATGCGATGGTGGCGGGTCTTTGCGCCGCCGGCATGGATGTGTTCCTGCTCGGCCCGATCCCGACCCCGGCCGTCGCCATGCTGGTGCGTTCGCTGCGCGCCGATATCGGCGTGATGATCTCGGCTTCGCACAATCCCTATTACGACAACGGCATCAAGCTGTTCGGGCCGGACGGCTACAAGCTCTCCGACGAGATCGAAGAGCGCATCGAGAGCATGCTCGACAAGGATATCGAACTGACACTCGCCGACTCCGACGGGCTTGGCCGCGCCAAGCGTGTCGATGGCGTGCATGACCGCTACATCGAGTTCGCCAAGCGCACATTGCCGCGCTCGATGTCGCTTTCGGGCCTCAGGATCGTCGTCGATTGCGCCAATGGCGCGGCCTACAAGGTGGCGCCCGAGGCGCTGTGGGAACTCGGCGCCGAGGTCGTGGCCATCAATGTCGAGCCCAACGGCTTCAACATCAACAAGGAATGCGGCTCGACCCATCCGGCCGGCCTGCAGAAGAAGGTGCATGAAGTGCGCGCCGATATCGGCATCGCGCTCGATGGTGATGCGGACCGTGTCGTCATCGTCGACGAGAATGGCGCGATCGTCGACGGCGATCAGATCATGGCGATGATCGCCGAGTCCTGGCACCAGAGCGGACGGCTTGCCGGCGGCGGCGTGGTTTCGACGGTCATGTCCAATCTCGGCCTCGAGCGCTTCCTCGGCGACATGAAGCTGCAATTGCACCGCACCAAGGTCGGCGACCGCTATGTCGTGGAGCATATGCGCGCGCATGGGCTCAATGTCGGCGGCGAACAGTCCGGCCATATCGTGCTGTCGGATTTCTCGACCACCGGCGACGGTCTGGTGTCGGCGCTGCAGGTGCTGGCCTGCATCAAGCGCCAGGGACGCCCGGTCAGCGAACTGTCGAAGAAGTTCGAGCCGGTGCCGCAGCTCTTGAAGAATGTCCGTATCGCCGGCGGCAAGCCGCTCGAGGAAGCTCCGGTCAAGGCCGCAATCGAGGATGCGCGCAACCGTCTCGGCAAGGCCGGGCGTCTGGTTATCCGCCCGTCGGGCACCGAGCCGCTGATCCGTGTCATGGCGGAGGGCGACGATCCGCAACTGGTCGAGGCCGTCGTCAACGACATTGTCGAGGTCATTTCGGAGACCCGCAGCGCAGCCTGATCTCCGGCGCGCCCCAGCGCGTCACGCCGCCGCGCCGGTTGCATCCAGGCCCGCCCTTCCGGCGGGCTTTTTACTGACCGGGGACCGGCCCCCAACGTCGAAATCATTGCCGGATTCCTCGAATTTTAGAGATTCGTGGTTAATCGACAGGGTTAAACGCCTTTTAACTTTTCCAATTCATTATCCACGCCTGAAAGCCAATCTCGTTCGGACGCGATCGCGGTCCGAGGGTTCCTAGGGGTGACAAGCATGTTCAATACAGCAAGAAAGGCCCTGTTCGCGCTGCTGTTCGCGGGCCTGGCCTGGCCAGTGTTCGCAGCCGACCTGCCTGAGCCGCAGGTCGAAGAGGCGCCGCCACCACCAGTCTACGAGCAGCCGGTCGACGTCGGCGGCTGGTATATCCGTGGCGACATCGACTATCACAAGTCCAAGATGGGTGACATCGACTACATCACCTACGGCGCGGCACCTTGCCCCTGCGGACCTCCTGTCGGGGTCGCTGGCAGCAAGTCCTTCGACTATGGCAAGCTCAAGGGCGGCTTCTCGCTTGGCGCCGGCGTCGGCTACAAGATCAACGAACGTTTCCGCACCGACCTGACCGCCGACTACTGGTTCAAGTCGAACTTCAACGGCGGAACCTCGGATCTCGTCTCGACCTCGACCGAAGTGTCGAAGATGAGCGCCCTGCTGCTGCTGGCCAATGCCTATGTCGATATCGGCACCTGGCACGGCATCACGCCCTATGTCGGCGCCGGTATCGGCGGCGCGCGGGTCAAGTGGGATACCGTCTACGACCCGAACACCACCGAGACCAACCCCGGCGTATCCAGCTGGCGCTTCGCCTACGCGGTCATGGCAGGTGCGTCCTACTGCCTGACCGACAAGGTCATCCTCGATGCGGGCTACCGCTTCTCCCATATCCAGGGCGGCCGCATGTTCGAATATGATACGAGCAGCGCCGGCCCGGGCTTCGATCACGGCTTCAACACCCACGAAGTGCGTGGCGGCCTGCGCTATCAGTTTGGCGGCAACAATGGGTGCAGCGTACCGGTGGCCTACCAGCCCGAACCCGAGCCGATCTACACTAAGTAAGACTTTCCGGCCTCGAATGGTCGCGAACCGCCCGGCTCAGCCGGGCGGTTTTCGTTTGAGTCGGCGCCGATGAGGGACCTGGAGCATCGCCTCGAAACGAAGGTCATTTTGGGCGACATGCGTCAGCGAAATCAATTCGCTAACGCTCTGTTAGCCTTAACCGCGACTTAACCACTATGGTTAACAATGCTCTCTGAAAACGATGGCTGCCGTGTTGGTTGCAGCTGTCGTCAAATCCGGGAGTCGGGGACCATGACACTCATATCGCGTATTGTGCTGGCGCTTGCCGGACTCGGCCTCTTGCCGCTGACACCGGCATTCGCCGCCGACTACGATCCACCGATCTACGTCGACCAGGCGCCCGATTATGTGCCGGTCGAGGTCGGCTCAGGCTGGTACCTGCGCGGTGACGTCGGTTACGCCTTCAGTCATCCTTTCACTGATGAGGAAGTCTCGAGCGGGCCTCTGAACAGCTTCACTTCCAGCAGTGGCCTTTTTACCGGCAGCGTCGGAATGGGTTACCACATCAATGACTATCTTCGGGTGGAACTGAATGGTGGCATTCTGCCGACGAACAAATTCAGTGATCATCAGAAGCTTGCGACCACCTGCAAAGGCTCGACACTCGTAGATGACGGCTTCGGAACCATCAATTCCGCCGCAGCAACGCAGACGTGCGATCAGATCGACAACGGCTCCAACAAAGCCTACAGCCTCATGGCCAACGGCTATGTCGATCTCGGCACCTACGTGGGGATCACCCCCTATATCGGCGGTGGAATCGGCGTGGCCTACAACAAATATTATAAGAGCATTGGCGCGAAAGATTGCAGGGAGACACCGGCGAATTCCGCCGGAACAGGCGGGTTCTTCTGCGATGATCCCGCAGGATATGAAGGTCAAACCGACACGGCAGCCAAATTCAATCTCGCTTATTCGATCGGCGCCGGGCTTTCCTATCAGGTCAGCAAGAATGTCTCAGTTGACCTCGGATACGAGTATTTTTCGGTCCCCGATGCCAAATATGTCGCCTATGACAATGGCGCCTTCGGCATCCACAAGGGAATTGACTATCAGACAGTCAAGCTCGGGCTGCGCTACGATCTCTGGTAGGCCAGGGACGGAGCAGGATTTTGGCGGCGGATCCCTGCGGTCCGCCGTTCGCGTTTGAGATCACGCGATCCTGATCGCGGATCGCCGGTATCCCGGCAGCGACAAAAACTTTCCTCTTGACGCCCGAAGCCTGAACGCATATCGCCGTCCGTGGGCCACCCCTCCCCAACGAGGGGCCACTATCTGGAAGGATAGACCACGATGACGACGCATACGAAGCCCGGACTCCGTCCGGCAAACCCCAATTTCTCCTCAGGTCCCTGCGCAAAACGCCCCGGCTGGTCGGTCGAGGCGCTGAAGAATGCCGCGCTCGGCCGTTCCCATCGCGCCAAGATCGGCAAGACCAAGCTCGAACAGGCGATCGAGCTGACGCGCGAAATCCTCAAGGTTCCGGCCGACTACCGCATCGGCATCGTGCCGGCGTCGGACACCGGCGCCGTCGAGATGGCGCTGTGGTCGCTGCTCGGCGAGCGCGGCGTCGACATGGTCGCCTGGGAAAGCTTCGGCTCCGGCTGGGTCACCGATGTGGTCAAGCAGCTGAAGCTCCCCGACGTGCGCAAGCTCGAGGCTGGCTATGGCGAATTGCCGGATCTCGCCAAGATCGATTTCGACCGCGACGTGGTCTTCACCTGGAACGGCACCACGTCGGGCGTGCGCGTGCCGAACGGTGACTTCATCCCGGCGGACCGCATGGGCCTGACCATCTGCGACGCGACTTCCGCCGCCTTCGCGCAAAAGCTCGATTTCGAAAAGCTCGATGTCGTCACCTTCTCCTGGCAGAAGGTGCTGGGCGGCGAGGGCGCGCATGGCATGCTGATCCTGTCGCCGCGCGCCGTCGCGCGGCTGGAGAGCTACAAGCCTGCATGGCCGCTGCCGAAGATCTTCCGGCTGACCTCCGGCGGCAAGCTGATCGAGGGCATCTTCAAGGGCGAGACCATCAACACGCCGTCGATGCTGTGCGTCGAGGACTATCTCGACGCACTGCACTGGGCGAAGTCGATCGGCGGCCTCGATGCGCTGGTCGCCAGGGCGGATGCCAATGCTGCCGTGCTCGACGGATTCGTCGACAAGTCCTCGTGGCTGGGCCACCTCGCCGTCCAGCCGGCGACGCGGTCGAACACCTCGGTCTGCCTGTCCTTCACCGATCCGGATATCGCGGCGCTCGACGCCGACGGACAGGCGGCGTTCGCCAAGGGGCTGGTCTCGGCGCTCGACAAGGAAGGTGTCGCCTATGACGTCGGCTCCTATCGCGATGCGCCTCCCGGCCTGCGTATCTGGTGTGGCGCGACGGTCGAGACATCCGATCTCGAAGCGCTGCTGCCCTGGCTCGACTGGGCTTTCGCCGCGCAGAAGGCGTCGCTGAAAGCAGCGGCCTGAGACTTTCCGTGGCGGCCCGCGGGCCGCCCATTCCCGGATCAATCCCATTTTCAAGGAGGCCGCCATGGCGCCCCGCGTTCTCGTCTCTGACAAACTCTCTCCCACCGCCGTGCAGATCTTCAAGGATCGCGGCGTCGAGGTCGACTATCTGCCCGATCTCGGCAAGGACAAGGAAAAGCTTCTCGAAGTGATCGGCCAGTATGACGGCCTCGCCATCCGCTCGGCGACCAAGGTCACCGAAAAGCTGATAAGCGCCGCCACGAAGCTCAAGGTCATCGGCCGCGCCGGCATCGGCGTCGACAATGTCGATATCCCGGCGGCGAGCCGCAAGGGTATCATCGTGATGAACACGCCCTTCGGCAATTCGATCACGACAGCCGAGCATGCCGTGGCGATGATCTTCGCCCTGGCGCGGCAGATTCCGGAAGCGAACGCCTCGACCCATGCCGGCAAGTGGGAGAAGAACCGCTTCATGGGCGTCGAAATCACCGGCAAGACGCTGGGCGTCATCGGCTGCGGCAATATCGGCTCGATCGTCGCCACCCGCGGCGTCGGCCTGAAAATGCATGTCGTCGCCTTCGACCCGTTCCTGTCGGACAAGCGTGCCGAGGAGCTCGGCGTCGACAAGGTCGAGCTCGACGAGCTGTTCGCCCGCGCGGACTTCATCACGCTGCACACGCCGCTGACCGACAAGACACGCAACATCATCGATGCCGGGGCAATCGCCAAGATGAAGAACGGCGTGCGCATCATCAATTGCGCGCGCGGCGGGCTGGTCGTCGAGGCCGATCTGATCGCGGCGCTGAAGAGCGGCAAGGTGGCCGGCGCCGGCATCGACGTGTTCGAGGTGGAGCCGGCCGAGCAGAACGCCTTGTTCGGCATGGAAAACGTGGTGGCGACACCGCATCTCGGCGCCTCGACGGCGGAAGCGCAGGAGAATGTCGCGCTGCAGGTCGCCGAGCAGATGTCGGACTATCTGATCAAGGGCGCGGTCTCCAACGCCATCAACATGCCGTCGATCACGGCGGAAGAAGCGCCGCGGCTGAAGCCCTTCGTCAAGCTCGCCGAAGTGCTCGGCGCCTTTGTCGGCCAGGTCACCGAGGATCCGATCAAGGAGGTCGAGATCCTGTTCGACGGCTCGACCGCGACGATGAACACGCGCGCGCTGATCAGCGCCGCACTGGCCGGGCTGATCCGGCCCCAGGTCGCCGACGTCAACATGGTGTCGGCGCCGATTATGGTGAAGGAGCGCGGCATCATCGTCGCCGAGGTCAAGCGCGACAAGTCGGGCGTGTTCGACGGCTACATCAAGCTGACGGTCAAGACCGAGCACAGGACGCGCTCGATCGCCGGCACCTGCTTCTCCGACGGCAAGCCGCGCTTCATCCAGATCAAGGGCATCAACCTCGACGCCGAGGTCGGCCAGCACATGCTCTACACCACCAATGCCGATGCGCCCGGCATCATCGGCCTGCTTGGCACGGTATGTGGCGAGAACGGCGTGAACATCGCCAACTTCCAGCTTGGCCGCAACCGGCCGGGCGGCGACGCCATCGCGCTGCTCTATCTCGATGCGCCGTTCCCGGAAAAGGTGCTGGAGCAGGTGCGGGCGCACAAGTCGATCGACTCGGCCAAGCGGCTGCAGTTCGACGTCGGCGGGATCTGATCCCGGCTTTCGCCAAGATCGGAAGGCGCGGCGTTTGTCGCGCCTTCCTGCCGCTCAGTGCGCCTTGGCTCGCGAGGTCATCGCCATCTTGCGCCCGCTATGTTCGGCAAGCCCGATGCCGCCCAGCACGAGCACAAGCGCCAGCGCCTGATAGAGCTGGAACGTCTCGCCGACGATCAGCACCGAAAGCAACGTGCCGAAGATCGGCACCAGGTTGATGAACAGGCCGGCGCGGTTGGCGCCGATCAGCTCGTTGCCCCTGATATAAGTTATCTGCGAGACGACCGAGGCGCCGATCGCGGTATAGACGATGACCGTCCAGCCGCGCGCGTCGGGGACGATGGCCTTGCCGGCGGCGACCTCCCACAGCAAGAAGGGCAGCGAGGTGATGAGTGCCGCGATCGACATGGCCAGCATCAGGCTCTGCCAGCGCATCGCCGGCTTCAGCCGCAGCCCGACCGAATAGCCGCTGTAGAGGACGACCGCCACCAGCATGATGGCGTCGCCGAAATTGAGTTCCAGCGTCAGCAACCGGCGGGGATCGCCGTGGCAAGCGGTCAGGATCACGCCGGCAATGGTCAGTACGACGCCGGCGATCTGCGCCCAGTTCACACGCAGCCGGAAGAAGATGAAATTGGCTGTCATGATCAAGATCGGCATCGCCGCCTGTTCGATCGAGACGTTGATCGCCGTCGTGTAGTTGAGCGCCGTGTAGAAGATCACGTTGAACAGCGTGAAGCCGCTGGCGCCCAGTGCCGCCAGAATGAGCCAGTGCCTGCGCACCACGGGCCAGTCCTGTTGGATCGTGCGCCAGCCGATCGGCAGCAGGATCGCCACCGCCAGCACCCAGCGCAGGAAGACCAGCATCATCGGCGAGACATGATCGACCGCGAGCTTGCCGGCCACCGAATTGCCACCCCACAGCAAGGTGGTGAGCAGCAGGAATAAGTAGGCGTGTCGATGCATCGCGGGATTCCGGCCGCGACGGATGCGTCGCGGTGTTTGCCGGCCTATTGCCCCTCTCAGCCCAAGTAAATGATGTCAAAGCCGAAAATTGTTGTGCCTCAGGGCATTTTCGGCGGCAAAGAAAGGTCGCACTCGCGAGGTCTTGACGCTATAGAGGCCTGTCGTTTCGAACCATATCCAAGCCGCTCGGCGGCGTCTCAAGGGAAAAGAAACATGGCCAATGTGGTGGTCGTCGGCTCGCAGTGGGGCGACGAAGGCAAGGGCAAGATCGTCGACTGGCTGTCGGAGCGCGCCGATGTCGTGGTGCGTTTCCAGGGCGGCCACAATGCCGGCCACACGCTGGTCGTCGACGGCAAGGTCTACAAGCTGTCGCTGTTGCCGTCAGGCGTCGTGCGGCAGGGCAAGCTGTCCATCATCGGCAATGGCGTGGTCTTCGACCCGCATGCTTTCGTGGCCGAAGTGGCGAAGCTCAAGGCGCAAGGCGTCGAGGTGACGCCCGAGCGCCTGAAAATAGCCGAAAACACAGCGCTTATCCTGTCGCTGCACCGGGAGCTGGACGGATTCCGCGAGGACGCCGCGTCAAATTCCGGGACGAAGATTGGCACGACCCGCCGGGGCATCGGTCCGGCCTATGAGGACAAGGTGGGTCGGCGCGCGGTGCGGGTGATGGATCTGGCGGATTTGGAAACGCTTCCCCTGAAGGTCGACAGGCTGCTGACGCACCACAATGCGCTGCGCCGCGGGCTTGGCCATGGCGAAGTCACGCATGACGCGATCATGACCGAATTGACCTCGGTCGCCGACGAGATCCTGCCCTATATGGACCGTGTCTGGAAGATCCTCGACGACAAGCGCCGCGCCGGCGAGCGCATCCTGTTCGAGGGCGCGCAAGGCACGTTGCTCGACATCGACCACGGCACCTATCCGTTCGTCACCTCGTCGAACACGGTGGCCGGCCAGGCCGCCGCCGGCTCGGGCGTCGGACCGGGCGCCATCGGCTATGTCTTGGGCATCACCAAGGCCTACACGACGCGCGTCGGCGAAGGTCCGTTCCCGACCGAACAGAAGAACGAGATTGGCGAATTCCTCGGCACGCGCGGCCATGAATTCGGCGTCGTCACCGGGCGCAAGCGCCGCTGCGGCTGGTTCGACGCGGTGCTGGTGCGCCAGGCTGTCGCCGTCAACGGCATCAAGGGCATCGCATTGACCAAGCTCGACGTGCTCGACGGGCTGGACGAGATCAAGGTCTGCACCGGCTATCGCCTCGACGGCGAGATGATCGACTATTTGCCGGCCAGCCAGGGCGCGCAAGCCCGTGTCGAACCGGTCTACGAGACGCTGGAAGGGTGGAAAGGCACCACTGCCGGCGCGCGCAGCTGGAACGATCTTCCGGCCCAGGCCGTCAAATATGTCCGATACATAGAGGAGTTGATCGGCGCGCCGGTGGCACTCCTCTCCACCAGCCCGGAACGGGACGATACGATACTTGTGACCGATCCGTTTCAAGACTAGTTTCTGGAGCCTTTCCGGGCATCGCGGCTGATTTGCGGGGGCCGGCGCGGAAGCAAAATACAGGTCGACTGAAGCATGGCAGATTTTGTTGCTGTTCTGAAAAAGGCGCTCGACAAGCACGGCGACGAGACGCCCGAAAAGCGTACGCGCATCTATGAGAGCGTTCGTTCCATGCTGGCCAAGAAGCTTGCGGAATATTCGCCGCCGCTTGCCACCGAGGCCATAAGCGCGCAAAAGCGCTCACTGGAAAACGCCATTACGAGCGTTGAGCGCGAGTATGCCAAGAGCGTGCCGGAAACGGATCCGCTCGCCGAGCTGGAACACATCTTTTCCTCGATCGACCGCAACAAGAACCAGCCAAGCCACGCGCGCCAGCCGGTGAAGGCCGAGTCGGCGTGGCCGGCGCCGCCAGTCGCGAAGCCGGAGCCCACCCGTCCCGCGCCGCCGCCAGCCGCCAAGCCGGAACCATACCGGCCCGCGCCGCCCGCCGCCAAGACCGAGCCGAGCTGGCAGAAGCCCACGCCGGTGCAACCGGTGGCCCCGGATCTCGCCGATCATGCCTTGCCGGGCATGGATGCGGACCAGGACGATGACCGCGCCGACGTCTTCCCGAACGATGAGGAACCGGCGGCAGCCGATACTTTCCGCCTGCGCCCGGCCGAGCGCAGGCGCAGCTATGGCGGGCTGATCGCGGCCGTCGTCGCCTTGCTGGTGGTCGCCGGCGGTGGCTATGGCATCTGGCTCAACAAGGACGCCTTCAGCAAGATGCTGGGCCTGGGCGGTAGCAAGGTCGTCGCCAAGACCGAACCGGTGAAGCCGGCGCCGGCGAAGCCTGCGACCGATGCCGCCGCGACGCCACCGGCGCCCGCGGCAGGTGCCGAGGGGACGAAATTCACGCAGCGGCTGACGCCCGAAGGCGGCGAGACCGACCCCGGCCCGGCCGGTGGACAAACGGGCATAGGCGAGGGTGAATCCGTCGCCGCGCTGACGACGCCGCCCTCGGCGACGAATGCGCCGGCCAATCCGCCCCCGGCTGCAGCCGCGCCCCCGGCAGCGCCAGCCGCGGCGACGCCTGCTGCGACCGCACCTGCGGCAGGCACCGCGCCCGCGGCAACACCGCCCGCCAACGGAACCGCACCCGCGGCGCCGGCCGATGCCGCCGCCACACCGCCGCCCGCTCCGGCGGGCGCCACGCCCGCGGCACCGGCGGCTGCCCCGGCGACGCAGACCTCGGTGCCGGTCGGCCAGAAGGCGATCTTCTATGAGGAGCGCACCAGCACCGCGCAGGGCTCGGCCGAGCCCGGCAGCATCGTCTGGTCGCTGGTGCAGGAATCGCCCGGCGGCGATCTGCCGCCCGAGCCGGCGATCCGCGCCGAGGCGACCATCCCCGGCAAGGACATCCAGCTGCGCATGACCATCCGCCGCAACACCGACCAGACGCTGCCGGCCAGCCATATCATCGAGATGATCTTCCTGACGCCTGACGGTTTCGAGGGCGGCGGTGTCGACAACATCCTGCGCGTTGCCATGAAGAGTTCGGAGCAGGATGCCGGCAGCCCGCTTATCGGCATTCCGGCCAAGATCGCCGACGGCTTCTTCCTCGTCGCGCTCAACGACACCAAGGCCGACGAGGACGCCAACATGACCCTGCTGCGCGGCCAGGACTGGATCGACGTGCCTGTCGTCTACAAGACCGGACGGCGGGCGCTGCTGACGATGGAAAAAGGCATTCCCGGCGAGAAGGTGTTCGACGAGGCGATCAAGGCCTGGCAGGCGAAGACGGCGGGCTGAGAAGGCGGCGTCAGCGGACTTGGATAGGGTTGTGGTCTCAAAACGGCCGATACTTGGCTAAGGGCAACCCGTTTCGGCTGATATAGTCGTTTGAGCTTGCAATGACTTTCCTGTTCTCTGCCTGCCATTGAAGGGTCTTCTTCGCCGCAATCGCTTCTGCGATGCCGGTCTCTGCGGCACGAGAGATGTCGATGCCCAACAACTTGGCGTCTTCGAGCAACTGGAAGCTGATCGATATCGTGGCGAATTTTCGCTGAGGTTTGGGTTTCGATTGAAGCAATGGAGTTGCCCTCTATGTGCCCAACATAGACGCATAATCTCGTAGGGACAAACTACCCTTCCATCTCCTCGCGCAGCATCTCCAGCTCCAGCCACTCTTCCTCGAGCGCGGCCAGCGTCGCACGTTCCTTGTCGAGGGCAGAGATGGTCTTCTGGAACGAGGCCGGATCGCGTTCGTAATAGGCGGGGTCGGCGATATTGTTCTCCAGCCGCGAGATCGATGCGGTCACCGCCTCGATCTTCTTGGGGAGCGATTCCAGGGCGAATTTCTGCTTGAAGGACAGTTTCTTCGCCGGCCCTTTCGCGGCTGCCGGTTCGCTCTTGCCCGGCGCCGGCGCATCGGCGGCTTCAGCCTTGGCGCGCGCCTTGCGGTCGTCGAGCCTGGTGCCGCCGCGCTGCGCCAGCATGTCGGAATAGCCGCCGGCATATTCGACCCAGCGGCCGCCGCCGTCCGGCGCTATGATGCTGGTCACGGTTCGGTCGAGGAAATCGCGGTCGTGGCTGACCAGGATGACGGTGCCGGCGAAGCCGGCAACCAGTTCCTGCAGCAATTCCAGCGTCTCCATGTCGAGATCGTTGGTCGGCTCATCGAGCACGAGGAGGTTCGCCGGCCGCGCCAGCACGCGCGCCAGGATCAGCCGCGCCCGCTCGCCACCGGACAATTCTCGCACCGGCGTGCGCGCCTGCTCCGGCTTGAACAGGAAATCCTTCATGTAGGAGACGACATGGCGTTGCTCGCCATTGATGACGAGGTTTTCGCCGCGCCCGTCGGTGAGGTATTGCGCGAGCGTCTCCTGCGGATCGACCGCCTCGCGCTTCTGGTCGAGCGTGGCGATTTCCAGGTTGGTGCCGAGCCGGACCGAGCCGGCGTCCGGCGCCAATTCGCCGGTCAGCATCTTCAGAAGCGTCGTCTTGCCCGCGCCGTTCGGCCCGACGAGACCGACGCGGTCGCCACGCTGGATCCGCGTCGAGAAGCCCTTGACCACATTGAGATCGCCAAAGCTCTTCTCGATGTTCTTGGCTTCGATCACCAGCTTGCCGGACTCGGCGGCGTCGCTCGCCACCATGGTCGCGGTGCCCTCGGCGCCGCGATGGCCACGAAAACGCTGGCGCATGGTCTGCAACTCGCCCAGCCGGCGCATGTTGCGCTTGCGGCGCGCCGTCACGCCATAGCGCAGCCAATGCTCCTCGCGCACGATCTGGCGGCCGAGCTTGTGCTGCTCGCGCTCTTCCTCTTCCAGCACCAGGTCGCGCCATTCCTCGAAATGGCCAAAACCCTTGTCCAGCCTGCGGGTCTGGCCGCGATCGAGCCAGACAGTGGCGCGCGACACGCGCTCGAGGAAACGGCGGTCGTGCGAAATGACGATGAGCGCCGAGGAGGTGCGCACGAGCTCCTCTTCCAGCCATTCGATGACGGACAGGTCGAGATGGTTGGTCGGCTCATCGAGCAGCAGAATGTCGGGTTCCGGCGCCATGACGCGGGCAAGGGCAGCGCGCCTGGCCTCGCCGCCCGAGAGATCGCCCGGCCGTTCTTCGCCCGACAGGCCGAGATGCTCCATCAGATAGGAGGCGCGGTAGGGATCATCTGCCGGACCAAGTCCCGCCTCGACATAGGCGCGAACGGTGGCAAAACCTTCCATGTCGGGCATTTGCGGCAGATAGCGGACGGTTGCCGAAGGCTGGCGGAACACCTCGCCGTCCTGTGGCTCGATCAGGCCAGCGGCGATCTTGAGCAATGTCGACTTGCCGGATCCATTGCGGCCGACCAAAGCGATCTTGTCGCCGGCCGAAGCGGTCAAGGCGGCGCCATCGAGCAGCGGCGTGCCACCGAAGGTCAGCTTTATCCCGTCGAGATTGAGAAGAGGCGGAGCCATGTCAGCTTTCAGGTAATGGATACGGATGCGCAAGCAGCAACGCGCGGCCGTGGCCGAGCGCGATTTCGAGGCGGCCCCCGATCTTGTCGAACTTGACCTCGTTGGAGATGGTCAGTGACGAACCGAAGGCCACTTCGACCTGGTTGAGCGGCCATTTGGCGCCGGTGACGGTCAGTCCGGTAAGTTCGGAAAAACCGAGGATGGAAAACAGCGTGCCGTCGGCATAGTCGAAGCCGGCCTTTCCCAACAGCAAAGGCACGCCTTCCTGGGCACCGCTGGTCAGCAGCACCTCGGTCCCGGCCTCAGCCAGGCGCAGGGCAAGCGCCAGATGCAGGAAGGCATGGTCGGCGCGCTTGCCGCCGAACGCGCCCGCGAGCACCAGGCGGGTGGCGCCGCGCTCGAGGGCCGCGGCGATCGCCAGTTCGCCGTCAGTCTTGTCCTTCTCCGCCGGGAAGGTCCGGCGGGGGACGGCGGCGAGCTCTTCCGGCAGATCGGCCGGCACCGAATCGAAATCGCCTACCCACAGTTCCGGCACGAGGCCGAGCAGCCGTGCATGGCCGATGCCGGCATCCGCGGCGATCACGCGCGTGCCCTCGACATGGCGGTCGAGCCGGGGCGTGCGGATGAGATCGCCGCCAAGCAGGATGGTGAATGTGCTCATATCGTGTGGCCTGTACCAGCCCGGCACCGGAAACGGAAGGCCGGCAAACTGCCACTTGCGCGGTTCCTCGGGCCGGCCTATGTGTCGAAACGCTCTAACGGGGTGCCGGGCGCGATCTTCGCGGACCGGCTGAGAGGCAATCTCGCCAACCCGCTGAACCTGATCCGGTTTGTACCGGCGGAGGGATTAGACGTTTCGGACAGTCCGACGCCTCAATTCCTTTCAATTCGAACGAGGGAGGCGCCGATGCGCACGCTTTTATACGCTCTTGTCTCAGCCACGCTGGTGGCGCTGTCCGGGCCGGCCTTGGCCAAGGACAAGCTCACCGTCTATACCTATGAGAGCTTCACCGCCGACTGGGGTCCAGGCCCCGTGGTGAAGAAGGAATTCGAAGCCCAATGCGGCTGCGACGTCGAGTTCGTCTCGGTTGCCGACGGCGTCGCGCTGCTCAACCGCGTCAAGCTCGAAGGCGCCTCGACCAAGGCCGATATCGTGCTCGGCCTCGACACCAATCTCACCGCCGATGCCAAGGCCAGCGGGTTGTTTGCGCCGCATGGCGTGGTGAGCGACGTCAACGTGCCGGGTGGCTGGAGCGACGATACTTTTGTTCCCTTCGACTACGGCTATTTCGCTGTCGTCTACGACACCGAAAAGCTGAAGACGCCTCCCAAGAGCCTGAAGGAGCTGGTCGAAGGCAGCGCCGACGACAAGATCGTCATCCAGGATCCGCGCACCTCGACGCCGGGCCTCGGGCTGCTGTTGTGGGTGAAGTCGGTCTATGGCGACAAGGCGCCGGAAGCCTGGGCCAAGCTCAAGACGAAGGTGCTGACCGTGACGCCGGGCTGGAGCGAGGCATATGGCCTGTTCACCAAGGGCGAAGCGCCGATGGTGCTGTCCTATACGACGTCGCCAGCCTACCACATGGTCGCCGAGAACACGCAGCGCTACCAGGCGGCTTCCTTCGAGGAAGGCGAGTATCTGCAGATCGAGGTGGCCGGCATCACCACCACGGGGGCGAAGAACCCGCTGGCGGCAAAGTTCATCGCTTTCATGACCGGCCCGAAATTCCAGGACGCGATCCCTGAGACCAACTGGATGTTCCCGGCCGGGAAGACCGACAAGCCGCTCAACCCGGCCTTCGACAAACTGGTCAAGCCGACCAAGACCTTGCTGTTCAGCCCCGAGGAGGTCGCCGCTAACCGTAAGGCCTGGGTCGATGAATGGCTGGCGGTGATGAGCAAATGAGCGCGCGCTTCACCCTCCCCCTTGTGGGGAGGGTCGATCCGCGAAGCGGAGCGGGGTGGGGGTGCCGACGCTGAGCCCAGACTCACCCCCACCCCGGATCGCGGACACCGCTTTGCGGCATCCGCGATCCGACCCTCCCCGCAAGGGGGAGGGTGGAAGGCGCGCGTCCTCTGACTCCCGCGTTCGCGCCGGCATCCTCGCGCTCGCCGCGATCACACTGCTGATCGGCGGCGCGTTTGCCGGTCTGCTCGTCGAAGGCGCCCATGACTTTTCGGGCGCCTGGGCGGCCTTCGATCCCTACCTGCTGCGCGTCGTGCGCTTCACGCTCTGGCAGGCCGCCCTATCGACGCTGCTTTCTGTCGGCCCGGCCCTGTTCGTGGCGCGCGCGCTGTCGCGGCATCCGCGCTTCTTCGGCCGCGCCTTCATCCTGCAGCTTTTCGCCGTGCCGCTGGCGCTGCCGGCGATCGTCGCGGCGCTCGGTATCCTGGCGCTCTACGGCCGCGCCGGCTATTTCGCCGGGCTGTTCAGCGCCGTCGGCGGCCAGGGCTGGCCAGGCATTTACGGCCTGTCCGGCATTCTCGTCGCCCATGTCTTCTTCAATCTGCCGTTGGCGACGCGGCTGTTCCTCGAGGCGCTGCAGACCATTCCCGCCGACCAATGGCGGCTGGCAAGCCAGCTCGGTATGGCGGCGCGGCCGGCCTTCCGGCTGATCGAATGGCCGACGCTGCGCGCCGCTCTGCCGGGTGTCGCCGGGCTGGTCTTCATGCTGTGCATCACATCCTTCACCATCGTGCTGACGCTGGGCGGTGGGCCGGCCGCGACGACGCTGGAGGTCGGCATCTACCAGGCGCTGCGCTTCGATTTCGATCCGGCGCGAGCGGTCGCGCTGACATTGCTGCAGATCGCGCTGACCTTCATCGTGGTGCTGGCGCTGACGCGGCTTGGCGCCAATGTCGTCGGCGACACCAACCTGCCGGTCGCGCCGCGCCGCTATCTCTCCGTCAACGGCACCGAGACCATGCTGAACGCCGCGCTCATCGTGCTGGCGCTGCTGTTCGTTATCGGGCCGATGGCTGCCACGGTGATTGCAGGGTTGGGTGCCGATCTCGGCCGGCTGGCGGGCGAGGCCGCTGTCCGGCAGGCGACGCTGACCAGTGCGGTGCTGGCCTTCCTGTCGGCGCTGCTTTCGGTGATGCTGTCGCTGGCGCTGACCATGGCGCGCCGGGCACTCGCGTTGAACCGTCGCGCCGGTCCAAGAGCGCTGCTCGAACATGCCACGGATACCGGCGCGGGTTTTGTGCTGGTCGTGCCGCCGATCGTCATCGGCGCCGGCTGGTTCCTGCTACTGCGCCATGCCGGCGATGTCTTTGCCATCGCACCGGTCATGGTCGTCACCGTCAATGCCGTCATGGCGATGCCCTTCGCGCTGCGTGCCGTCCGCCCCGCCTATGATGCGGCGAGCGAGCGTCACGAACGGCTCTGCGCGCAGCTCGGCATTGCCGGCTGGGCGAGGCTGCGGCTGGTCGACTGGCCGTCATTGCGGCGTCCGCTCGCCACGGCCTTCGCTTTCGCCATGGCGCTGTCGCTCGGCGATCTCGGCGTCATCGCGCTGTTCGGCAGTGATTCCGTGCAGACCTTGCCCTACCTTCTGCTTTCGCGCATGGGCAGCTACCGCACCGAGGACGCCGCCGGCCTGGCGCTGCTGCTAGGCCTGGTCTGCCTCGCCTTGGTGTTGGCGGCGGACTGGCTCGGAAGGGAAAAGGTCCGCTATGTCTGATGAGGGCAGGAAGGGTGTTCCGGTGCGGCTGGACAAGGTCTCGTTCAGCTATGGCGAGGCGCCGCTCGCCTTCGATGTCGCTTTCGCGGCTGCCGAAATCACCGCCATTATGGGGCCGAGCGGTTCGGGCAAGTCGACGCTGCTCAATCTGGTTGCCGGCTTCGAGGCGCCGCAGTCGGGCCGCGTGCTGATCGGCGGGGCCGATGTCGGCGCCGATCCTCCGGCCGCCCGGCCGGTGTCGATGGTGTTTCAGGAAAACAACCTTTTTGGCCATCTCTCCGTCGAGCAGAATGTCGGGCTCGGCCGCTCGCCGTCGCTGCGGCTGACCGATACCGACCGCGAGGCGATCGCCGGCGCGCTTGCGCGCACTGGCCTTGGCGGCAAGGAAAAGCGCTTGCCGCGCGAACTCTCCGGCGGCGAACGGCAGCGTGTTGCCCTGGCGCGCGTGCTGGTGCGCGATCGCCCGGTTCTGCTGCTCGACGAGCCCTTTGCCTCGTTGGGGCCGGCCTTGCGCGATGATATGCTCGATCTGGTCGCCGGTGTGCACGCCGAACGCGGCATGACGGTGCTGTTCGTCACGCATCAGCCTGAGGATGCCCGCCGAATCGGCCAGAATGTGGTGTTTCTGGACGATGGCGCCATCGCGGCCATCGGCAGCGCGGACGATTTCTTTGCCGAGGCTGGTCCGGAAGCGTTCCGGCGCTATATCGGGACAAGTGCCGGCAATGCCGTATCACGAGATATTGCCCGGAAGCGGACATAATTTACGGTCAAACCGATCTCAGGCGATGGGACGCTTGCTTGCCATGGCAGAAGTAGTGTGGCTAGGTCCGCCCTACTGGTCCGGCACAGGCCGTGATTTGCCTACTGCACCCGTCACATGCCCCGAGGGACGTGTGACGGGTGCCGTAGAAATTTGTTTTTTGCGCATGACAGGTTCCGAAGATCGCCCCCGATTTTCCTGTTCATGCGCCGGGACCTGAAAGGAAGCCGCTCTGGCGATCGGCGTCGACAAGCTGCGAATGAATCCGCTGGCGCGCTTTCTGGCGCTGGCCGGCTTTGCCGTGGCGCTGGCAAGCTGCCAGATGTTCACGCCTCCGGAGGTCCAGGAATCCGGCTTCCAGCCGTCCGACAGGCCGATCACCGTCGACAATGTTGGCGCCAACAACAAGCTGGCCGAACTCGCCAAGGCGCAGCATCCACGCATCCTGGCGACCTATGGCGGCGAATATTCCGATCCCAAGCTCGAGCGCATGGTCGCCAAGGTCGTCGGCAATTTGACCGTTGTCTCGGCCAACCCGACACAGACCTATCGCATCACCATCCTCAATTCGCCCAACGTCAACGCCTTCGCACTGCCCGGCGGCTATCTCTACATCACGCGCGGCCTTTTGGCGCTGGCCAATGATTCGTCCGAGCTTGCCGCCGTCATCGCGCATGAGATGGGCCACGTCACCGCCAATCACGGCCTGCAGCGCCAGCAGTTGGAAGCCGAGGAAGGCCTGGCAACCAAAGTGGTTTCGGACGTCCTCGGTGACAGCCCGACAGCCAAGGCGGCGCTGATCCGCGGCAAGCTCCGGCTCGCGCAGTTCTCGCGTAACCAGGAGCTGGAAGCCGACGCCATCGGTATCAAGTCGATTGGTGAAGCCGGTTATGATCCCTATGCCGCCGGCCGCTTCCTGCAGTCGATGTCGGCCTACACCGATTTCCGCTCGATCAGCGGCGCCACCGACGCCAGCCTCGACTTCCTGGCCACGCACCCCAACACGCCGCAGCGCATTGATCTGGCGCAGCGCCATGCCCGCCAGTTCGGCGCGCCCGGCGTCGGCACGCGCGACCGCGATTCCTTCCTCGCCGGCATAGACGGTCTGCTCTATGGCGACACGCCGGAGGAAGGTTATGTGCGCGGCGAGACGTTCCTTCATCCGGGCCTCGGCGTGTCGTTCACGGTGCCGGACGGTTTCATCATCGACAATTCGGCGGCGGCGGTGACGGCGACCGGGCCGGGCGACATCGCGATCCGCTTCGACGGCGTCTCGATCGACAAGAACCGCGCCCTGACCGACTACATCAGAAGCGGCTGGGTGGCAGGTCTCGACGACAGCAGCGTCAAGCAGGAAACCATCAACGGCAACGAGGCCGCGACCGCGCATGCCAGCGCCGAGGGCTGGCAGTTCGATATCGCGGTGATCCGTGCCGGCGGCCAGGTCTACCGGCTGCTGACCGCAGCGCCCTCGGCCAGCACCTCGCTGGAGACGGTGGCGCGCTCGGTCAGCGGGTCGTTCCGTATCCTGAGTGCTGCTGAGAAGGCGGCCCTGAAGCCGCTGCATATCCGCGTGCTCACGGTGCAGCCGGGCCAGACGATGGGCTCGCTCGCCGCGCAGATGGTCGGCGTCGACCGCAAGCTCGACCTGTTCCGGGTGCTCAACGCGCTGTCGCCGGGTGCCGCGGTTTCGGCCGGCGACAAGGTCAAGATCGTCACCGACAAATAAGAGTTGTCGAGCGGGATCAGGCGGCCGTCGCCAGAAATTCCGGGTTCTGCTTCACCAGCGCCACCTTCAGCTTTTCCATGGCGCGGGCCTCGATCTGGCGGACGCGCTCCTTGGAAATGCCGAGCGTCTCGCCGAGCGCCTCGAGCGTGGCGCCCTCGTCGTTCAGTCGGCGTTCCTCGATGATCCTGAGTTCACGCGCGTTCAACGCATGGAGCGCCTCCTTCAGCCAAAGCGAGCGGCGTGCGACATCGATCTTGTCGCCGACGATCTCGTCGGGCAGGGGATCGTCGGAAACCAGGAAGTCCATCCGCTCGGTCGCGCCAGCATCGTCGGCGAGCGGTACGTTGAGCGAGGAGTCGGGCGCCGACAGCCGTGAATCCATCATCGCCACGTCAGCCTCGGAGACGCCGAGCGCAACTGACACCTCGCGGTAGAGGGTTGCGTTGGAAAGTGGCTCGGCGCCGTTCGCCAGCCGGGCGCGCAGACGTCGCAGGTTGAAGAACAGGGCTTTCTGTGCCGAGCTCGTGCCGCCGCGCACGATCGACCAGTTGCGCAGGATGTAATCCTGCATCGAGGCGCGGATCCACCACGTCGCATAGGTCGAAAACCGCACTTCACGCTCGGGCTCGAAACGGGCGGCGGCCTCGAGCAGGCCGACATGGCCTTCCTGGATCAGGTCGCCGAGCGGCAGGCCGTAATGGCGGAATTTCGAGGCCATGGAAATGACCAGCCGCATATGAGCGACGGTAATGCTGTGCAGGGCGTTTTGGTCGTTGTCTTGCTTCCAGAGCAGGGCCAGCCGATGCTCCTCGTCGCGTTCGAGATAGGGAGCCCGCATCGCCGCGCGGACCATGATCCGTCCTGCCGTGTCTTCCATCATGAGGCGCTCCCTGGCTGAACCGATAGCCGACGTTACGAACTTGGCAGGGCACCGGTTGAAATCGCGGCGTCGCGCCCTAGAACAGCCAAAACTGCCGCGCGCGAGAAAGGTTCCGCTGGCGCGGGCGGGCGAGGGATGCTGTCCGGACGATTTCGACGCGGTTGCCGGGGACGCCAGACGCTGCAGAAAATCGCTTTTAGAGAATTTGATTTCGGAACTTCTTTGTTTTTGAAATCTGGTTCCTTATTCTTTCGGCTCGCATCTGTCATTTTCCAACCCTCACAACAGGCCTGATGTCAGGCTAAGGACGGGATCACAAAAAAATGAAATGGCTCAAGTCGCTTATCGTCGCCGGAACCCTGCAGGCCCTGGCGGTCACCGCGGGTCACGCCGGCGCCAATCTCGATCAGATCAAACAGGCTGGCGTCATCAAGGTCGGCACGGAAGGTACCTACGCGCCCTTCACCTACCATGACGCGTCCGGCGCGCTGGTCGGCTTCGACGTCGAGATCGCCAAGGCGATCGCCGACAAGCTCGGCGTCAAGGTCGAATTCCTCGAGGGCAAATGGGACGGGCTGATCGCCGGTCTCGACGTCAAGCGCTACGACGCCGTCATCAACGAAGTCGGCATCACCGACGCGCGCAAGGCGAAGTATGATTTCTCCGACCCCTACATCGCCTCCAAGGCAGTGCTGATCGTGCGAGGCGACAACACCGACATCAAGACCTTCGCCGATCTCAAGGGCAAGAAGTCGGCGCAGTCGCTGACCTCGAACTTCGGCAAGCTGGCCGAGGCGAACGGCGCCGAACTGGTCGGCACCGATGGCTTCGACCAGTCGATCCAGCTGCTTTTGACCGGCCGCGCCGACGCCACCATCAATGACAGCCTGTCGTTCCTCGACTTCAAGAAGCACAAGCCCGACGCCAATGTGAAGATCGCCGCGCAAGAGGAAAACGCCGACTATTCCGGCGTCATCGTGCGCAAGGGCGATCCGGAACTGGTTGGCGCCATCAACAAGGCGCTGGCCGACATCAAGGCCGACGGCACCTACAAGAAGATCGCCGACACCTATTTCGGCCAGGACGTTTCCAAATAGGTTTGAGTGGGGGGCGAGTTTGTCGCTCCTGCAATGCATCCAGCGGCGGGCCGTCTTTGACGGCTCGCCGCTTTTGTCGTGATATGGCTGACGCATTCGCGCTTCGATGAAGCCATCTCGACCATTCTGGAGGTCTTTCGTGCCGCACTGGCTGCAACTGATGCTGGAGTCGCTGCCTTCGCTGCTGTGGGCCGCCCTGATCTTCACCGTGCCGTTGACTCTGTTGTCCTTCGTCCTTGGCCTGGCGGTTGGCCTCGGCGCGGCACTTGGCCGGCTGTTCGGGCCGAAGCCGCTGGTCATGCTCGTGCGCTTCTATGTCTGGATCTTCCGCGGCACGCCGCTTCTGGTGCAGCTGTTCCTGATCTTCTACGGCCTGCCGTCGGTCGGCATCCTGCTTGACGCTTTTACCGCTGCGCTGATCGGCTTCACGCTGAATATCGGCGCGTACACGTCGGAGATCATCCGCGCGGCCATCGGCTCGGTGCCGAAAGGCCAATGGGAAGCCGCCTATTCGATCGGCATGACCTGGAGCCAGGCGATGCGGCGCACCATCCTGCCGCAGGCCGGACGGGTCGCTGTGCCGCCGCTCTCCAACACCTTCATCTCGCTGGTCAAGGACACGTCGCTGGCCGCCGCCATCACCGTGCCGGAGATGTTCCAGGCGGCGCAGCGCATCGTCGCCACCACCTATGAGCCGCTGATCCTCTATGTCGAGGCGGCGATCCTTTATCTGGCGATGAGCTCGGTGCTATCGGCCTTGCAGACGCGGCTGGAGGGGCGGCTCAACCGTTATGGCGGCTTCCTGGAGGCGCGCGCATGATCGGCCTCACCGACATCGAAAAGCGCTTCGGCGACAATCTGGTGCTGAAGGGCGTGACCGTCGCCATCGCCGAAGGCAGCGTCACGGCCCTTGTCGGCCCGTCGGGCGGGGGAAAAAGCACGCTCCTGCGCTGCATCAACCTCCTGGAAATCCCGACCTCGGGCACGGTGCGCATCGGCGACGAGACGCTGGCGTTTCGCCCGGGCATCAAGGTGCCTGCCGCCGACATCAGGCGGCTGCGCCTGCAGACCGGCATGGTGTTCCAGAACTTCCAGCTGTTCCCGCATCGCACCGCCATCGAGAATGTCATGGAAGGGCTGGTGACAGTGCTGAAATGGCCGACGGAGAAGGCGCGCGAGCGGGCGCTCGCTTTGCTGGAAAAGGTCGGGATGGCGCACAAGGCCGATGCCTGGCCGGCGACGCTGTCGGGCGGCCAGCAGCAGCGCGTGGCGATCGCCCGGGCGCTCGCGCCGTCACCGAAAGTGCTGCTGTGCGACGAGCCGACTTCGGCGCTCGATCCGGAACTGGCGCAAGAGGTGGTCGACGTGCTTGGCAAGCTCGCCAGCGAAGGCACAACCATGGTGATAGCGACGCATGATCTGCGGCTTGCCTCCAAGATCGCTGAGAAAGCGGTATTCCTCGATGCCGGCGTCATTGTCGAGCAGGGGCCGTCCGCCGTGCTGTTTGGCAACCCCGAGCGCGAACGGACCAAGCGGTTCATCGCGACGCTGAAGCAGGAGGCGGAGAAGGAAGGCGGCGGTCCGGCGTAGGCTTGGCCCCTTGCCCCGTCCGAGAAACAAAAAACCCGGCGCGAGGCCGGGTTTTTCGTGAACTTAAGGGCTCAGGAGCTCAGGCAGCTTCTTCCTGCTCGGCTTCCTCATTGTCGGCCTTGGCGCCGCGCTTGGGGCCCTTGTTGAGGTTGACCTCGATCAGGCGCACGGCTTCGGTTTCCGACATACGGTTGACGGCCGCGATCTCGCGGGCCATGCGGTCGAGCGCCGCTTCATAGAGCTGGCGCTCGGAATAGGACTGCTCCGGCTGGTTGTCGGCGCGGTAGAGGTCGCGCACGACTTCCGAGATCGAGATCAGGTCGCCCGAATTGATCTTGGCATCATATTCCTGGGCGCGGCGCGACCACATGGTGCGCTTGACGCGGGCGCGGCCCTGCACGACCTTCAGCGCGCGCTCGACATAATCCTCTTCCGAAAGCTTGCGCATGCCGATCGAGGTCGCCTTGGCGACCGGCACCTTCAGGCGCATCTTGTCCTTCTGGAAGTCGATGACGAACAGTTCCAGCTTATGGCCGGCCACTTCCTGCTCGTCGATCGATACGATCTGGCCGACACCATGCGCCGGATAGACGATGTATTCGCCGGTCTTGAAACCGTGACGCGCACCAGTGGACTTCTTCTGCGGGGTGATCGTTGCCATTACGCCCTGAACTCCTTGTTGTGGGCCGGCGGCGGTGCCGGCTGAACTCGTGCGACCGGGGAAACCGATCGTTAGCCGCACAACAGATGAACCCACCGGAAAGGCCGGGACCGGCAAACCGCACGAACTGCGACCGCCTGACCCAGATCGCTCTGGTCCGGAATGGGATTTTCACCTTTCAGTGATTTGGGGCGTCTGCGCCATAAATCGACGTTGTGTCACCGGCATGTTTCGCTGATGTAACACAAAAAGTCGGAAGAATCAAGGTTTTGCTGCATAAGCGAAGGCCACAACCAATCGCCGCCTGTCAAGGCGGTTAATCCGACGTGCCTGTTACGCTGCGTCATACAAGCCTTTACGGCCGACTTGTCAATCGCCTTCGCCGGGCTCGGCTGAGAAGTATTTCTCGAACTTGCCGGCCTCGCCGTCGAAGGTCTTGGCGTCGGCCGGCGGTTCCTTCTTGGCGGTGATGTTGGGCCATTTCTCGGCATATTCGGTGTTGATCTGCAGCCATTTGTCGAGGCCCGGCTCGGTGTCGGGCTTGATCGCGTCGGCCGGGCATTCGGGCTCGCAGACGCCGCAGTCGATGCATTCGTCGGGATGGATGACGAGCATGTTCTCGCCTTCGTAGAAGCAGTCGACCGGACAGACCTCGATGCAGTCCATATATTTGCACTTGATGCAATTGTCGGTCACGACATAGGTCATCGGTCGGCTCCGGGAGGTCCCAGCTTAATGGGCCAGTTTTCTTGGGCTTTTTCCGTGAGGTAACGCCTTTGTCTCCCGCTTGCAAGGGTTGCGATTGCCCGGCTGCTTCGGCGTTTGTGGAATGGAATTCCAGGCGGTAGGCGCGGCGAGGCGGCTGATGCGCCGGAGAGCGTCCTGTTTGCCGGGTTCGGTCCTTTCCTGCGTCCGCCGTTGCGCCGGGATCGCGGTCCGCGATCTGGCCGGCAAGCCTCAATCTTCGCCAAGCAAGCGGTCGGTCTGGCGGCGCTCTCTCTTGGTCGGGCGGCCGCTGCCGGCCTCGCGCAGCGCCGGTATGGCGTCGGGAAGCGCCTCGCCCTTCGGCGTCGGTGGCGGCGACATGTCCTCGTAGAGGGTGCGGGCTTCCTCGGCCGGGCCGCGCCGGACCCCGGCGCCGAGAACCTTCCAGACGAAAATGCGACGGTCGAGCGTGATGGTCAGCACGTCGCCCGGCTTGACCAGGTCGGAGGCCTGCGCTGCTTTGTCGCGATTGATGCGCACGCGTCCGGCGACGACCAGCTTGGCGGCCAGCGAGCGCGATTTCACCGCGCGCGAGAAGAACAGCCATTTGTCGATGCGCTGGCGGCCTTCGGCAACCATCACCACGAGCTATCTCTCTGTTGGAGCATGACCTTGTTCCGAAAACCGGTTCCCACTTTTCGGGATCATGCTCCGAGCCTACTTCTTCAACTGGTCGCGCAAGGCGGCGAGCTTGGCGAAGGGCGAATCCGGATCGAAGCGCACCGGACGTTCCTCGCGCGGCTTCGGCTGGAATGCGGGCTTTGCGCCGCCTTTGCCGCGATCGGGACCACCCTTGCCCTCGGGCCGGCCACCCTTCCAGTCGGGCCGGCCTTCGCGGCGCTCGGGACGATCGCCCTGCGGGCGGCCGTCACGACGCTGTTCGCCTTCACCCTGCGGCTTGGGTTTGAACTTCGAACGGTCGAAGCGCGGCTTGCCGGCGCCATCGCGCCGCCCTTCCTGGGCGGGACGTTCTCCTGGTGCAGCCGTGGCCGGTGCGCCGGCGGCATCGGCCGATGCATTGTTTCGGCCGCGCGCTTGCCCGTTGCGCTGGCGGTTGTTGCGGCCCTCGTGATGACGCGGGCGCTGTTCGAAACGGCCCTGACGCCACAACAGGATCGGCTTGGGCGCCTCGGCCTCGGCGGCGGGCTCGCTCGTTTCACCCTCCCCCTCGTGGGGAGGGTCGGCGCGCAGCGCCGGGGAGGGGGCCGCGCTGGCTTCGGCAGTTACATCTGCACCGTCAGCGCCATCACCCCCACCCGCGTCGCTTCGCGCCGCGACCTCCCCCATCGAGGGGGAGGTAAGGGCGTCGGCGCTTTGGGCGACGATGACGTCAGCGCTGGCTTCCGCCTCTGGCTCGGCAGCAGGTTCAGCAGCCGCTTCGGCGACAGGCTCTGTTGTGGGCTCTTCCACGGCCTCGGCCGGAGTTTCCGGTTGCGCTTCCGCGACCGGCTCCGCCGCCACTTCCGCGATGGTCTCGGCCGGCGCTTCGATGGCGGTCTCGGCAACAGCCGGCTCCGAACCCTCGACCGCCGCCTCGGCGGCTGCATCCGTTGCCGCGGCTTCCGCAGCCTTGGCCTGCTCGGCGCGCGCGGCTTCTTCCGCCGCAAGCTTGGCCCCGGCGGCTTCACGCGCAGCGTTGTCCTGCGCCTCGAGCCGCGCCTTGACCTCCGCCGCCGGCTTCGGCTCGGCGCGATAGCCCAGGCCCTTGAGGATTTCTTCCATGTCGTCGGCGGTGGCGCCGAGGATCGACATCATCGGCGGCGTCACCATGAAGGACTGGCCGTCATAGGCGCCGTCCGGGCGCTGACCGAGGCCGGGCTTCCAGTTGGTCGCCGGGCGGATGAGGTCGGCCAGCCGCTCCAATATGTCGATGCGCACGGCGCGGCGGCCGAGATTGCGGTAGCCGGCAAGCTTGTAGAAGGCCTTGTCGAAGGCCGGATCGATGACCACCGAGGTGCGGCCCGACGCCAGCGCATGGACCACGTCGCCGAAGCCCGGCTTGTCCTTGCCGTCATTCTGTAGCGCCCACAGCAAGGTCACCAGGCCGGCGGGCGCCGGCTTGATCAGCGCGGGCACGAAGACGTGATAGGCGCCGAAGCGCACACCGAGCCGACGCAAGGCGGCACGGCCTTCCTGGTCGAGCGACTTCATCTCTTCGGCGATGTCGCGGCGGTTGATGAGGCCGAAATTCTCGACCAGCTGGAAGGCGATGCCACGGCCGATGCCGGAAATCTGGTCGGCGTTCTTCAAATCGACCAGCGGCTTCAGCAGCGACTCAATCTGGAAATTGACGAAGCGTTCGGCGCGCCCGGCGACCTTGTCGCGGGCCGGGCCGGTCAGCTGTTCGTCGGCCAGCAGCACAAGGCGCGGCTTCAGCGCGTCCTCGCCCGAAACCAGCGTGCCGATCGGCGCGCCGATCCAGCGCAACGTGCCGTCCGAGCCAAGCGCGAGGTCGCCATTGGCGCAGGCGCCAAAGCGCTCGGCGCGCGCCTCGAATTCGGCGGCCAGCGCCTTTTGCGCGGCCGTGCGCACGGCCTTGGCGTCTTCGCCGCCGGCGGTCTGGTCGGCGGTGAAGCGGAACCCTTGCAACTCGCCGACATGATGGCCTTCGACAAGGACGGTTCCGGTAGGACTGATTTCGGCTTCAGGCATGGTATTTTCTCTAAGGCGCCGCATGAGGACGGAAGTCCTGCGGTCTACGAAGCGTTTCGTCAACCGCTCATGCAGCGCATCCGACAATCTGTCTTCGATTTCGCGCGTCTTTTCTTGCCAGTGTGCCTGATCGGCCAGCCAGCCGGGCCGGTTCGACACGAATGTCCAGGTGCGGATCTGGGCAATGCGGTGCGACAGCGTGTCGATGTCGCCCTCGGTTGTGTCGGCGCGGCGCACCTGCTCGGCCATGTAGTTCTCGTCGACATGGCCGTGGCGGGCGAGGTCCATGTAGATCGAGGCGATGAGGTCGGCATGCTGGGCCGGCGCGATCTTCCTGTAGTCTGGCAGCGCGCAGGCTTCCCACAGCAGCGCCACGCGCTTGGCATCGGTGGCGAGCGCGCGGATGTCCTCGTCGCGGGAGAGATATTCGAGCGCCTGTGCGTCGACCGCCGGCAGCGCGCGCGTCAGGCCCTCGACCGGCGCGTTGGTCTCGATCGAGCGCTTCAGCGCATCGAGGCTGGCGAAGTCGAAACGCGCGGTGCGCCACTGCAGCACCTTCACCGGATCGAAGTCGTGGCTCTCGATCTTCTTGACGAGGTCGTCGTCGAGCGGGTCGACCTGGCCGGTAACGCCGAAGGTGCCGTCGCGCAGATGCCGGCCGGCGCGGCCGGCGATCTGGCCGAGTTCGGCCGCCGTCAGGTTGCGGTACTGGTAGCCGTCGAATTTGCGGTTCTGGGCGAAGGCGACATGGTCGAGATCGAGGTTGAGGCCCATGCCGATGGAGTCGGTGGCGACGAGATAGTCGACATCGCCCGACTGGAACAGCGCCACCTGGGCGTTGCGGGTGCGCGGCGAGAGCGCGCCGAGCACGACGGCGGCGCCGCCCTGCTGCCGACGGATCAGCTCGGCGATGGCGTAGACCTCATCGGCGGAGAAGGCGACGATCGCGGTGCGGCGCGGCAGGCGGGTCAGTTTCTTCGAGCCGGCATAGGCCAGATGCGACAGCCTAGGCCGCGTAACCACCGAGACGCCCTTCAGCAGGCGCTGCAGGATGCCGTGCATGGTGGCGGCACCCAGCAGCAGCGTTTCCTGGCGGCCGCGCAGGTGCAGGATACGGTCGGTGAAGATGTGGCCGCGCTCGAGGTCGCCGGCGAGCTGCACCTCGTCGATGGCGACGAAGGCGGCGTCGGTCTCGCGCGGCATGGCTTCGACCGTGCAGACCGAATATTTGGCGCCCGGCGGCTGGATCTTCTCCTCGCCGGTGATCAGCGCGACCTTGTGGGCGCCGACCTTTTCGCAGACGCGCGTATAGACCTCCCGGGCCAGCAGCCTGAGCGGCAGGCCGATGACGCCGGTCTCGTGCGCCACCATGCGCTCGATGGCGAGATGGGTCTTGCCGGTGTTGGTCGGCCCAAGCACGGCGGTCACGTCGCGTCCCGACAGGATCAGCGGCTCAGTGTGTTTCGGCTGGATGTTCATCGGCTCGGAAATAAGGCTTTCTGGCCTCTCATTGTCGGGAGCGCGCCTCAACAGGCGCGTATGACAGGCGACACATAGGGATTTCGGGCGCGAAGCGAAAGCGGAATGTTCCACCGGTGGCTCGAACAGCAACTCTGTCTGGCGCTAATTTGGCTGCTGCTTAACTGATGGAACGAGTCTGGAACGAATCAGCGACGAATCGGCGACTCGCTCAGATTCAGCTTTTGTTCACGGCTACATATGGATTTTGTGACCCTGAGTCTCACCACATGCTGAATCGCCGAACTGGCCCGTTTTATGCTGGGTGACCTTCGCCCTTAACTTTTGCCGGCAAATGAAAGGAGCGGATCGGTGACCATCGCTCAAGATTATGAAATTGTTAATCTTTCTAAATTTCCCGTTAAGATGCTGCAGGCGATTCCGGGCCATTAACGTTAACTTCCGCTCAAAGCCGGAACGAATCGGCGACAAATCAGCGCCGGCGCTATTTTCCCGTTTTGTTCCCTCAATATCTTGTGTTGTGAACAGCTTATCCACCGAGCATTCACAGGCTTGCCCACAGGGTTCGCACAGACGGCGCCGCCGCCATTAATCTTTCTGTCTCGCTTAGGCACAATCGACACGTACCGAGTGGATTGTTCGATGCGCGTCATGATCCCATGGCGTAGTGTTGCAGCACTGGCCCGACATTTCGGATGATCTCTTCATGGGATAGCGCGACCACCGGCCCAAGCCGCAGCAGATATCGGCACATGGCGAGACCCAGCAACTGGCTGGCAACCAACCCGGCGCGCCGGCCGGCATCCGCCGGGTCGCCTATTGAAGCAATCATGGGCCTCACCTGGTTGGCGAAGACATCACGGACTTTTTCGGCCGCGTGCTCGTTCGATGCTGCCGAGCGAAGCAGGATTATCATGCCGGGCCCGTTGGCCGGGCCTTCCCAATTCACGAGAAAGCGCCTGATCAGCGTTTCGCCGATAGCGGCCGGATCAATCCGCTGATCGGGCAGTTGCAGGTTCACGACCGCCGCCCTGGCGAACAATTCGTCCTTGCTGTGGAAATAACGGATCACCATCGCCGGATCGATCGAGGCCTGTGCTGCAACGTCTCGGATGGAGGCGCCGTCATAGCCTCGCTCAGCGAAAAGCTGGCGCGCGGCTTCGAGGATTTGAGCCCGTGTACGGTCTGACTTGGTGATTTTTTTCGGCTGGTTCTCGGTCATGGAGATGCATATGCCAACGACTGTTGACAAATGCAACGTGATTCACTAAAAAGTCAACGACCGTTGATAAATGGAGATGGAAAATGCTGCCCAAGAAAACTGAAGTCGTGATCATCGGTGCCGGTCCGACCGGCATGGCGCTGTCGATTGCTCTGCATCAAGCCAATGTCGATCACGTGCTCATCGAAAAGCTTGCGCACGGCCTGCAGACGTCGCGCGCCGGTGTCATCCATGCACAGACGCTGGAATCGCTCGAACCGCTCGGCGTTACCCAGCGGCTGAGTGAGCTTTCCGTGAAGTTGGAAGATTTCGCCATACGCGACCGAAACAGAGCGCTTCTCAAGCTCGATTTCGGCAAGCTCCCATCAAGGCATCCCTATTTGATGATGCTGCCGCAGAACCTGACAGAGCAGGTGTTCGCCGAGCGGATCTCTGCCCTTGGCGGCACCATTCATCGTGAGGTCGAGGCTGTGGCTGTCACTCAAGACAGCGATGGCGCGCGTGTGACAGTGGTCGAAAACGGCCAAGAGAAAATCATATTGGCGCGCTACGTCGTCGGTGCCGACGGCATGCAGAGCTTGGTGCGCAAGTCGACAGGCATCGAATTCGACGGCGAGGCCTATGATGGCTCGTTTGTACTGGCAGACGTTCGCCTGGACTGGCCGGTGGGGCCGACAGAAGTATCGCTGTTCTTTGCCCCAGCCGGACTGGTGGTGGTGGCGCCGCTTCCGGACGGATCATATCGTGTCGTCGCGACAATGGATGAGGCGCCGGAAAAGCCCGATGTCGCCGACATCCAGGCGTTGCTCGACAGCCGCGGACCGACCAGAAAGAGAGCCAGGGTGCTTGGCATCAGCTGGAGTTCGCGATTCCGCGTTCATCATCGCCTGGTCCGGGCCTATCGCAAGGACCGGCTGCTTCTGATGGGCGATGCCGCCCATGTCCACAGTCCGGCGGGCGGGCAAGGCATGAACACAGGCATCATCGATGCGGTCGTGCTTGGCCGGTTGCTTGGCGATGTGGTGAACGGCGTTCGTTCCGAGACGGAACTCGACCTTTATGAAACGCTGCGCCGCCCGGCCGCGCAGGAGGTCCTCAACCTCGCGGGCAGGATGACCGACATGGCACTTGCTCGCAATCCGGTGAAGCGGTTCCTGCGCAACCTCGTGCTTTCGATGGTGAACCTCAGCCCGCTCATGAAGCGTCGCATCGCGCTGAAACTGTCAGGGCTTAGCCGTGCGCCGCTCGCGCAAGTTCCCGCGCCTTCAGGCAAGCCAGGGTCAGTGGGGGCCGCCAAGTCTGAAGCCGGCCCCCAACTGAAACTCGCCGCCTGACAATCGCATTGTCAGGCGGCGAGGCGGTTGCCGAGCGTGGCGTCGCCGTCAGACGAAGTACTGGCCGCCATTGGCCGTGATGGTCGAGCCGGTGATGAAGCCGGCATCCTGCGAGGCCAGGAAGACGACGCAGCGCGCGATCTCTTCCGGCTCGCCGAGGCGGCCGACCGGGATCTGCGGCAGGATGCGCTCGTTGAGGACCTTCTCGTCGATGGCCTTGACCATTTCGGTGGCGATGTAGCCGGGGCAGATGACGTTGACGGTGATGCCCGCGCGGGCACCCTCTTGGGCGAGCGCCTTCGAGAAGCCGATGTCGCCGGCCTTGGCGGCGGAATAGTTGACCTGGCCGGCCTGGCCCTTCTGGCCATTGATCGAGGAGATGGTGATGACGCGGCCGAACTTGCGCTCGCGCATGCCGTTCCACAGCGGATGCGTCATGTTGAAGACACCCGACAGGTTGGTGTCGATGACCTCTTTCCACTGGTCGCGGGTGATCTTGTGGAACATGGCATCGCGGGTGATGCCGGCGTTGTTGACCAGCACCGACACCGGGCCGAGGTCGGCCTCGACCTGTTTGATGCCGGCGGCGCAAGCGTCATAGTCGGCGACCGACCATTTGTAGACCGGAATGCCGGTCTCGGCCTTGAACTTCGCCGCCGCCTCGTCATTGCCGGCATAGTTGGCGGCAACCGAATAACCGGCGGTCTTCAAAGCGATCGAGATCGCCGCGCCGATGCCGCGCGATCCGCCCGTGACGATTGCTACCTTGGTCATGCATTTCCCCTTTTTGATATCGCCCTGTTTTCGGGCTTGGCAGGCATTGGATATGGCGCGGGCGGCTCGCGCCGCCCGGTCATCGTCTTTTCAGAGCGCCTCCACGCAGAGCGCGACGCCCATGCCGCCGCCGATGCACAGCGTGGCGAGGCCCTTCTTGGCGCCGCGGCGGCGCATCTCAAAAACCAGCGTGTTGAAGACGCGGGCGCCCGAGGCGCCGATCGGATGGCCGATGGCGATGGCGCCGCCATTGACGTTGACGATCGAGGGATCCCAGCCCATGCCTTTGTTGACGGCGCAGGCCTGCGCGGCGAAGGCCTCGTTGGCCTCGACCAGGTCGAGATCGCCGACCGACCAACCGGCCTTTTCCAGCGCCCGCTTCGAGGCGGGGATGGGTCCGGTGCCCATGATCGCCGGATCGACGCCGGCGGTCGCCCAGGACGCGATGCGCGCCAGAGGGGTGATGCCGCGCCTTGCGGCTTCCGCTTCGCTCATCAGCAGCGCGCCGGCCGCACCGTCATTGATGCCGGAGGCGTTGGCGGCGGTCACTGTGCCTTCCTTGTCGAAGGCCGGCTTCAGCTTGGTCATGGCGTCCAGCGTCGCGCCATGGCGGATGTATTCGTCCTGGTCGACAATGGTGTCGCCCTTCTTGCCCTTGATGGTGAAGGCCACGATCTCGTCCTTGAACTTGCCGGCCTTCTGCGCGGCCTCGGCCTTGTTCTGCGAGGCCAGCGCGAACTGGTCCTGATCGTCGCGGGTGATCTGGAACTGGCGCGCGACGTTCTCGGCGGTGTTGCCCATGTGATAGCCGTTGAAGGCGTCCCACAGGCCGTCCTTGATCATGGTGTCGATCATCTTGTAGTCGCCCATCTTCACGCCGGCGCGCAGGTGCTGCGCGTGCGGCGACAGCGACATCGATTCCTGGCCGCCGGCGATGATCACCTTGGCGTCGCCGGTGGCGATCTGCTGCATGCCGAGCGCGATGGCGCGCAGGCCCGAGCCGCAAACCTGGTTGAGGCCCCAGGCGGTGGTTTCCTTGGGCAGACCGGCAATGATCGAGGCCTGGCGGGCCGGGTTCTGGCCCTGGGCGGCGGTCAGCACCTGGCCGAGGATGACCTCGTCGACCTCGGTTGCCTCGACACCCGCGCGCGCCAGGAGTTCCCTGATGACGACAGCACCGAGTTCATGCGCCGGCGTGGCCGCGAAGGCACCGTTGAAGGAGCCGACGGCCGTGCGTGCGGCACTGGCGACAACGATGGAATTGGCAGAGGACATTTTCTTCTCCAGACTTCGAGCTGTCATGTTTTTGGGCATTGTTGACGACTTTTCTTGCCCTTTCCATGACCCAAGTCAAACCGGAAATCGGCATGGCGCCCATGCGCGCCAAGCAGGTCGCGCGTCGCCATGCCGCCGGGCTGGCCGCTGCTGCGCAGCATATTTTGCCTGCTATGCAGCATTATATGATCCCGCACTGCACAAACTGCTTGGAATTATGAGGCTTTTGCGCATATCCTCAAAAAGGGCGCAATCGTTACCGGCTGCTTACTCAGGCGCGCCGGTGTCCGGGGAGGATGCAGATGGCCGCAAAAGACGACCCGATCATTATCAAGAAATACGCCAACCGCCGCCTCTATAATACGGGGACGAGCACCTATGTGACGCTCGAGGATCTGGCCGAGATGGTCAAGAAGGGCGAGGAGTTCACCGTCCAGGACGCCAAGACAGGCGACGACATCACCCATCCGGTGCTGACCCAGATCATTTTCGAACTGGAGAACAAGGATGGGCAGAACATGCTGCCGATCCCGTTCCTGCGCCAGTTGATCGCCTTCTACGGCGACCAGATGCAGATGATCGTGCCGAGCTTCCTCGAACAGTCGATGATCGCTTTCTCCAAGGAGCAAGAGCGCTTTCGCGAGCAGATGAAGGGCGCCATCGGCAAGTCGCCGCTGGACGTCATGAAGATCGCGACGCCGATCAAGGCGCTGGAAGAGCAGACGCGCCGCAATATGGAAATGTTCCAGAACGCGATGCGATTGTTCACGCCGTTTCCGCCCGCTGGCTCGGCGCCGGCCGCGGCCCCCGCCGAACCGGCCAGGAAGGACGCGCCGCCGGAGAAGTCCGACGATCTGCAGCAGCTGAAGGACCAGATCGCGGCCATGCAGCGCAAGCTCGATACGATGTCGTGAGCCGGTAAGGCACGGCTGCGCGTCCGGATCACGCCCGCAGGGCACCAGGCTCCTTGCCCGAGGCGAAGGGAAGTTCTTCGTCCTGCCAGCCTGAAATGCCGCCGATCATGATCTTGACCGGCAGGCCGAGGCTGGCCAGCTTGAAGGCCGCGCGGTCCGCGCCGTTGCAATGCGGACCGGCGCAATAGACCACGAACAGCGTGCCTGCCGGCCACTTTGCCATCCGCTCGGCCGATATCTCGCGGTGCGGCAGATGCAGCGCGCCCGGCACATGGCGGCGCTCATAGGCATCAGGCGAACCGACCACATGCAGAAGCACGAAGTCCGGCTCGCCGCCGCGCAGGGCCGCCGCGACGTCGGAACAGTCCGTCTCGACGGAAAGCCGGTGCAGGAAATGGTCGCGGGCAATCTCCGGCGCTGCCGCTGGAATGTCTGTCACATAGCTCATTGAGGGGGCTCCATCTCTGATGGAGCTGGTCTCCATCACCTGATGGAGACTGAGGTAGCGCACCGGACCGGGCGATTGCAGCTGGCAGCTTTGCCATATATCGTCAAGATCATGCCAAACGTCCCTCCTGCCAATCCACTCGTCGTCGCCATTGCCTATGACGGGCTGTGCACGTTCGAGTTCGGCGTGGCGGCGGAGATGTTCGCCTTGCCTAGGCCGGAGATGGGTGTGGATTGGTACCGTTTTGCCGTCGCCGGCATCGATGCCGGTGAGATGCGCGCGATGGGCGGCGTGCGCATTGTTGCCGATGGCGGACTCGATCTGATCGGCGAGGCCGGCACGGTGATCGTGCCTGGATGGCGTGGTGTGGATTGTCCGGTGCCGCCCTCGCTGATCGAGGCGCTTCGGGCGGCCAGCGAGCGGAGCGCGCGCATCCTGTCCATCTGCTCGGGTGTGTTCGTGATTGCCGCTGCCGGCCTGCTGTCAGGCAAGAAGGCAACCACGCATTGGCGCTACAGCGACAGGCTGAGGGCGATGTATCCCGACATCACCGTGGTTCCGGACGTTTTGTACATTGATGAGGGGAATGTGCTGACATCGGCCGGCAGCGCGGCTGGCATCGATCTGTGCCTGCATCTGGTGCGGCGCGATTTCGGCACCAAGGCGGCCAACATGGTGGCGCGCCGCTTGGTCGTGCCGCCGCACCGCGACGGCGGCCAGGCGCAGTATGTCGAGAGTTCCGTTCCCGAGCCGCACGAACGCAGCCGGCTCGGACCGTTGATCGACAGAATGCGCGGGAATATTGCCGATGACTATTCCGTCGCAACCCTGGCCGCCCTGGCCGGGATGAGCGAGCGGACATTTCTGCGCCGGTTCGCCGCCGCAACTGGTGTCACGCCGGCGCGCTGGCTGCTTTCGGAACGGCTTTCACGGGCGCGTACTTTGCTGGAGGACACCGCCTTGCCGATCGAGCGGATTGCCGAAACCGCCGGCTTTGGAGCAGCGGCGACGTTGCGGCATCACTTCCGTCAACAATTCGCCACGACGCCCGCCGCGTACCGGGCGCGGTTCGGGACCAGTGCCAACTCCGCCTGACTTCACATACCGTCAAGGCAATAGCCCCTCGTAGCGGCCGCGCGGCCGGATGATGCTGCCGCTGACGATCTGCTCGACCATATGGGCTGCCCAGCCAACACTGCGCCCGAGCGCGAACAGCTGGAACGGCGCATCGCGCGGCAAGCCAAGACCACGCGTCAGCGCAGCCAGGGCGAAGTCGATGTTTGGGCGCGCGCCGGTCATGGACATGGCGGCCTTTTCCAGCTGCTGTAGTGTCTCGTCGACCGGGATGGCCGCCAAAAGTGCGGTGGCACGGGGATCTCCCTCGGGATAGAGCGGATGGCCGAATGCCGGCAATGGCCGATCGTGGCCGAGCCAGCGCCGGATTGCTGCATCGGCGCCGTATCTTGCGGCATCCTCGGCGAGCTGCATGACCGCTTCGCCGGCGCCGCCGTGACGCGGGCCGGATAGCGTTGCCAGGCCCGCCAGCAGGCAAGCGGCGGGCGCGGCTCCGGTCGAGGCGGCAACGCGGGCAGCGAAGGTCGATGCGTTGAGTTCATGGTCGGCAAGCAGGACAAGCGCGCACCGTATCGCCTCCGCCCCGGCATCATCCACCGACCAGCCCTGCGCCAGACTCCGATGGACAGGCCCTTTACCGGCTGCGGCGCCCAGCGACTGGGCCAGCGCCCCAATTGTTTGCGCGGCCTCGGCGCACAGCGAGGTGGCGCTGCGTCCAAGCGAAGGCCGTCCCTGGCTGGCAAGCAAGGCAAGCTGCGCAAAGGCCGAGGCGCGGCCGATCGGATGAGGTGCCTGCGACGACGGCGCCTTAAAAACCATCGGTTCAGCCAGGTTCCACAGCACGGCGGCGGTTTCCTCCAGGGTCGCCGATTTGGCGAGCGCAACGGCGTCCTGTCCCCGGTAGATGAGGCGACCGTGCCAAACGGTCGAGACCGAGGTGGCGATCGACGGCTCGCCCCAGGCAATCGCACTTTCGGCGATGGCCGAGGGGCTGCGTCCGCGTGCCCGGCGGGTGGCCAGTGCCGCGATGTCGTCGGCGCGGTACTGGCTGCGGCGCGGGTCGGTCTCATCCGGCCGCATGCCGATGCGGCCGCGGCTGACATAGGCGTAGAGCGTTTGCGGGCGGACCCTGAGCCTTTCCAGCGCCTCTTGCCGCGACAGCCATTCCGACATTTCGAGCCTTGTATTGATTATATTGATCAAGATTGATGACAGCGTTGTCCAGCCTTATCTCCGATCCGGAAAAGCTTCAAGGAGACAAGGCTATGGCGAATGGGCTCGATGATGTGGTGGCGGCCGAAACCGTGCTGTCCGACGTGGATGGTCTGGGCGGCCGCCTGACGATCCGTGGTCATTCGCTGGCGGAACTGGCCGGACGAAGGAGTTTTCCGCAGGTCGTGCGGCTGTTGCTCGACGGCTTCTTCGAGGATCTGCCTGGCGATATCGAACTGGCGGCGCAACTGGGTGAGGCGCGTGTCGAGGTGTTCGGGCGGACCCAGCCTTTGCTGTCGCTGCTGGCGCCACTCGAAATCTACAGCGCCATGCGCGCCGGCATGGCCTTGCTGCCAGATGGCGAAACACTGGCCGACGCGCTGCGGCTGATCGCGGCGCCCGCCGTGCTGACGCCTGCCTTGCTGCGCCTGCAGCGCGGCGAGCAGCCGGTCGCGCCGGACGGCAAGGCAGACCATGCCGCCGACATGTTGCGCATGCTGCGGGGGGCCGTTCCGTCGCCGGCATTGGCAAAAGCGCTCGACACCTATCTGGTGACCGTCTGCGACCACGGCCTCAACGCCTCGACCTTCGCCACGCGCGTCGTTGCTTCGACATTGGCCGGCCTGACCTCGTCGGTGCTGGCCGGGCTCGGCGCGCTCAAGGGGCCGTTGCACGGCGGCGCGCCCGGCCCGGTGATCGAGATGCTTGACGCGATCGACGCGCATGGCGATGCGGCCGGCTGGCTGCGCAACGAGATCGCGCATGGCAGGCGGATCATGGGGTTCGGCCATCGCATCTACCGCGTGCGCGATCCGCGCGCCGACGTGCTGAAAGCCGTCGTGCGGCAGTTCGGCGGCGAGGGCGAGACCGGCCGCCGGCTGGCTTTCGCCGAGGGCGTCGAAAAGACGGCGCTCGAGGTGCTGCGGGTCGCCAAGCCGCAGCGCTCGCTGCAGACCAATGTCGAATTCTACACGGCACTGGTGCTGGAAGCAGCGGGTTTCCCGCCACAAGCCTTCAGCAATGTCTTCGCCGCCGGCCGCGTTGCCGGCTGGATCGCGCATGCGCGCGAGCAGCAGACGACCGGTCGGCTGATCCGGCCGCAATCGCGCTATGTCGGCCCGGTGCCGGATTTGGTTGCCTAGGCATCCTGACCCCAGGACACGGTCTCTCCGCTTCAAGCGGAGAGGCTTTCCCTCATGACCGAAATTTCATGTGATCACGCGACCGTGTTCGTGTTCTTGCCTTGGTCCGTCCTTATATGCTGCACTGCAACATAGGCCGCCAATAGCTGCTTCCTTCCGTGACGTTGGGGCAGGTTGGCGCATCAGGACAACAGGAACGCCATGACGAAGAACGGCAAGGCGGAGGAAAACAAGAAGATCAACATCGCGCTTCAGGGCGGCGGCTCGCATGGCGCCTTTTCCTGGGGCGTGCTCGACCGGCTGCTGGAGGATGGCAGGCTGGAGATTTCAGCGGTTTCCGGCACCAGCGCCGGCGCCATGAACGCCGTGGCGCTGGCCGATGGATTTGTGCGCGGCGGGGTCGAAGGCGCGCGGCAAAAACTCGACGATTTCTGGCGCGCGGTGGCGGCGAAGGGCCGGTTCAGCCCGGTGCAGCGCATGCCGTGGGACGTTGCCTGGGGCAATTGGTCGATCGAGAACACGCCTGGCTACGTCTTCTTCGACACCATGTCGCGGGTGTTCTCGCCCTATGTCGCCAACCCGCTCGGCCTCAATCCGCTGCGCGACGTGGTGGCGCAGGAGATCGACTTCAGCAATGTGCGCGCCTGCAAATCCATGGAGCTGTTCATCTCCGCGACCAATGTCGAGACCGGACAGTTGCGGGTGTTTTCCGATGGCGAGATCGACCTCGACACGGTGATGGCCTCGGCCTGCCTGCCGCAGCTGTTCCGCGCCGTCGAGATCAAGGGCGTGCCCTATTGGGATGGCGGCTATGGCGGCAACCCGGCGCTTTATCCGTTCTTCAAGACGGCGGCGACCGAGGACGTGCTCCTGGTGCAGATCAATCCGGTGGTGCGCGAGGGGACGCCCAGGAGCGCCAACGAGATCCAGAACCGCATCGACGAAATCACCTTCAATGCCGGGCTGCTGCGCGAATTCCGCTCGATCGCCTTCGTCAAGGAACTGATCGCCGCCGGCCGGCTGCCGCATGGCGAGTACCGCGACATCCGCATGCATCGCATAGATGCCGACGAGGCGTTCAAGGACCTGTCGGCGTCGTCGAAGGTCAATGCCGAATGGGCCTTCCTGAGCTATCTCAGAGACCTCGGCCGCACTGCCGCCAGCGACTGGCTGGAAGAAAACTACGATGCCGTCGGCAAGCGGCCGACGCTCGATCTCTCCGGCGAACTCGATGACGGCTTCAAGCCGGTGCGCGGTCCCGCGCCCGGCCGGCGGGTCAAGGAATTCCTCGCGGTGCGCAAGAACCCTGAAGCGGAGCGCCGCCGGGCCTGACCGGAAACCCGGCACGTCTAGGCTTCATCCGGCTTTCAGCGCCAGGTCGATCACCTTGATCAGGGCGGCGGCCGCCTGCCGCTGTCCCTCGGGATCGCTGATCCGCGTCTTCATGCCTTCCAGTCCATCGAGCAGCATGTCGGCAAGCAGTTGCGTCGACAGGCCCCTGGCCGCCAGATCGACGCCGTTCCTGGCCGCCTCGCCATGGATGGCGGCGGCGATATGTTCGACAAGAGCGCCGCGCCAGCACCCGACCAGATCGCCGAGGCTTGATTTCATGTCCAGCAATTCGGCGCCATGAGGCGAGGCAAGGACGGCGCTCATCATCGCGATGAAAGCCTCGTCGATGGCTCCCATCATGCGCTCGGTGAAAGCACCATCGCCGGCCAGAGCCATTTTTGCCGCCGCGACCGAGCGCGACAGCACCATCATGGCGATGGCGCGGAAAATGTCGGTCTTGTTCTTGAACTGCAGATAGAGCGCCGGACGCGACATGTCGGCGGCGCGCGCGATGTCGTCCATGGTGGTGCGGGAGAAGCCATAGGCCAAGAACACCTTCATCGCGCCGTCCAGAATACGGACGCGTCTGGGGTCGATGGCGGCGATGTCTTCGTTCTGATTCATGGAGCGACATTATCCTGCAAAATCTCAATTGACAAAATGACGGAATTTGTCAATATGTTTGAAGGTGAAGCGACCCAAGGGGAACTTCGCCTTCGGGCTGTGGACGACAACAAAGGGTATCCCCATGCGCCTCACCGTCGACGGGCAGTCATTCGACATCGACGCCGATCCGGACATGCCGCTGCTGTGGGCGCTGCGCGACCTCATCGGCAAGACCGGACCGAAATTCGGCTGCGGCATTGCCGCATGCGGCGCCTGCACCGTGCATGTCGATGGTCAGCCGGTGCGCTCCTGCTCGCTACCCGTCGGCCAGGTCAGCGGCGCTGTCACCACCATCGAAGGCATCGGCACGGCGGGCAGGCTGCATCCTGTGCAGCGGGCATGGCTGGAAGAACAGGTCGCGCAATGCGGCTACTGCCAGGCCGGCCAGATCATGAGCGCGGTGGCGCTGCTCGACGAGGTCGCCGACCCGAGCGACGCCGATATCGACAACGCCATGGGCGGCAATCTCTGCCGCTGCGGGACCTATCCGAAGATCCGCTCGGCCATCAGGAAGGCCGCGGCGCTCAAGACGGCGGGGCTCTGATCATGGCCAGTGTCGGAAAGATCGCCCGCCGCACGTTCCTGATCGGCGCGGCCGCTGTCGCGGGCGGCGTTGCCGTCGGTTACTACTATTATCGCAAGCCGTTTCCGAATCCGCTCGAGACCGATCTCGGCAAGGGCGAGGCGACCTTCAACCCCTATGTGAAGATCGGCGCCGACAACACCATCACCATCGTCGCGCCGCGCGCCGAGATGGGGCAAGGCATCTCGACGACGCTCGCCGTTATGGTAGCCGAAGAACTCGATGTCGGTCTCGACCAGGTCAAGGTCGAGCACGGCCCGGCCTCCTACGCCTATTACAACGCGGCGATCCTCGAAGAGGGCGGTCCGTTCGCCTTTTTCGACGAGAGCATGACCGCGCAGGCGGTGCGCTCAGGTCTCGGTGTGATCGGCAAGTTCCTCGCTCTCCAGGCAACCGGCGGCTCGGCTTCGGCGCGCGACGGTTTCGACAAAATGCGCCAGGCGGGCGCCACCGCCCGGCAGTTGCTGATCGCGGCGGCGGCGCAGAAACTCGGCGTTGCCGCCACCGATCTGGAAACGGCCAATGGCTCGATTGTCCACAAGGCGTCCGGCAAGTCGCTGACCTATGGCGCGGTTGCGGCTGCTGCCGCCGTCCTGGCGGCCCCGGCCGAAGTCAGGCTCAAGGACAGAGCCGACTGGAAACTGCTGGGAAAGCCGCAGAAACGCATCGACATGCTGGCCAAGGTCACCGGGGCGCCGATCTTCGGCATCGATGTCAGGCTGCCGGATATGCTCTACGGCACGGTGAAGATGAGCCCGCGCTTCTGGGCCAAGCCAGTCAGGGCGGATCTCGCCAAAGCCGAGAAAATGCCCGGCGTGATCAAGATCGTGCCGCTCGAGACGAATTACGGCCACGGCTTCGGCATCATCGCGCAAAATACCTGGGCGGCTTTCAAGGCGGCCGACGCCATCGATGTCCAATGGGCGGATCCCGAATATCCGCTCGGCAGCGCCGCCATATCAGACGTGCTGAAGCAGGCGCTCGCCACCAAGGGCTCGGCGATGCGCGACAATGGCGACGTCGACACCGCCTTTGCCGACGCGCCGCGCGAACGCATGGTCGAGGCGGACTATGCCGTGCCCTATCTGGCGTATGCGACGATGGAGCCGATGAACGCCACGGCGCGGTTCCGCGATGGCGCGCTCGACATCTGGTGCGGCAACCAGGCGCCGACGCTGGTGCGGCAGCTTTGCGCCAACGCCGTCGGCATCGGGCAGGACAAGGTCACCGTGCACACCACCTTCATGGGCGGCGGTTTCGGCCGCCGCGTCGAGGTGGACTACGCGTTGCACGCCGTGCTGATGGCGAAGGAGACAGGCGGGCGTCCGGTCAAGGTGACCTGGACGCGCGAGGAAGACATGCGCCACGATGCCTACCGGCCGGCCGCGGTCGGCAAGTTCCAGGCGCGGCTCGGCGACGACGGCATGCCGGTCGCCGTCGACATGAGGATCGCCTCGCCATCCATGATAGCCAGCACCTTGCGCCGGCTGTTCCCGTCGATACCGCCGATGGGACCCGACAAAAGCATCGTCGACGGCGCCTATGACCAGCCCTACACCATCCCGAACTATCGGGTGAGCGGTGTCGCCGCCCCTGTTTCGATTCCCGTTGGCTCCTGGCGCTCGGTCGGCAGTTCGATCAACGGCTTCTTCCACGAAGGCTTCATGGACGAGATTGCCGTCGCCGGGAAAGTCGATCCTATCGAGATGCGCAAGAGATTGATGGCTGCCTATCCCTCGGCGGTGAAGGTGGTCGAGAAGGTCGCCGCGATGGCGAAATGGGGCGAGGCGCTGCCCGCCGGCAAGGCCAAGGGCATGGCTTTCACGCTGTCCTTCGGCAGCTGGGTCGGCGAGATCGTCCAGGTGGCGGACACGCCGGCCGGCATCCGCGTCGAGAAGGTGTGGATCGCCGCCGATGTCGGCACCGCACTCGATCCGGGCATCATCGAGGCACAGCTGATTTCCGCCGCCATCTATGGCCTGTCGGCGGCAATGGGACAGCAGATCACCTTCGCCGACGGCATGGTCGAACAGTCGAACTTCCACGATTTCGACGCCATGCGGATCTTCCAGTGCCCGGTCTTCGAAGTCGCCATCCTGGAGAATTTCCACAAGATGGGCGGCGTCGGCGAGGTTGGCACGCCGCCGGCGGCACCGGCGCTGGCCAATGCCATCTTCGCGCTTACCGGCAAGCGTATCCGCACGCTGCCGCTGTCGACAACGGTGGCCTTCGCATGAGGAAGCTTCTCATCATGCTGACGCCTGCTGCCATCATGTTTTCGGTGGCGCCCTCTGCAACCGCGGAGCAGAGCCAGACATCGCCGAGCCCGACGGTCGACATGGCCAGGGGCCTGTCCGAATGGGACAAGATCTACGCGGTGTTCTCGCATCCGCGCTGCGCCGATTGTCATGTCGCGGACGACCGGCCGCGCTGGTCGGGTGCGCATTATGGCGGTACGCGTGTGCATGCCTTCAACGTCCAGCGCGGCACCGACGGATCAGGCTTCGGCAATCCGGGCCTGCGCTGCACGACTTGCCATTTCTCCAGCAATTCCAATGCATTGCATGGACCGCCCGGCGCCAAGGGCTGGCATCTGGCGCCGGCGGAGATGACCTGGTTCGGTAAATCCTCGGCCGAAATCTGCGCCCAGATCAAGGATCCGGCGCGCAATGGCAACCGCAAACTGGCTGATGTCGCGCTGCATGTCCGCGACGATAAACTTGTCGCCTGGGGCTGGGCGCCGGGCTCGGATCGTGAGCCGGCTCCGGGCTCGGCCGAAGCGACTTATCAAGCGATCGAAAACTGGATGGCGGCGGGTTCACCTTGTCCGATGCCGTAATGGTCTTGCAACTTTGAGGCTATATTGCAGTGCAACTTTGATGTAGAAGCACGCTCGCCTATCACGGCAAATTGAACACGGTCAGGCGCGCACCCATATCGGCGACGCGCCCGCGTCATGAAGGCGCGGAGCTGACCGAACCCGCAGTGGAAAAATGACGATGCCTAAAATCAGGTTTCACAAGCTTGCAGCCATTGTTGTGCTCATTGGGTTCGCGGCGTGGATGGCGACAGGCGAGTTCTCGTCGGTCGGCAGCGTAGCGGCCAACAAGGCCAAGGCGGCCGAAGTCGAGCAGGGCAAGGCGCCGGACGCAAGCAAGCCGAAGGCGGCGGAAGCCGAACCGAAGGCGCCGTTGCGCACCGTTGCCGTGGTGACGCCACCGCGCAAGACCTATGCGCGCGCCATCCGCATTTCCGGCCTGACCGAGGCGGACAAGCGCGCGGTTCTGGCAACCCGTGTCGCCGGCGTCATCGACAAGCTGCCGGTCAAGCAAGGCGATCACGTCAAGACCGGCGACCTGGTGCTGATGCTGGCGGCGGAAGAAAAGATCTCGGGTGTCGACAATGCCAAGCAGTTGCTGGTGCAGCGCAAGGCCGAGCTCGATGCCGCCGAGCGGCTTGCCAAGACCGGCAATCTGCCCAAGCTGCAGCTCGACACCGCCCGCTCCAACCTGACCCAGGCGCAATCCCAGCTGGATACCGCGCAGGCCGAACTCGACCGCAACGAAGTCAAGGCGCCGTTCGATGGCGTCATCGACCGGGTGCCGGTGGAGCTTGGCAGTTCCATCATGCAGGGCGGCGAGGTGGCGACCATCCTCAAGCTCGATCCGGTGATCGCCCGCGGCGAGATCAGCGAGCGCGACCTCGGCTATCTCAAGATCGGCGACAAGGCCAGCGTGCGGCTGGTCAGCGGCCAGACCGTCGAGGGCACCGTGCGCTATATCAGCCGCGACGCGTCGTCGGCGACCCGCACCTTTCGCGTCGAGGTCGCCATCCCCAATGCGGATGGCTCGGTGCCGGCCGGCATGACGGCGGAGATCCGGCTCAGCGCGCTCCCGACCGACGCGGTCCTGCTGCCGCGTTCGGTGGTGACGCTGGGCGACAAGGGCGACCTCGGCATCCGCGCCGTCGGCAAGGACAACAGAGTGGCGTTCTTCCCGATCGACCTCGTCGACGACACCCCGACCGGCCTTGTGCTTGGCGGCATCCCGGCCGATGCGCGCATCATCGTCGCCGGCCAGGAACTGGTGAAGGAAGGCGATGAGGTCAAGCCGGTCGAGGCCGACCAGGCGACCATCAACAAGCTGATCGGCGAAGCCACCGCCGGGACGCAGTAGCGCAGCGACGCCGGCGCCGGGCTCTGCCCGGCGACGTCAGTTCGTTCGCCACTCCCGAAAGCAACAGGCACAAGTCATGGATATCGTCAGACTCGCAATCAACAATGCCCGCCTGACCATCTCGGTCCTGGTCTTCCTGCTGATCGCAGGCTGGGTCGCCTATCAGTCGACGCCGAAGGAAGCGGAACCCGACGTTCCGATTCCGATGATGTATGTCAGCCTGATCTATCAAGGCATTTCGCCGGAGGATTCCGAGCGCCTTCTGCTGCGGCCGATGGAAAGCAAGCTGAAAAGCCTGAAGGGCCTCAAGGAAATGCGCTCGGCCGCCTTCCAGGGCGGCGGCTATGTGCTGGTCGAGTTCCAGCCGCAGACCAATCTGGCGACAGCGCTGCAGGATACCCGCTCCAAGGTGCAGGACGGCAAGGCCGACCTGCCGCAGGCGGCCGAGGAGCCTGTCGTCACCGAGGTCAACATTTCCGAATTCCCGGTGCTGGTCGTCACGCTGTCGGGCGAATTGCCCGAGCGCGTGCTGGCGGCCGCGGCGCGCGAACTGCGTGACCGCATCGAGGAAGTGCCGGGCGTTCTCGAAGGCTCGCTGCAGGGCTCGCGCGACGATCTCGTCGAGGTCGTCATCGATCCGATGAAACTGTCTTCCTACGGGCTGCAGCTCGACCAGCTGATCGGCGCCGTCGGTGCTTCCAACAGCCTGGTCGCCGCCGGCAACATCGAGGGCTCGCAGGGCAAATACGCCGTCAAGGTGCCGTCGCTGATCGAGACGCCGGAGGATGTGGCGGCGCTGCCGGTGGTCGCCGGCCCCAATGCCGTGGTTCAGGCCAAGGACATCGCGACGATCCGCTCGACCTTCGCCGACGCCACGACGATCACGCGCCTCAACGGCAAGCCGGCCATCGCCATCGAGGTCAAGAAGCGCATCGGCGCCAATCTGATCGACACGCTCACCAAGGTGCAGGCGGTGTCCGACGCCTTCGTCAAGACCATGCCCGAGGGGATGCACGTCACCTACACGCAGGACAAGTCGGTCTTCGTCAACCAGTTGCTCGGCGACCTGCAGAACCACGTGATGATCGCCGTCATCCTGGTGTTCATCGTCATCCTCTACGCGCTGTCCGGCCGAGCCTCGCTGCTTATCGGTCTCGCCATCCCGTCATCCTTCCTGATCGGCATCCTGCTTCTGGCGATGATGGGCTACACGATCAACATGATCGTGCTGTTCAGCCTTATCCTGGCGGTCGGCATGCTGGTCGACGACGCCATCATCGTCACCGAGTTCGCCGAACGGCGCATGAGCGAAGGCATGCCCAAGCAGGAAGCCTTCGCGCTTGCCGCCAAGCGCATGGCCGGTCCGGTCATCGCGGCGACGATGACGCGTATCGCCGCCTTCTCGCCGCTGCTGTTCTGGCCGGGCATCATCGGCGATTTCATGAAGTACATGCCGATCACGCTGATCGTCACGCTCTCGGCCTCGATGCTCTATGCGCTCGTCTTCGCGCCGACGCTGGGCGCGATCTTCGCCAAGGCGCCGGAGCATCACGCCGATGACAATCGCGACGGCTGGTACATGGCTGTCGTCAAGCAGGCGGTGCGCTTCCCCATCACCGTGATGGTGCTCACCGTCGTCCTGCTGGCCGGCATCTTCGTTGGCTATTCGAAGTACGGCGCCGGCGTCGAGTTCTTCCCGAGCGTCGAACCCGATTACGGCCTGCTCTATGTGCATGCCCGCGGCAACCTTTCGCTGGCCGAAATGGACACGGCGACCAAGATCGCCGAAAACCGGCTGCTTGGCTGGCCGGGCCTGAAGTCGGTCTATACCCGCGTCGGCAAGTCCGAAGGCGGCGGCCAGGATGTGCCCGAGGACGTCGTCGGCGTCATCCAGTACGAGTTCATCGACTGGCGCGAGCGCAAATCGGCGAACCAGATCCTGAACGATCTGCGCGGCGTCATGGCCGGCATTCCCGGCGTCGACGTCGAGGTGCGCGTGCCGGAAGCCGGCCCGCCGACCGGCAAGCCGATCCAGATCAGGCTTTCGGCCGTCGATCCCAAGGGACTGGACGAGAAAGCGCGTGCGGTCGCGGCACGCATCGCCAAAGTGCCCGGCGTCATCGACATTTCCGACGGCTTGCCGCCGCCCGGCGTCGATTGGGCGCTCGAGGTCGACCGCGCCAAGGCAGCGCAATACGGCATCAGCCCGACCTCGGTCGGAACGGTGGTGCAACTTGTCACCAACGGCCTGAAGCTGTCGGAATACCGGCCTGCCGGCGCCGACAAGGCGGTCGACATCCGGCTGCGCCTGCCGGAGGATCGGCGTACGCTGTCGACGCTCGACGAGCTCAGGGTGCAGACCTCGCAAGGGTCGGTGCCGATCTCGAACTTCGTCGTCCGCAAGGCGAAGCCCAGCGTCGGCATCCTCAACCGCATCGATGGCGCCCGCACCGTGGTGGTGCAGGCCAACGTTACCGCCGGCGAGCAGGTCGCCGCCGTGCAGCAGCAGGTCACGCAGGCCGTCACCGACATGAATCTCGGCAGCGGCATACGCTGGAAACTGGCCGGCTCGAACGAGGACAGCGCCGAAGCCAGCGCCTTCCTCAGCAAGGCCTTCGGTGCGGCGATCTTCCTGATCTTCCTTGTGCTTTTAGCGCAGTTCAACAAGTTCACCAGCGTCTGGCTGGTGCTGTCCTGCGTGGTCATGGCGACGATCGGCGTGTTCCTCGGACTGCTGATAACAGGCGAGACGTTCGGCATCGTCATGTCGGGCATCGGCGTCATCGCGCTGGCCGGCGTGGTGGTGAACAACAACATCGTGCTGATCGACACCTATGACCGGCTGCGTGAAGAGGGCTGGGACAAGATGGATGCGGTGCTGCAGACCTGCCGCGAGCGTGCACGGCCGGTGGTGCTGACGGCGGTGTCGGCCATCCTCGGCGTGCTGCCGATCGCCTTCGGCCTCGGGCTGGAAATCTTCCATCACGAGACGACGATCAACGCGCCGTCGACGCAATGGTGGATTTCGCTGTCCTCGGCGATCGTCTTCGGCCTGTCCTTCGCCACGGTGCTGACGCTGGTGGTGACGCCGTCGATGCTGATGGTGTTCACCCGCGCCAAGGTCAAGCTCGGCGCACGGCGCGGCTTGTTCAGCCGGCTGTTCCGGCGCGGCAAGGGTGAGATCTCGTCGGAGACGCCGACTGCGGATGCCGGCGCGGAACCCGCGATCGCCTTTCCAAAAGCCGCCGAGTAGGCGGGCTTGCCGATCTGAACGGCAAAGGCCGCCCGGAACAACCGGGCGGCCTTTTGCATTGTTCCCCGGGGGCATGCACATGCATAGTCCCTGAGCAAAACTCAATGCGGGGAATTTCTCATGCCGATCAGCACCCTTGTCATCGTCGTCCTGATCCTTGTCCTGATCGGCGCGGTGCCGGCCTGGCCGCATTCACGCTCCTGGGGTTATGGACCTTCCGGCATTGTCGGTGTGGTGCTGGTGGTGGTTCTGGCGTTGCTGCTGATGGGGCGGCTCTGAGCCGCCTTTTTCTATCCGTAAGAGGCTTTCGGTGAGGGGACGGGGGCGGGCTGGCCCGCCGACCCGGCTCAGGCGGCTTTGTGCGTGTTCTTCGCAGTGGCGATGCCGATGTCCTCGAGGGCCTGGGCGACCGCCTGATCGAGCGGCGTGTGCGGGATTTCGCCGATGATGCCCTCCAGCCGCGTCGAGGCCAGCCGGTGCGGCTCGAAGCGCAGATAGGACATCGAGACGATCTCGCGCCACATCGCCACGAACGGGCTTCCGGCGCGCAGCACCCACCAGGGCATCGAGGTCATCTTGAGCGGCCGGCCGAGCGCCTTCTCCGCGGCGGCCTTGATCTCAAGATCGGTGACGGCATGGCCCGGAAAGTTCAGCGCCTCATAGGAGCCGAGCTTGTCGAGATTCCTGGCGAGCGCCACGAAGCCGACGGCAAAATCCGGCAGATAGGCCCATTCATGCACGAGGTCGGCCGGGCCGGGCGCGGTGTAGACGCCCTTGCTGATCTTGGCCGCGACGACGAGGTCGAACCACGAGCCGCTGCCGGTGCCGCCGAAGAAGTCGCCAGCGCGCAGCAGAATGGTGCGCACCCGGCCAGCATCGGCCTCACGGCGGAACAGATCCTCCATGGCGCAGCGGATGCGGCCCTTCTCGGTCGTTGGATGGAAGGGCGTGTCTTCCGTGATCACCGCCGGCATGGGCGAGCCGTAATTGTAGACGGTGCCGGGGAACAGATGCAGCGCGTTGTTGGCATGGCAGGCGGCCATGACGTTTTCGGCCATCGGCAGGCATTTGCCCCAGTCTGTGTAGATCGGGTTGAGGCCGTTGAAGATGATATCGACGCCCTCGGTGGCGCGGATCAGCGATTGACGGTCCAGCGCATCGCCAGCAACCGCCGTGGCGCCTGCAAGTTCGGCCGGTACCTTGCCGGTGCGGGTGATTGCGCGGACGTCGAAGCCGGCGTCGATGAAGGCCTTGGCAACCACACGGCCGAGCCGGCCGTTGGCGCCGAGAATTGCAATCTTGGTCATGTTCGTCTCCGTCTTTAATTTGAAGCGGCGGGGGTTTGAGGCGGCGGGACAAGCCCGCCGCTTTCGGGATCTTTCGAGGGCCGCCGTTCAGCGGTTGCCGAAGAGGTCGCGGTTGCTGCCCTGGGGCTTCTGATCGGCGATCTCGGATTTCTCGATCGACGTGGTGGTCGTGGTGTCGGTGCTGGCGACGACCGGCTGGCTGGCGTCGTTCGAGCCGAACTTGTCGCTGCCGGCGAAAGCGGTGCCGGCGGCGATGAGCAGGGCGGCGGCGGTGATAGCGATCTTGGTCATTTGAATTCTCCTGGTTGGTGGTTGCAGTCCGTATCGGTGTTTGCAGGGCGAATATGATTGTCTCACCCATGAATTGAAATTGACCATGAATGCAGTTTTGATATTCATTATTGAATGGATGACATCGACTGGAACCTGATCAAGAGCTTCGTAACGGTCGCGGAAGCCGGCAGCCTGTCGGCCGCCGCGCGCAAGCTGTCGGCGAGCCAGCCGACGCTTGGCCGTCACATCGGCGAGCTGGAGCAGGCGCTCGGTGTCACCCTGTTCCGGCGTGGGCGCAACGGCTATGCGCTGACGGAAGCCGGCGCCACGCTCTTCGAACGTGGCAAGGCGGTCAGTGAGCAGGCCAGTGCCTTTTCAAGGCTGGCGCTGGGCTCGGTCGAGGCGATCGAAGGCACGGTGCGTATCGCCGCCAGCGAAGTGGTGGCTGCCTATGTGCTGCCCGACATCACCGCACGGCTCGGTATCGAGGAACCCGGCATCGAGGTCGAGATCGTTGCCTCCAACCAGGTCGAGAACCTGCTGCGCCGGGATGCCGACATCGCTATCCGCATGGTCAATCCGGCGCAGAACGAACTGGTGGCGCGCAAGGTCTGCGACATCCCGCTCTGCGCCTGCGCGGCCATTGCCTATCTCGACCGGCGCGGCCGCCCGCTCGGACCGGCCGATCTCGTCGACCACCCCTTGATCGGCTTCGATCGCAGCGACGAGATGATCCGGGGCTTCACGCAATTCGGCCTCCCGGTCACCCGGAGCAGTTTCCGCTTCAGGGCTGACAACCAGATGGTCCTGTGGGAGGCGGTGCGGGCGGGAAACGGCATCGGGCTTGGTCAGGAGCCGCTGGCCGATCGCGACCCGCTGGTGGAGAAGGTGCTGCCCGGCCTGCCGTTGCCAAGCCTGCCGATATGGCTGGCGATGCATCGCGACGTGCGCAGCAGCGTGCGTCTCCGCCGCGTGGCGGATTTTCTCCACGAGGAGCTGAAGCGCTATTCGGCGGGCACGGGGGCGAATTCGGCGCGATGAGCGAGGCCCGCCATCAGCAGTACGACGATCAGCAGCACCGACATGGCGATGAAAATCGGCCCGAAGCTGGAATGCTCGGCGACGAAGCCGATCGCCGACGGCGCCACCAGAATGCCGGAATAGCCCATGGTGGTGACCACGCTCATGCCGGTGCCCGACGACATGCCTTCCTGGTTGCCGCCGGCCGAAAAGATGATCGGCACCATATTGGCGATGCCGAAGCCGCACAGCGCGAAGGCCGCGATGGCAAGCCAGGGCGAAGGCGACAGGCCGGCGACCAGCATGCCGGCTGCGGCGACGACCGCCGAGCCGCGCAGCGTCGTCACCGCGCCGAAGCGGTTGCGCACGCCGTCGCCGAAGAAGCGCATGATGGCCATGACGCCGGAAAAGGCGGCATAGGCAAGGCCGGCGACGGCAAGGTCGGCGCCGAGTTCCTGCCTGAGGTAAAGCGCTGCCCAGTCCAGCACCGCGCCCTCGGAGATCATCGTCAGCAGAGCCATCAGGCCGATCAGGTAGACCAGCGGGTTTGCCGGCAGTGTGAATTTATGATGCTCGGCCGCCTGTGGCCTGTCCTCGGCAACGAGATAGCCGACCGCCAGCGCGATCGCCGCGAAGGCAAGCACGGTCACGACCGCGGCATGGGTGAGGTGGCCATAGTGCTGGATGGCAAAGCCGCCGAGGCCGCCGCCGGCAAAACCGCCGAGGCTCCAGAAGCCGTGCGAGGAGGACATGATGGCGCGGGACATTTTTCGCTCGACCACCACCGCGTTGGCGTTCATCGCGACGTCCATGCCGCCGATCGAGCCGCCGAAGATGAACATGGCGATGGCCGCCAGCGGCACGTTGGGCGCCAGCGCCACCACCAGCAGGCCGAGGCTGCCGCACAGGCCGAACCAGCGCAGCACGGTGCGCGAGCCATGTTTCGAGATCAGGTGGCCGCACCAGGTCATGGCCGTGACAGCGCCGGCGCCGAACAAAAGGATCAGCAGGCCAAGCGTGAATTTCGAAATGTCGAGCCGGGTCAGGAACACAGGGATCTGCGGCGCCCAGCTGCCGGTCAGGAAGCCATTGGCAAGGAAAATGGCCGCCACGGCCCATCGCCCGCGAATGGCAGTCTGCATGGCGTTTTGAGCATCCATGGCTCGAATCCGGTCAGGAAATGGCTTTGAGCGGCAAATTAGATCGATTCAATTTTCAGTCAAGCACTCAATGCCGAAAGTTTTGGGCCAGGTAGAGGACTGGCTGGCCCAGGTCTTCGTTCGGGGCGCTGTTCATGGCCTGCCACCAGGAAGGCCGGCATCCACGCCGTCTTGAGACCAGCGGCCAGATGAGGGATGATCCATTCCGCGCTCAAACGGCGGCACACTACCTGTCCTGCCGAGGCACGGCGATCGGCGTGGTTGAACGCCGGTGAGCGCCACCATTTGAAGGCTTAAAGGAGCATCGATTGCCGTCAACACGGACACCAAAAGACACATTCCTCGCGTTGGTGCGCGGGATTTGCGAAGCAAGCCCGGATCTGCCGGAATTGTATGCGGAGAACACGTCGGTCGTGCACCCATTCGATCCATTGAAACGACCTCAGCTTGTCGGTCGCGAGGCGCTTCGGCGACATTTTGCGGCGATGAAGGGCACCCCGACGATTAGGTTGGAGCCGACGAACATTCAAGTCCATGAGACTGCCGATCCGGAGGTCATCGTGGCTGAATTCAGCTATGCGGGCCACGTGATCGAAAGCGGCCAGGCTGTTTCCTATCCCTGTATCTTCGTCATGCGTGTACGAAATGGAGAGATCGTAGAATCGCGTGACTACGTCGATCATGTCGGATCGGCCGCAGCCCGTGGTATGTTAAGCGACCTTATGGATAAGATCAGGCAAACACGCCTGCCCAGTTCTACCGAGGCCGGCTAGACCAGTCCGTTCTTCACGCCAGCCGTGCCTAATGATCCTTCGGCCGCCTGGCCTCGAACTCAGCCTTCTTGGCGTCCGACGCTTCCGTCTGGTTGAGCGCCTGCCACTCGGCATAGGGCATGCCGTAGACGATCTCGCGCGACTGCTCCTTGCCGAGATCGACGCCCTCGGCATTGGCCGCCTCGCGATACCAGTTCGACAGACAGTTGCGGCAGAAGCCGGCGAGGTTCATCAGGTCGATGTTCTGCACGTCGCTGCGTTCGCGGAGATGCTCGACCAGCCGGCGAAAGGCGGCGGCTTCGAAGTCACGCTTCTGCTCGTCGCTGAGTTCGGTCATCGAAACCTCCGTCATAGCGGCCCGGTGCGCGAGCCGAACATCTTTACCGCATGTATATCGGGACGGCGGTCGATGGCGTCAACGATCGGCGCCAGACGCTCGGCCCAGGCAAGGGCGCCCTTCTGGTCCGAAATCAGGTCCTGGCGGATCTCGATCAGCGCATGGGCGTAGCCGTTGACGATCGCATGCTGGAACATGGTGTCGCCGCGCAGCGCGCCGTCATAGGGTTCGTTGTCGCCGACGACGAGGGTCTTGTCCTCGCCCAGCATGTCGATCAGCGGCCGCGCCACCCGGTCGTCCAGATCCCACAGGATGCCGACATGCCACGGGCGCTGCCTGCCCTGCATGACCGGCGTGAAGGAATGCACCGAGAAGATGAAGGGTGCCTGGCCGGAAGCCTGCGCCACCGAAGCGATCATGGCGCCGACGGCGTCGTGGTAGGGGCGGTAGAAGCGGTCGAGCCGTCTCTCGCGCTCTTCCGGCGCGATGGGATAGTTTCCCGGCACGACAGTGCCGTCATAAAGCTGGCGAATGAGCGTCGGGTCGTCCTCGCCGCGATTGGGATCGATCAGGAGCCGCGAGAAATTGGCGATCACCGCCGGAACGTCGAGCAGGCCGGCGAGTTCGCGCGTCACCGCTTCGACGCCGATATCGTAGGCGATGTGGCGCTCGAATTCCGAAGCGGGCAGGCCAAGGCCGCCATAGTCGTCGGGCAGGTCGCGGCGGGCATGATCGGCCAGAAGCACGATGCCCCGCTTGCGGTCGCCCTCGACAATGTCGAAAGGCGCGAAAACTGTGGATCGGGTCATTGGCGGGAAATGGTCTGTTCGCTGGCTTCCGGGGAGGGTGCTATCGTCATTCCACGAAGACGACGCGTGCGCAATGCCGTTGTTTGGCCAAGGTTTATCGGGAAATCTGGCAGAGGGCGACGGATAGCGCGCCGGGAGCCTTCCTAAATCGATTGGAATTGGTCAAAACGGCGCGTTGACATGCGCCCGGACTTTTCCGAAAAGGGGCGCAGAGAGATGCAGATGTGGTTCTTGAGGGGTTTTCGGATGGGTTCCGCCGGCAGGCAGCGCATGCGCTCTGCCTTTGCCATGCCGTTCCTGACCGTGGCCGTTGGCCTGTCGGCGGTGGGCATGGCCTCGCCGGCGCGCGCCGATTTCCGTGTCTGCAACGCCACGCAGAACCTGGTCGGCGTCGGAATCGGCTATCGTGCCAAGGCCGGCTGGATCACCGAAGGCTGGTGGCACATCGAAGGATCGAGCTGCAAGACGTTGATCGAAGGGCCGCTGTCATCAAGGTTTTACTATCTTTATGCAGAAGACGCCGAGCGCGGTGGACGCTGGGACGGCCCGATCAACATGTGCGTGGCTGAAAAAGAGTTCAAGATCGCCGGCGTAAACGACTGCGTCGCCCGGGGCTTCCAGCGCGCCGGATTTCAGGAATATGACACGGGCGAACAGGCAAGCTGGATGGTCCAGCTGACCGATGAGCCCGCAACGGGAGGCGCACCAGCCGCCCCGGGAACAAACAGTCAATGAGACGCAGCCGCAAGGTCAAGATCCTAGCCACAATCGGTCCGGCATCCTCCTCCGAGGAGATGCTGCAGAAATTGTTCGAGGCGGGCGCCGATGTGTTCCGCATCAACATGAGCCATACCGACCACGAGCTGATGCGCACGCTGGTCGGCCGCATCCGTGCGGTCGAGGAAAAGGTCGGGCGGCCGATCGGCATTCTCGCCGACCTGCAAGGCCCCAAGCTGCGCGTAGGCAAGTTCGCCAATGGCAAGGAAGTGCTGACCCCAGGCCAGACCTTCACGCTCGACGACAATCCCGAGCCCGGCACGTCGACCAGGGTCTATCTGCCGCATCCGGAAATCCTGAGTTCGGTCGAGCCCGGTCACCGTCTTTTGATCGACGACGGCAAGCTCGAGCTGAAGGCGGTGAAGAGCGACGGCAAGTCGATCGTCTGCACGGTCGTCGCCGGCACCACGATTTCCGACAAGAAGGGCGTCAGCCTGCCCGATACCGACCTGCCGGTCGGCGCGCTGACCGAGAAGGATCGCAAGGACCTCGACGCGGTGCTCGCCACGGGCGTCGACTGGATCGCGCTGTCCTTCGTGCAGCGCCCCGAGGATCTGGCCGAAGCGCGCAAGATCGCGCGCGGCCGCGCGCTGATCATGGCCAAGATCGAAAAGCCGCAGGCTGTTGCCCGGTTGGCCGAGATCATCGAACTGTCCGACGCGCTGATGGTCGCCCGTGGCGATCTCGGTGTCGAAATGCCGCTCGAAGCTGTGCCTGGCATCCAGAAGCAGATCACGCGCGCCGCGCGCCGCGCCGGCAAGCCGGTGGTGGTCGCCACGCAGATGCTGGAATCGATGATCACCGCACCGGTGCCGACCCGCGCCGAAGTCTCCGACGTGTCGATCGCCGTCTTCGAGGGCGCCGACGCCATCATGCTGTCGGCGGAATCGGCGGCGGGTGCCTATCCGGTCGAGGCCGTGGCCATGATGAACCGCATCGCCACCAAGGTCGAAACCGACCCGACCTATGCCGGCATCATCAACGCCCAGCGCTCCGAGCCGGAAGCGACGGGCGCCGACGCCATTTCGCTCGCCGCCCGCGAGATCGCCGAGACGCTGAAACTGTCGGCGATCATCACCTACACGGCGTCCGGCACCACTGGCCTGCGCGCCGCGCGCGAACGGCCGCAGGTGCCGATCATCGCGCTGTCGCCGATCCTCAACACGGCGCGCCGGCTGTCGCTGTTGTGGGGCACGCATTGCGTCGTCTCGCCCGATGCCACCGATCTCGACGACATGGTCAACCGGGCCTGCCGCATTGCGCTGGAAGAAGAGTTCGGCAAGCCGGGCGACCGCGTCATCATCACGGCCGGCGTGCCGCTGAGGACGCCCGGCTCGACCAACATGCTGCGCATCGCCTATGTCGGGTCGGAAGCGCAGGGCAGCCGGTAAGCAGCTGATTTCGTGACGGAAGCGTCCCGCGCGGTTTCGTGCGGCTCGCTGTTGCCATATTGCAACAAAGGCCCGGGACAATGAGCCCGGCCTTTGTCTCGACACAGGGTCGCCCTGATCGCCTCTAAAAGACAGAGAGGCGGCACCAATGGTCGCCTCTCCCTGTCGGCAATTCCCATTATTTCGAAAGCAATATTGAATGTCATTTCTTGTTTCGCGGCGGTCGCTTTTGACCGGACTGTCGCTCGTTGGGGTCTCGGCGATCTCGGCCTGTGCGCAGATGCCCAGACAGTCGATCGGCCTGGCCGCTCCTCTCACTCCGCCGCCGCTTGAGCCGGCGCAGGAAAAGCCTCCCGTTGAAGATGCCGCGCCTGCAACCCCGGCGTCGCCCGACTATGCCAGCATGTACCGCGCGGTCGAGGATGGCGGCCATGCGCTGCCGGCGATCCCCTTCAGCAAGGTCGACGAACGGTTCCTGCGGCAGATCGTCGATGATCCGACAGGCGAAAAACCCGGCACGCTTGTGGTCAACACGACCGACAAGCACCTTTACTGGGTGCTCGAGGACGGCAAGGCCATGCGCTATGGCGTTGGTCTCGGTCGCCAGGGCTATTCCTGGAAGGGCCGGGCGATCGTCCAGTGGAAACGCAAATGGCCGACCTGGACGCCGCCTTCGGCGATGATCAGCCGGGATCCAAAACTGGAGAAATGGCGACAGGGCATGCAGCCGGGCATCAGCAACCCGCTCGGGTCGCGCGCTGTACATCTTCAAGGATGGCGTCGACACGCTCTACCGGATTCACGGATCGCCGGACTGGAAGTCCATCGGCAAATCCGCGTCATCGGGCTGCGTGCGCATGTTCAACCAGGACGTCATGGATCTCTACGACCGCGTTCCCGGCAAGACACCGCTGCTGGTCATCTAGCCTCTGGCCGCCGCGATCCCGAGCGCTCTTGCCGCTGCTTCAGCGTGATCAAAGCGCTGAAGAAACCGGCGCGCACGAAGAACGGCGTCATACAGGTACTGATCTGGCCCCAGCATCTTTCGCTGATTCAATTCGGCGGTGTCGAGCAAGTCGAAATCGACTTTCTCGATCGTGCAGTCCCAGCCGGCACTGTGGGAGGCCCATCCCCTTCGATGGTGCTCCAGCAGGCGCTCGCGGCTGGAGTAGCCGTGGTAGTCGAAAGCGATGACGCCGTTCGTCACATAGATATGGTTTCCCGAAAAGCCCTCGGCCGGGATGATGCGCTCCGCAAAAAATCCTGCAAGCGGGGGACGCTCGAGGAAAGTGCCCGCAAGAATGTGGCATGCGCCGTAGCCGAAGAAGATGCGATCCGGCAGCGCCCATCGCTTTTCCGGGTTTTTCTTGATGCCATGCTTGAGGACATACATGTCAGGTCGGCGCGAGTTCGGGCTGGGGCTCCTTGATGTCGGGGCATCTGCCGGCACCAAAGGCATCGTCGGCGATCCGCGCCTCGACCGTCCTGGCCATCGCCTCCAGATCGATATCCTCGCCGGCTACCTTCTCGATGGCGCCGACGACGAGATCCGAGGCGATCCAGTCCGGCTTGTGGCCGAGATTGTGCACCCAGACGAGTTCCGCGCCCGGGATATCGCGCACCAGCCCGACGGAATGGATATGGGCGTAGACGATCTTGTCGCGGTCGCCCGAAATGACCACGGTCGGCGCGGCGATCTCCTTGTAGTGCGGCGCGGCGCCGAGCGCGTAGCGATAGAGTCCGGCGACGTCGGTGGCGTTGGCGCGAAAAGCCGACGGCCGCAGCACCAGGGGGATCGCGGCCGTGCCGAGATAATTATTCGGCACTTTGTTGGGCGAGAACACGCAGGTCGTGGCATCAGTCATCTGCAACGTTCCGGCAGGATAGGTGAGCGTTTCGGAGAAGAGCCGGCCGATCACCGGAACGGTGGTCAGATCGTAGTACCAGGACGTCGCGCCGCCCGGCCAGGGATGGGTCGCCGGGGCCAGGAACACGAGGCCAACGGTCCTGTCGGCATGCTCGCGGCCGAAAGCCGCCGTCACCACGCCGCCGAAAGAATGGCCGACGATGATCGCCTTCCTGATGCCGAGGCGGTCCATCAGGGCGGCGAGGGTATTGGCCTGCGCCGACGGATCCTCATTGTTGCCAGGCCCACGCCCCGACCAGCCATGACCCGGCCGGTCGAAGAACAGCATCTCGGCGCGGCCTTCGAGCAGCGGCCTGAGCGGCTGCATCTGATCCCCGAGATTGGCGCTGGCGCCATGGATGAAGACGATCGGCGGCAGCTCCGCATTCGCGGGTGCCGGAATGTGGACGTAGTGGATGCGCGCGCCGCCGATGTCGGCGAATTCGCCAATGGGTGGATTGCGGCGCTCGATCAGCCACGAGCCGACGCGGGTGACGCCGGCAAGGGCAAAGACGAGTGCGAGAAGGAAGGCGAACGCGGCGGAGATCAGGTTCATGCGGGGAGATACGGGGTGGGACGGGATAAGTTCTGGGGAGGGAATAGGGAATGGGCAGTAGGGCAGTAGGGCAGTAGGGCAGTAGGGCAGTAGGGCAGTAGGGCAGTAGGGCAGTAGGGTCATACGTTCCGCAGCGTAATCTACCCTACTGCCTTACCCTATTCCCTTACTCCCTTCAGGGTATCAAATTCCTTCGCCGGCAAGCTCTTCGGAAAGCGTGGCGACCTGGTCCTGGGCGCTGCGCATCATCGGATAGATGGCGAGCACCTTCTGCCAGGCCTCGAGTGCCGACTGCTTGTGGCCGGTCAGCGCCATGATCTGCGCCAGGCCCGACAGCGCGCCGAAATGGCGCGGCTCGAGCTGCAGCGTATGGTCGATGTCGGACATCGACTTGCCGTAGTTCTTCATCATGAAATGCACCGTGGCGCGCCGGTTCCAGCCTTCGGCATAGGTCGGCTGCAGGGTCACCACCTGGTCGAGGAAATCGAGCGCGACGTCGAACTTCTGGTTGTCCATCGCCTTTTGCGACCACAGCATCATCAGGTCGATGGAGGCGCTGCCGGACTGGAACCATTCGGTCCAGATGTTGCCGGCGATGCGTTCGGCCGCCTTTTCGTTGCGTTCGCGCTTGAGGTCGGAAAACAGCCTGTCGAGCCGGGCCTGCTTCGTGATCGGCGCGGCCGGCGCCTCAGGGGTGGCCGGTGCTGCCGGCTGATCGTCCGCGGCCCAGGCCGGCAGGCTCGTGGCGCCGGAAATAAGCAGAGCTGTCAAAAATGCAAAAAGAATCCGCATCGCCCGATCCTAGTCCCGGGCGGCGGAACAGCAAAGTGATTTTAGCGTGAGAAGGTCGGCAGGCCGACACACATCAAGGGGCGGAGGCGAAAATGCCTCCGGCCGAAAGCTCAGCCCTGGCGCGCCTTGTAACGCGGGGCGGTCTTGTTGATGATGTAAACGCGGCCCTTGCGGCGAACCAGCTGGTTGTCGCGGTGACGCGCCTTCAGCGCCTTGAGCGAATTCTTGATCTTCATGGTCTTGCCTGTCGGTGTGGACCCGGTCCCGGGTCGAAATTTTAAGGCGCGCCAGAAGACGCGCCTTTTCAACGGTGGGTGGCTCATAAACGAGGAGCCTTGCCCATGTCAACCGCAAGCGTGCTCCACACCCGCATATCATCAAATATACGCCATGTCCGCCGCTCGGCATTGCGCGGCCTCCGGCGGGCTGGGATGATGCGGTGTATTTCAAGTGATTTGGGGACGATCATGCGCCGAACATTCCTGTCCGCCTGCCTCGTCTTGCTGGCGGCAACCGCAGCCTGCGCCGGCGAGGACTACCAGGCCGCCGACGCCAGGCTCAACCAGGCCTATCAGGACCTGATCAGCTCAGATGATGCCGACGGCAAGCGGTTGCTGCAGGCGGCACAGCGCGCCTGGATTGCCTTTCGCGACGCCGAATGCGCGCATAGCACAGCCGCCAGCGCGGGCGGCTCCATCCACGCGATGGAAGTTTCGCAATGCCTGACCAGGCTGACCAATGACCGCATCAAGCAACTCGCCGCCTCGGCCAATTGCGAGGAAGGCGATGTCAGCTGCGCCAGTCCCGGCGACGACGACGAAGTGCAATAGGCTTTCCGGGACTAAGTTCGGCGGCTTATCCGGGTGAAGTGGCCCATCTTGCGGCCAGGCCGCGCCTCCGCCTTGCCGTAGAGATGCAGCATCAGATCGGGCTCGGCGAGCAGTTCGGGGACACGCTGCACGTCGTCGCCGATCAAATTTTCCATGACGCAGTCGGAGTGGCGCTCCGGGCTGCCCAGCGGCAGGCCGGCAACCGCGCGGATATGCTGCTCGAACTGCGAAACGACGCAGGCGGCCTCGGTCCAATGGCCGGAGTTGTGGACGCGCGGCGCAATCTCGTTGGCCAGCAGCGAACCGTCGGACAGCACGAAGAACTCGACGCCGATGACGCCGACATAGTCGAGCGCCGACAGGATTTTTGCCGCCGCCGCGCGCGCGGCCTCAGCCGTTTCGGCTTTGACATTGGCCGGCAAGGTCGAGGTGTGGAGAATGCCGTGGCGGTGGACATTCTCGGCCGGGTCGTAGGCGGCCACCGCGCCATCCAACCCGCGCGCCGCGATCACCGAGATCTCGCGCTCGAAAGGCACGAAGCTTTCCAGGATCAGCGGCACATTGCCCATCGCCTCGCAGGTGCCGGCGAAGCCGCCGGTTTCCATGTTGCGGAAGACGCGCTGGCCCTTGCCGTCATAGCCCATGCGCCGCGTCTTCAATATGCCGCTGCCGCCGAACGCCTTCAGCGCGGCCGTCAGTTCCTCGTCGGTGTCGACCGGACGAAAATCGGCGGTGGCAATGCCTATGCCGTTGAGGAATGTCTTTTCGCTCACCCGATCCTGCGCCACGTCGAGCGCGCGCGCCGGCGGATGGACCGCAACCCTGGCGGCAAGCGCTTCCGCCGCCGCGACCGGCACGTTCTCGAACTCGTAAGTGACGACGGCACTTGCGGCCGCCAGCTCGGCAAGGGCGGTCGGGTCGTCATAGGCCGACGTAATCTGCCGGTTGGCGACTTGTGCCGCCGGGCAATCCGGCTGCGGCTCCAGCACGATGGTGCGGTAGCCGAGGCGGGCGGCGGCCATCGCCAGCATGCGGCCGAGCTGGCCGCCGCCGATGATGCCGATGGTCGATCCGGCGGGCAGGCTCACGGCGTGTCCGTCGGTTCGGCCGCGACCTTGGCGGTCTGCGAGGCGCGCCAGGCATCGAGGCGCTGGGCAAGCTTGTCGTCGTAGAGCGCCAGCACGGCGGCGGCCAGCAGGGCGGCATTGGCCGCTCCCGCCTTGCCGATGGCCAAGGTGCCCACCGGAATGCCGGCTGGCATCTGGACGATGGAGAGCAGCGAATCCTGGCCCGACAGCGCCTTCGATTCCACCGGCACGCCGAACACCGGCAGCGGCGTCATCGCCGCCGTCATGCCGGGCAGGTGCGCCGCACCCCCGGCGCCGGCGATGATGACCTTGTAGCCGGCGGCCTTGGCGCCTTTGGCGAATTCATAGAGCCGGTCGGGCGTGCGATGCGCTGAGATGATCAGCCGCTTGTGCGGGACGCCCAGCGCCTCAAGCGTTTCGGCCGCCTGGCGCATCGTCGCCCAGTCGGACTGGCTGCCCATGATGATGGCGACGTCGGCGCGTTGATCGTCCAAGCTTCTGCTCCCCGGCGACAAAGGCGCGCCTTAGCGGAATTCGCGCGGGGCCGCAAGGATGTGTGGTCACCGGCGGGAACCGACGGCCACAATCCAGCTTAAACCGCCGCCTTGCGGAAGCGGGCGACGAAGTCGTCGAGTTCGGGCCGCTCCATGTCGGAGATCGCCCAGTAGGAGAAGGCGCCGTCGCTCCAGTGCACCATCGAGAAGCCGCCGGAGGAGAGGTCGTCGGGCTGGGTGGTCTTGCCGCCCTGCTGGGGTTCGGCGACCAGCGTGATCAGGTGTTCGCGGTGGCGGTAGACCAGCGCCGGCACCGGCCGACCCGATATCACCTCGACCCGGCCGCCGATCAGCGCGTAGCCGTCCTGGGCAAGGTCTGGCGCCGGCGGCGAGACGCCGATGCGGGCGTCGAGCCAGGGCTTGACGGTGTGGCGGTCGGACGAGACGATGTCGATCGGGCTCGCGGCAAGCAGGCTGCGGCGATGGCCGCTGGCGACCGCGGCGGCAAAGCCGTCATCGACGCCGCTCTGCATCACCCATTGCGTCGCCCCGCTGGCCAGCACCGCGCTGATCATGATCGACGCGGCCATGGCGCGCCAGTCGAACGAGCCGAAGCGGCGCGCTCTTGGTGATGGCCGCATCTGGGACGGACGCGTCCCGGCTTCCCGCCTCTGGCCGCCACCGGCGCCGGCGATCAATCCAGGCAATGCCGATGGCGTGCCGCGCTGCGGCTCCGTTGCCTCGGCGGACGTCTGCTGTTCGGCGCCGGGCATGCCGATAGCCTCGATGCGGGCGCGAAAGGCGTCGCTGACATCGGGGCGCGGCAAGCGACTGACCGCGCCTTGCAAGGCAACAATGCGGGCATGCTCGGCGGCAAGCCTGGGGTCGGCGGCGATGCGCCGTTCCACGGCAAGAGCGGCCGCCGCATCAAGCTCACCATCAACAAGCGCGTGGATCATCAGTCTCATACCTTCGGGATCGTTGGGCAGTCCGTCGTCGTGCGTCATGACGCTCTCCCCAGTTCAGACGCGAGCAGGCCACGGGCACGGGCCAGCCTGGACATCACCGTGCCGATCGGCACGGCAAGCATGGCCGATATTTCGCGATAGCTGAGGCCATTGATATCACGCAGCACCAGCGTTTCGCGAAATGGCTGCGGCAGGGCCGCGATCGCCGCCTCGAGCGCTGCCGTATCGGCCCTGGCGATCAGCCTCGCCTCCGGGCCGTCCTCGTCCGGCAGGCTGGTGCCGTGCGCCGCGGCCATGTCATCAAGGTCACCGAGATCGCCGACGGCCATCATGGCGCGCGGCCGGTTGCGCGCCATCCAGGTGTAGGAGGTGTTGCGCACGATGGTCAGGACCCATGCACGGGCGTTGCCGCCGGCATAGTTCGATATGCCGGCATGCGCCTTGATACAGGCATCCTGCACGACATCCTCGGCATCGGCGGCATTGCCGGTCAGCCAGCGGGCAAGCGCCAGAGCGTCGCCGAGATGCGGCAGCACCACCTGGTTGAAGCGTTCCGCCAGGGCCCTCTCGCTCAAAGCAGCACCATGATCCACTCCGGGCCGTGCCGCCTCAAGATGCGACGGCGATCTTGCCCCGCTCGCGGGGGCAAAGCCCCCGGAAACAGGCAGAGCCACCTGCCTTGCTGAAACTGAATTCATCTGCGTCACCGGTGTCAAGCGCCACAAAGGAGAGCCTGACGACCATCATGCTTGCCAGCGCATGGCGACGGCCGACGCCGCAACCATGGTCGCTGTCCTGGCAATGATGCGGCATGCCTGTCTCCCCAACGCCGGAAGTGGCGTATGCCGAGAAGACCTGGTCGGGAGGCGGTTTATTCCCGCGCGCCCCATCCGGCTGTTCACAGTCGCGTGATCACTGGTGGTGGGGCTGTTGGCGTGGCTCAGTCCGGCCACGTCAAGACGCCGGACGAATCCTTGCGCGGTTGCCTCATCGCATCGGCGGGACGGTCCTTCGCGGTCAACACGGCGCGCAGGCGTTCGGCGACGATCTCGGCCTCGCCGGGATGCAGGTTGCAGGGGTCGAGGAAGAAATGGCCGCGTTCGACCTCGTGGTTGCGCACGATGATCGGCGGCGAGCCCGTCGCCAGCGCCGAGGCGAGGCCGGCGGCACTGAAGCGGCTTTCCGGCGATACGAAGATCTGCAGCCGGTCGAGCGGATTGGCTGTCGGGTCTAGAATGATCTTGGCAAAGATGCCCGGCAATCCCTGCAACGCATCCCTCCACAGATTGAGCGCCGCCTCCTCGCGCCGGCGGATGCCGTCATGGTCGCGCTTCTCCCACGCTTCCAGTGCCGCCATGGTGCCGGCGATGCTCTCCTTGCCGACCTTCATGGCCCGCGCCACACCCCGGTTCTGCAGATAGGCTGATCGCACCAGGTCCTTGCGGCCGGTGACGATGCCGCTGGTCGGCCCGCTCAGGAATTTGTGGCCGCTGTAGATGACGACGTCGGCACCGCGCGCCAGGAACCCGCGCAGATCATATTCGGAGGCGGCATCGACGATTACCGGCACGCCCTTGGCGTGGCAGATCTCGCAGAATTCCTCCAGCGACAGCATGCCGTACTGCACGGTGTGGTGGGCGACGACATAGAGGCCAGCCGCTGTCCGGTCATTGATTGCTTCGCGCACATGATAGTCCTGCGTCACGCTGACCGTGCCGGCAGGCACCACCTTGGCGCCGGCGACGCGGATCGACTGGTCGATCGGGGCGCCATAATTGACGATGTGGCCAAGCTGGATGACGACCTCCGATTTGAGATCGCCAGTATCATCAGGCAGGCGCTCGATCGCGAGCAGGCTGGTTCCCGTCATCGCACCGGCAATTGCCATGGTGATGCCGCTGGCGCAGCAGGCGGTGATGAAGCCGGCCTCGCCGCCGGTGAGGCGCGCCACCACCGTGCTCGCGGCGCGCTGCAGGTCGTCCATCTCCACCCATTGCGAGGCCATCTCGGCCATGGCGCTGATCGCCTCCGGGACGATGATCGAGGCGCCGAGCGCGGTCATGGTGCCGGAGACGTTGATGATCGGCCGCAAGCCCAGCCGTTCGCGGATGGTGGTGTTGGAGCCGGTGGAGGAAGTGGTTTTCATGTGAGCGGATCCCGTGATTGGCAGGTCAGGCGGCGATCTCGACGACCGCTTCGATTTCGACGGTGATGTTTCCAGGCAGCGAGCCGACGCCGATCGCCGAGCGGGCGTGGCCGCCGATCTTGTCGAAGACATCGGCGAAGAGATCCGAACAGCCATTGACCACTTTCGGGTGGTCGCTGAAGGTCGGCGTCGCGTTGACGAAGCCGAGCAGCTTGACGACGCGCACGATGCGGCCGAGATCGCCGGCGGCGGCATGCATGACGGCCAGCAGATTGAGCCCGGTCAGGCGCGCATGCTCATAGGCCTGCTCGACTGTCACATCTTCCCCCACCTTGCCGGTGCAGAGCGTGCCGTCGGCGCGCAGCGGCCCCTGGCCGGACAGGAAGATCAGCCGGCCGCTCTCGGCATGGGTGACGAAGTTGGCGATGGGCGTCGGCGGCTCGGGCAGCGTCAGGCCGAGTTCGGCGAGCCGGATGTAAGGCGTCATGGAAGAAGGCTCCCTTGGTTGGCTTCAGCCATCCGATATTCAAAAATGGGACGGCGTTGGCCGTCCGATGTCAGAAATGCGAGGCGCGGAAGCGCGCCAGAAAGGCGCGGAGGCGCTCGTTGCTGGTTTCCGCTGCCAGGATTTCTTTCGGCGGGCCGACGGCGCTGACGCCGCCATCGGCCATGAAGACGATGCGGCTCGAAGCGTCGCGGGCGAAGGCCATTTCGTGCGTCACCATCAGCATGGTCATGCCGTCCTCGGCGAGGCTGCGCACCACGGCCAGCACCTCGCCGACCAGTTCGGGGTCGAGGGCCGAGGTGATCTCGTCGAGCAAGAGGATTTTCGGCTCCATCGCCACGGCGCGCGCGATGCCGACGCGCTGTTGCTGGCCGCCGGAGAGCTCGGCCGGGAGGCTGTCGGCCTTATGGGCGAGGCCGACACGGCCGAGCCAGTGTTCGGCGGTCTGGCGGGCCTCGGCCTGGCTCTTTCCCCGCACCTTGGTCAGCCCAAGCATGATGTTGCCGGCGGCGGTAAGGTGCGGAAACAGGTTGAAGCTCTGGAACACCATGCCGGTCTCGGCACGCATCGAGGCCAGGTCGCGCTCGCTGCGGCGCTGGCGCGTTTCGGCTGAGAGATAGCCGACCTCCTTGCCGTCGATGCGGATCGAGCCCGAGTCATAGCTTTCGAGGAAGTTGACGCAGCGCAGCAGCGTGGTCTTGCCGCTGCCCGAGGGGCCGATGACGGTCACCACCTCGCCGCGCCTGACCTGAAGGCTGACGGAACGCAGCACATCGACGGCGCCGAAGGCCTTGGAGACGTCACGAACGTCGAGCAGCGCGGGACTGGCATTTGTGGCGTCGGACATCGTGTTATTCCCGAATGAAGGCAAAGCGTCGCTCGAGCCGCCGGCTGGCGAGCGAGAGCGCATAGTTGACGGCGAAATAGATGAGCGCGCCGAGGATATAGAGCGGCATCGCCTCGTAGGTGCGGCCGATGACCTGGTTGATGGCCTGCATCAGATCGGTGATGCCGAGGAGCGAGACCAGCGCGCTGCCCTTGACGGCGTCGGTGACGCCGTTGATCCAGGGCGGCAGGAAGCGCCTGAAGGCTTGGGGAAAGATGACGGAGGTGAGCCGCTGGCGGAAGGTCAGCCCGATCGCCATCGCGGCTTCGGACTGGCCTTTCGGAATCGAGGCGACCGCGCCCCTGAGATATTCGATGACCTGCGCGGTCTTGAACAGGGTGAGCGCCAGCACCGCCGCCCAGAAGGACGGCAGATGCAGCCCGATCGCCGGCAGGCCGTAATAGACGAAGAACATCAAGACCAGGATCGGAATGCCGCGGATGGTGTCGGAGAAGATGCGCACCGCCCAGCGCAGCGGGGCAGGGCCATAGACCAGGCCGACGCCAAGCAACACGCCGGCGACGAGCGACAGGCTGACGACCAGCAGCGACACCCAAAGGGTCACGGCGAAGCCTTTGGCGAGGAAGGGCAGCGCGTAGAGGATCTGGCTCGCCATGTCAGCGCGCCGCCCTGAACCGGCGCTCGACGAGCCTGAGCCCGAAAAGCAGGATGTAGCCGGTCAGCAGATACATTGCCGTCGTCACCAGATAGACCTCGACGATGCGGAAGGTGTTGAAGTTGATCCACTGGGCGCCGAAGGTCAGCTCCGGCACCGAGATGACCGAGGCGATCGAGGTGTCCTTGAACAGCGAGATGAAGGTGTTGGACAGCGCCGGCAGCGTGATGCGCAGCATGGTCGGCAGGCGCACATGGATCAACCTTTGCCAGGGCGTCAGGCCGATCGCCTTGCCGGCGTCGAGCTGGCCGCGCGGAACGGCTTCGAGGCCCGAGCGGAACACCTCGACCAGATAGGCGCCGCTATAGACCGACAGCGTCAGGACGAAGGAGGTCGGCGCGCTGTAGGCCAGGTCGACCACGGTCGGCACGCCGTAGAAGACGAGATAGACGAGCAGGATCAGCGGCACGTTGCGGATGAATTCGACATAGGCGGCGATGATCGCCCGCACCGTGCGCCCGGCCGAGACGTACCAGACCGCGAGCACCAGGCCGATGACGGTGCCGATGGCGATCGAGATCACGGCAAGCTCGAGGCTGAGCAACAGACCGCCCCACAGCTTGTCGAAATGCCGCCAGATCAGGTTGAAATTGAGGGCATAGCCCATGCGTGCGCCTCGGTGTGAAGGGCGTCGAATAGATGCGGAAGGACGGAATGCCGCCCTTCCGCGATCCGGGATCAGATGACCGGGAAGCCGGGGTGGCGCGCCGGCGGCTCCTGGCCGAAATAATCCTTGAAGGCGGCGTCGTAGAGCGCCGATTCATGGCCGAACATGGCGATGGTGAAGGTCTGGTTGACGAAGGTCAGCCAGTCCAAGTCGCCCTGCCGCAAAGCCGCGCCGTAGAGCATCGAATACCAGCTCTTGCCGGCGTCGAAATATTTGTCGGGATTGCGCGAGGCAAGCCAGCGCACGGTGGAGAGATCGACGGCGGCGGCGTCGGCGCGCTTGGATTCCAGCGCCTGCAGCACGTTGGCCTGGGTGTCGATCTGCAGCGCCTGCGCCTGCGGCAAGGCGTAGTGGACGGAGCTTTCGGCATCGACATTCTGCAGGATGGAGATGCGCGTCGCCGAACCGCCGGCGAGCAGCTTGTCGAAGGTCTTGTTCTCGGCGGTGGGCAGCGTCAGCAGCGCAACGCCTTCGACATAGTACGGCCGGGTGAAGTTGATCAGCTGCGATCGCTGCGCCGTCATCGTCATGAACTGGATGGTGATGTCGACCTTGTTGGTGGTGACATTGGGAATGCGCTGCGCCGGGTCCTGCATGACGAACTCGACCTTGGTCGGATCGTCGAACAGGCCCTTGGCCAGGATGCGCCCCATGGTGATGTCCATGCCGACCAGTTCGCCGGCGTCGTTCTCGAAATGCCAGGGCGCGTTGGTGCTGCCGGTGCCGACGATCAGCTTGCCGCGGTCGAGCACGGTGCGCAGCAGGCTGTCGGATGCGGCCTGGGCGGCCGCCTTCTGCGCGTCGACTGATACCAGCACACCGGCGGTGGCCAGTCCCGCCATTCCCAATTTCAGAAAATCACGTCTTCCGGATGTGTCGTTCACGGCGACCTCCTTTCGTGTTGTGTTCCCCATGCACAGGAAAAGCGATTGTCTCTTACAAGAGACGCATGTATCCTGTACAAGACAGATACTAACACCAGGAATCGACAATGCAAGATGGCAATGCCTTGGCCGTTTCGGCCGACGAAAAGACGACGGCCTCCCGCGAGAAGGGGCTCAACCGGGTGCTCGAGATCCTGGACTTCCTGCACACGACGCAGCGGGCAATCGGCATTGGCGACCTGGCCAAGGGCGTGAATGCACCCCGTTCGACGACCTACACGCTGGTGCGGTCGCTGGTGGACGCCGGCCTGCTGGAAATGGCCGGCGACGGCAACCGGGTCTATTTCGGCAAGAAGCTTTATCTCTATGGAATGGATTATGTGCGCGGCAACGACCTGCTGCGGCGCGGGCGCCAGGAGGTCGACCATCTGTCGCGCGAAACCGGCGAGACCTCGGAACTGTGCATGCTGCAGAGCGGCCGCTACACGATCGTGCACTCCAGCCCGGGCACCAGGCCGTTCCGCATCAGCTCCGCCACCGGCCTGCAGATACCGCTGCCGTGGACCGCGTCCGGCCGGCTGCTTCTGGCGGGGCTGGAGCGGGCCGAGGTCGAAGCCATGGTGTCGCAAGACGATCTCGTGCTGCCCGACGGCCGCAAGCTGCGGCTCGACGATTTCATCGCCGACATCGCCAAGGCGCGGGTTACCGGCTACTGCGTGACCTCGGGCCTGGTCGATGCGTACACGAAGTGCCTTGCCGTGCCGGTCTTTTCAGCGCCGGGCAAGGTCGAGGCGACGATGTGCCTGGTGGTTCCCATCGACACGTCCGAGGAGCGGACCGGCAGTCTCATCGGCCTCCTGCGCGACCGCGCGGCCAGGCTGTCGATCGGCGGATAGGGAAAGCATTCAGAGCAATTCCAGGAAAAGTGTGAAACGGTTTCCCCTGGAAAAGCGCGTAGCGCTCTCCCTCCCTTGGGAGTTGCGTCAAAACAAAGAGTTAGAGCGCTTCACCGTTTCCATGAAACGGTGGATCGCTCTAAGCGATGATGTCTGGAATGATCTTGTCTTCCAGCTTCATCAGCCGGTCCTTGAGCGCCAGCTTCTTCTTTTTCATGCGCTGGATCTGCAGCGGGTCGCAGTTGGTGGCTATCATGGCGTTGATCGCCGCATCGAAATCGGCGTGTTCCTGCTTCAGCCGGGAAAATTCGAGGCGAATATCGGCCTGTTCCTGATCGGACATTCTCTACCGTCTGCACGTCTGCGGCGCCCAAAAACTGGGCCTGATTGGGCGGGGGCGGCAATTTTTACCACCGGCGCGCAGCCCATATCACATTTCACATTGTCGTGGAATGCTACCACGCAGCATTCGACATCGCAGTCGGAAGGTGGCAAAGTGTCATTGTGCCGTCACAGAAGCGACCTGCGGTGGACGCGCCTTGACGGCTGCAATCGAGGAAACCATGAAAGGGAGAACCATTCATGTCTCTTGCTTCCCATCTTGATGAGTTGCAGCGGAAACACGGCGACATCGAACGCGAAATCGATGACGCGATGAACCACCCGTCGGTGGACGACCTGGAAATCGTGAATCTCAAGCGACGCAAGCTGGCACTCAAGGATGCGATTGAGAAACTGAAAGCGCAACCGACCACGCATTGATGCCCGACTGACATAGCCGCCTACTATGCGGTCTTCCTTGCCGGCGGCACCCGCCGCCGGTGTAGGTGGTTTGATTTTCAGTCCTATGTCATAAGCTGTAGCTAATATCCCTTTCGATCCCCTTTTTGCACGTCGACTGCCGTCGGGCAGCGTCCTGTTTCAGGCCGCCGGCTGGATCAATTGCTGCCAGTGGCGACCTGTCGCCATTGACAAGCCATCTTTGCTCCTCCACCTCATGCCCGGACTTCAGCGCATCGGCCCCGGGGCGTGCTTGTGCGTCCGAATGGACGCGCTAGGCCCCAGAGACAAAAGGCTGCCGGCATGACCGGATATTTTTCCTCTCCCTTCCCCCGCCGCACCTCGGTCGGTGTCGATGTCGGCGGCGTTGTCGTCGGCGCCGGCGCGCCTGTCGTGGTGCAATCGATGACCAACACCGACACCGCCGACATCGATCAGACAGTTGCGCAGGTCGCCGCGCTGCACCGCGCAGGCTCCGAGATCGTGCGCATCACCGTCGACCGTGACGAAAGTGCGGCCGCCGTGCCGCGCATTCATGAGCGGCTCCTGCGGCTCGGCATCAATGTGCCGCTGGTTGGCGACTTCCACTATATCGGCCATAAGCTTCTGGCTGATCATCCGGCCTGCGCCGAAGCACTGGCCAAATACCGCATCAATCCGGGCAATGTCGGCTTCAAGGACAAGAAGGACCGGCAGTTCGCTGATATCGTCGAAATGGCGATCAAACACGACAAGCCGGTGCGCATCGGCGTCAACTGGGGTTCGCTCGATCAGGAGCTTCTGACCCGGCTGATGGACGAAAACCAGGACAAGGGTTTCCCGCTGACCGCGCAGGAAGTGACGCGCGAGGCGATCGTGCAGTCGGCGATCCTGTCGGCCGAGATGGCCGAAGAGATCGGCCTTGGCCGCGACAAGATCATCCTGTCGGCCAAGGTCAGCGGCGTGCAGGATCTGATTGCCGTCTACACCGAGCTCGCCACCCGCTCCAACCATGCGCTGCATCTCGGCCTCACCGAGGCCGGCATGGGCTCGAAAGGCATCGTCGCCTCGTCCGCCGCCATGGGCATCCTCCTGCAGCAAGGCATCGGCGACACGATCCGCATCTCGCTGACGCCGGAGCCGAACGGCGACCGTACGCGCGAAGTGCAGGTGTCGCAGGAGCTGCTGCAGACCATGGGGTTCCGCCAGTTCGTGCCGATCGTCGCCGCTTGCCCCGGCTGCGGCCGCACCACCTCCACCGTGTTCCAGGAGCTTGCCCAGAACATCCAGGCCGATCTGCGCAAGAACATGCCGGTGTGGCGCGAAAAATATCCGGGCGTCGAGAACCTCAAGGTCGCGGTGATGGGCTGCATCGTCAACGGCCCCGGCGAATCCAAGCATGCCGATATCGGCATTTCGCTGCCCGGCACCGGCGAGACGCCGACGGCGCCCGTCTTCGTCGACGGCAAGAAGGCGGCGACGCTGCGCGGACCGTCGATCGCGGCGGATTTCGAGAAAATGGTCGCCGACTATATCGAGCAACGGTTTGGTCGCGGCAAGGCCGCGGCAGAGTAGCTCAGATGCAGCGTTTCCTCTGGGCGGCGCTGATTTTCCTGTTCGGTATGGCCTGGTCGGCGCTTGCCCAGGCCGATCCGCCCCAATCGGCCAAGCAGCGGCTGATCGACAAGGTTTGCAACTTGATCCAGGCCCATGCCGACCAGAACGGCCTGCCCCGGGATTTCTTCGCCCGGCTGATCTGGAAGGAAAGCCGTTTCGATCCCAACGCCGTCAGCCCCGTCGGCGCCGAAGGCATCGCCCAGTTCATGCCAGGCACCGCCAAGATGCGGGGGCTCGAAAACTCGTTCGACATCAACCAGGCGATCCCGGCCTCGGCTAGATATCTCGCCGAAATGAAAACCAGCTACGGCAATCTCGGCCTGGCGGCGGCCGCCTACAATGCCGGCGAAAGCCGGGTGTCGCGCTGGCTGGGCTCAGGCGGCTTCCTGCCGATGGAAACCGAAAGCTATGTCTTCGACGTCATGGGCGAGCCGGTCGACAAATTCACCGACCCCGCCTATGCCGGCAAAATCAAACCGCTGGATGCCAAGACGGATTTTGCCGTCGCCTGCCGCAAGCTGCCTGTCATCATGTCGCAGACCGTTGCGATGGCCTCGATCAACGTCAAACCCTGGGGCGTACAGGTCGCCGGCAATTTCCGCCGCAGCGCGGCAGTCAGCCAGTGGCTCAGGGTGCGGAGCCGGTTCCCGGCCTTGCTCGCCGGCCACGACCCCGTGGTGAGCCGGGTGCGCACGCCGATTGGCCGGCGCGGCATCTACGCGGTCAGGATCGGCATCGAAGATCGTGCCGCCGCCAATGTCATCTGCCAGAAACTGCAGAGTGTCGGCGGGGCGTGCGTGGTGGTGCGCAACCGGTAGGCCGGTCCGAGAGAGGCGTTTGACGATGACAGCCAGGATCGTTCTGCTCAATGGTGTCGGCAGTGCCGGCAAAAGCTCGATCGCCAGGGCGTTGCAGGCAATAACCGCCGCGCCGTTCCTGCATGTCCAGATGGACAGTTTTCTCGATATGCTGCCCGATGCCTTGCAGGACCATGCCGATGGTTTCTCCTACGAAACCGTTCAACGGGACGGCAAGCCGTCGGTCGTGATCCGGACCGGAGCGGTGGGCGAAAAGACCCTGCGCGGCATGCGCCACGCCATTGCCGCCATGGCTGGGCAAGGCAACGACCTGATCGTCGACGACGTGCTGTGCAACGGCGAGCTATCGGACTATGTCGAGCTGCTGTCGGCCTTCGATCTCCATCTGGTCGGCGTCATGGCGCCGCTGGAGGTGCTGGAAGCCCGCGAAGCGCAGCGCACGGACAGGCTGCCGGGGCTGGCGCGCTGGCAATATGAGCGCGTGCACCAGGATATATGCTACGACCTTGAAGTCGACACCAGCCGGTTCACACCGCTCGAGTGTGCCCGTCGCATCCAGCAACAATTTCGACTATAGGCGACGGCGGACTGGCCGGGATTGCCCTGCCTGCGATGAGCGACGAGGGCAGCGGGATGTTCGACGCCTACATTATCTGCGGCACGCCGAGAACCGGCAGCACCTTGCTGTGCAAGCTCCTGGCCTCCACCCGGACATCAGGCGATCCGCACTCCTTCTATCGGCGACAGGACCTGTCGGAGTGGGCCGACGAGTGGAAACTGCCGGCCCGCGAGACGATGGGCGAGCTTGAATTCGAGATTGCCTATCTTAACGCAGCGATCACCGCCGGAAAGGGCGGAACAGGCATTTTCGGCCTGCGCCTGATGCGCGAAAACCTGGATGAACTTTCGTCGATTCTCGACCTGATTTTTCCGGGGCTGGCGTCGGATACAGCGCGTTTCGAAAAGGCCTTTGGCCGCACCCTCTACATCCACCTGTCGCGCGAGAACAAGCTTGCGCAGGCAATCTCGCTAATCAAGGCGCAGCAGACCGGTCTTTGGCACATTGCGCCTGACGGCACCGAGATCGAAAGGGTCGCGCCGGCGCAAGAGCCGCACTATGATTTCGAGCGGATCAAAGGGGAACTCGCCAAGCTCGAAGCCTATGACACGGCCTGGAACATCTGGTTCGCGGCGCAAGGCCTGACGCCATTGCGCATTGGCTACGAGCGGCTTTCCGCCGACCCGGCGGCGACCTTGCTGGCCCTCTGCGAGGCCCTCGGCGTTCCACTGCCTAATGCCGATGACATCCGGCCTGGCGTCGCAAAGCTCGCTGACGAGGCAAGCTTCGACTGGATGCGCCGCTATCGTCTGGACGCGGCCGGCTGAGTATGGGGGCCGAGCAACGCCGCAACGCCATCGGCAGCGTCGACTGTGCCTGTAGCGAATGGCAGGCATTTGAGCTAAAGGCGGCGACATGACCGATCTGATCTACAATGATCCCGACTTTGTTCAGTTCTACGACATCGAGAATCAGGACGGCCGCGCCGATTTCGACTATTGCATCCGCCTTGCCCGGGATGGCGGCTCGGTCCTCGATCTCGGTTGCGGCACGGGTCAACTGGCTGCCGAAATGGCCGAAAGGTGCAACGTCACCGGTGTCGATCCCGCATCGGCCATGCTCGACGTCGCGCGACGCAGGACCGGCGGCGACAAGGTCGACTGGGTTGTCGGCGACGCACGAACGGTTTGGCTCGAAAACCGGTTCGATCTGGTGCTGCTGACCGGTCACGCGTTCCAGGTTTTCCTGACCGAAAAGGATCAGCGGGCGGTGCTGCGTACCATCGCCGAACATCTCGCTCCCGGGGGGCGCTTCATCTTCGACACGCGAAATCCCGCCGTGGAGGCGTGGCTGGAATGGACGCCGCAGCGCTCCGAAAGGATGGTGGAGCATCCCAGCCTCGGCACGGTCAGGGCATGGTATGATGCGGATTGGGATGCCGCCAGTGCGGTGGTCACCTATTCGACCTTCTATGAAATTCCGGGCGGCAGACCAATTCTGGGCGCCGAATCGAAAATCGCGTTTCCGAAAAGGGAAGATCTTGCCGGGATGCTGAACGACGCCGGCCTGCTGGTGGAGCAATGGTTCGGCGACTGGCAGGGCGAAGCCTATGCGGACACCTCTGCGGAAATCATCCCGATCGGTCGGCTGCGCTGATCCGACAGCCCGCCCCGACGTATCTCACGCCGTCTTGGCCACCACCGTTTCGCTGAGCCAGGTGCCGATTTTCGTCCCCAGGCGGTCGGGCGAAACCGGCTTTGGCAGATAGTCGTCCATGCCGGCCTCGATGCATTTGTCGCGATCGCCCTTCAGCGCGTGCGCGGTGACGCCGACGATCGGGATGTGACCGCCCGACGAGGTTTCGATCGCCCGGATGGCGCGGGTCGCTTCGTAGCCGTTCATCTCGGGCATCGAAACATCCATCAGGATCAGTTTCGGATGCAGCGACCGGTACATCTCGACCGCCGTGCGGCCGTTGCCGGCAATGCGGTAACTCAGACCGAGCCCGTTGAGGATCTGGCCGAACACCAGCTGGTTCACCTCATTGTCCTCGGCGATGAGGATGTCGATCGTGCCGTTCGGCAGCGCGGTCGATTCCGGCAGCGCCATCACCGGCACGGCCGGGCCACGGATGACCGTGAAGGCGGGCGGAGCCGCCTGCGGCACCGGCTTCGGCTGGACCGGTTCGCGAACGAACTGCGCCTTGCCGACCTGCGAGCGGGCCTTCTGGATGACCGAGATGACCGTGCCGAGCAGGACCGCCGAGCGCGCCGGCTTGGTCAGGTGCGCTGATATGCCGAAATCGATGATCATCTTGCCGAAATCGACCTGGTCGACCGAGGTCAGGATGACGATCGGGATGGTCGACAGCCGGCTGTCGGCGGCGATGGCCCGGGCGACATCGGCGCCGTTCATGCCGGGCATCTGGTAGTCGAGGATGATGCAATCGACGCTGGCGCCCAGTTGGCAGGCGCGATCGAGGAAGGCCAGCCCCACCGCGCCGCTTTCGGCGGCAGCGCAGTCGAAGCTCCAGCTTCTGAGCTGCTCGAGCAGGATTTCGCGGTTGACCGGATTGTCGTCGATGACCAGCACGCGCGCGCCGGTGACGTCGACTGGCACGATCGCGTCGCGCGCCTCGGCATGATGCACGGGCAGCGGCACCCCGAACCAGAAGACGGAGCCGCGCCCAATCTCGCTCTCGACGCCGATCTTGCCCGCCATCAGGTCGACGAGGCGGGCGGCGATGGCAAGTCCAAGGCCGGTGCCCTCGTGGCGGCGGGTCGAGGAGCCGTCGACCTGGGCGAATTTCTCGAACACGTTCTGCAGTTTCTCGGCCGGGATGCCGATGCCTGTGTCCTCGACACGCAACCTGAGCTGGACGACATCGTCGACGGTCTCGCCGCCGACATCGATCAGCACATGGCCCTTCTCGGTGAACTTCACCGCATTGCCGACCAGGTTGGTGACGATCTGCCGGAAGCGGCCGGCGTCGCCGACGACATGGGCCGGCAGCCGCGGATCGACACGCACGATCAGTTCAAGGTTCTTCTCGGCGACGCGTGCCGAGACCAGCGTTGCCACATCCTCGACCGCTTCGGTGAGACGGAAAGGGGCGGGGTCCAGGGTGAGCTGTCCGGCATTGATCTTGGAGAAATCGAGGATGTCGTTGATGATGGTGAGCAGCGCATTGCCGGATTTGACGATGACGTCGGTGAAGGTCTTCTGGCGCGCGGTCAGTTCGGTCTTGGCCAGGAGTTCGGCCATGCCGAGCACGCCGTTCATCGGCGTGCGGATCTCGTGACTCATATTGGCCAGGAATTCGGATTTGGCGCGGTCGGCGGCCTCGGCCTTGAACAGGGATTCGGCCGATTGGGCAAAGGCGCGGCGGATCGCCTGCTCCATTGGCCGGAAGATCCAGAAGGCGACGATGGCCAGGACGCCGAACAGCAGGCCGCTCGCCCACAACAGCAACCGGTCGCTGGACGCGTCGGCCAAATGGCGCTCTTCATCCATGGCGGTGCGGACGCGGACCAGCATTGGCTGGACAAACAGGTCGTTCTGGTTGCGGATTTCCCGATAGCTCCATTCATCCGCCTTCTGCGCCATCGACATCAGGTTAAAGTTGCGCACCATGTCGTGCGCCGACCAGAACAGGTCGCCGTTGACCGAGGCGGTTTCGAGCTCGTTGATGGTCTTGGCCGACAGGCGTGAGCGTAGCGCGGCGAACTGGGCGGTCAGCGTGTCGATCTCGCTGGTCAGGCGTTCGGAATGGTCGCGGGCCGAAGCGGTCAGCGCGTCACGCGTTTCGTTGCGCCAGGCCGAACCGGTGGTCTCGGCGAAGCTGGTCGCGTTGCGCAGGTCGCGGGTGAAGACGACGAGGTTGCTGCTTAGAGCGTCGATCTCATGGCGGAAGGAATTGACACGGTTGAGCGCAACCATGATGGCCGTGGAAGCCAGCGCGAAAATCAGCAATCCTGAAAGATAGCGAATCCGGACAAACCGGATGAAGGAAGAATATTCCGGCATGCGCAACCCCAACACATACGCATTATTTTAACGACCGGGATTACGCTTCATTTACATTAAGATTTCGTTCGCGCGCCGGCGACGTGCCGGCAAAAGCGGATGCGATATGATCGCGACTTCCCGGGTCGGAGATGCCGTCCAGAAAGCAACTTCGCGCCGTACGGGTTTCGCAATCGGCCTATGTCAACGATGTGTCCGGGGCGGCCTTGTTCGTGCCGTGCGGCGTAGTTGGTGAGGCTGTATAAGGAGCTCAATAAGACTCCTCGATCTTATATTCACACGACTGACACAAATATCAACAACAGTCGGCTCTTCTTTTCTTTGTTCAATGTATGATAGCATCAGCCTGGCTATTCACCAGGAAGGGTACAAAGTTCAATAAAATAACAATTAGCAAGAAGGGGGAATGTCATGAAGCAGTTTCCACCTCAGCGCGACTACAGCTCGCTTTCGGTTCGCGATCTAATTGAGGCGCGTGACGCCTACCATCTCCACCTGTCTCATCTGGTAAATGTGACGGCAACTGCCATCGGGCGATATCGCATCCATGAAGACGATTGGTATGCCGCCCATTCTCCAGCCGAAGAGAAGCCGAAGGATTTCAAGCCTGTCACCGAAGCCAAGACGCTCTACAATACAGTGATAAGGCCGTGGTCCTGGCCATGCGTACAAGTCTTCGTCGACCGCTGGGTCGACCGCGCCGATTTCGGCCGGAACCCCGATCAGATGGTACCTCGGGCGCTGTTCCTGCCGGACGGGCGTGTCATCCCGACCTGCACCATCCTTGTCGAACGCCAGGATGCGCCAGCCGGAAGCGACGATGCACCATCCTTTCCCAACGGCCTGATCGGCGGAGGCTTCCTGCTGACGGCAAAAGTACAAGGGACGGATCATTTTGGCTCGGTCGGGTGTCTGGTCAGTGACGGCCGCGCAACCTTCGCGCTCACCAACCAGCACGTCGCCGGCCGTCCGGGGGACAAGGTCGCGACCATCTTGCGCGGCGATCGTGTAGACGTTGGCGTATCGGCTGATGGGTCAATTCGCAAAAAGCCTTTCCAGGAGGTCTATCCGGGATGGCCGGGAGCCCGCGCAGTCACAAATCTTGATGTGGGTCTTGTCGAAGTTGATGATGTCTCGATGTGGACCTCGCAGATCGCGGGCCTCGGCCCGATTGGCGCGCCGCTCGACATTCACGCCGATAACATCACGGTCGATCTGATCGACAGTGAGGTGCGGGCATTCGGAGGGGCTTCCGGGCCGCTTGCCGGCAAGGTCGCGGCGCTGTTTTATCGCTACAAATCGATTGGCGGTACCGATTACGTGTCCGACCTGCTGATCGCCCCCGACCGTGGAATGACGACGCGTCCCGGAGATTCCGGCACGCTGTGGTGCGTGTCGGATCCTGATGCGGAAGGTGCCGATCCTTTGCGTCCCATGGCGATTCAATGGGGCGGACATGTCTTTGTCGATCGCGGCCGCAGCAGTGTGGCCCAAGGACTTGCACTGGCGACTTTCGTCAGCACCGTCTGTCGCGAGTTGGACGTGGATGTTCTGCGCGGGATCAATTCCGGATTGCCCGAGTATTGGGGGGATGTCGGCCACTACACGATCGGAGCCAAAGCCTGCCAACTGATCGATGATCCCAATCTTTCCAAATTGATGATGGCCAATATCGACCGCGTCGCCTATGGCGATGACAATATTGCCGCCAAGTCGTTTACGACCGCGTCACAACGGCGCTTCTCCCCGCTTGCCGATGTGCCGGACAAAGTATGGAAGCGCCCTGGCAGTCCCGCCGCGAGGGGAAATCACGAAAATCCCAATCACTTTGCCGATATGGACAAGCCCAACTCGCGCGGCCGCACTCTGCTCGACCTCACCAAGGGCCGTGGTGGCCGTACCGATCCGAATATGGTGACCGTGAAGGTTTTCCAGGACTACTATGACGACATTCATGACCGCTCTCGCGGCCTGCTGCCGTTCCGTGTCTGGCAGTTTTACGATATGATGGTGCAGGCGGCCAAAGCGGGAGACGCGGTGGGTTTCGTTGCCGCAGCAGGCGTCATGGCTCACTATGAGGGCGACAGCTGTCAGCCGCTGCATATCTCCTACAAGTTCAACGGTGATCCTGATCGGAAGGATCCTGCGACCGGCGAGATTTTCGGCCACGAGGTCCATTCGGCCTATGAGTCCGACATGCTGCGCTCGCATGCGCCGGAAATGCTGGCGCGCCTTAACACCCTGCTCGGCATTGCGCCCGGCCGGCTCGGATCGCACGGCTTCCGGAAATTGTGCCAGTCCGGTCACGACGCCGCGGTGGCCACCGTCGACGTGATGCGCACGGCCTTCGAAACCATCTCGGTCGACGCGATCATCGAGACCTATGTTCGAGACAAGAGCCAGATGTGGAGCGAGTTCGGCGACAAAACCGTCGAGCTGCTGGCCGAAGGGGCGCGCAGCCTGGCCATGATCTGGGAAAGCGCATGGAAGCAGGGCACAAACAAGATCACCGATCTGGGGCCTGTCGACCTGGACAAGCTCGCGGATCTCTATGAGGACAAGAACTGGGCGAAATCGATGACGCTGGACGAGATCGGCCCGACCCTCAAGGGTGGCCCTGGGCCGGCGCCGGTCGGAGGCACACCCAGAAGAAAGCGCCGATAATCCACTGGCTTGCCCGGCCCGGCGACACCATGACGATCATGCGGCGCGGCGATCAGATCGATGCGGTGATGCCGCCATCGACATAGAGGATATGGCCGTTGACAAAGGACGAGGCATCGGAGGCCAGGAACACGCAGGCTCCGACCAGTTCCTCCACCTTGCCCCAGCGGCCGGCCGGGGTGCGCTTTTCCAGCCAGCCGCTGAAGGCCGGATCGGCGACAAGGGCTGCATTGAGCGGCGTGTCGAAATAGCCGGGCGCGATGGCGTTGCATTGCAGGCCGTATTTCGCCCAGTCGGTCGCCATGCCCTTCGTCAGGTTGCCGACCGCGCCTTTCGTCGCCGTGTAGGGCGCGATGCCGGGGCGGGCGAGTGCGGTCTGGACCGAGGCGATGTTGATGATCTTGCCACGGCCGCGGCCGATCATGTGACGTGCAACCGCCTGGCCGACATGGAAGACGCTGGCGACATTGGTCTGCAGCAGCCGCTCGAACGCATCGGCGGGAAAGTCTTCGAGCGGTGTGCGGAATTGCATGCCGGCATTGTTGACCAGTATGTCGATCGGCCCGCTCGACAGCTCGAAATTGTCGATAGCGGAGCGGACCGCGTCGTGGCCGGTCGCGTCGAAGACAAGCGTTTCCGCTCCGGGGATCTGCGCCGCCGCGGCGCCGAGCTTCGACGCGTCACGACCATTGAGGATGACGCTGGCGCCGGCTTGCGCCAGGCCCTTGGCCAGAGCGAAGCCGATGCCTTGCGACGAGCCGGTTACGAGCGCTCGGCGCCCGCTGAGATCGAACAGATTGGCCGACATCGAAGAGGATCTCCCTTTTGTCCACCCGCACCGACATCGCGGGCCGCACTCAACTGTTGCGCGTCGCGACGAAGGTCGCCGCCTCCTTCAGCAGCGCCGCCTTGTCACCAAACGGATCGAGCAGCGCGTGGGCCTGCGCGACAAGGCCGTGCAGCTGGCTGCGCGCCCAATTCGCACCGTGCAGCGCCACCAGCGTTCCCTTGCCGGCGGCGGCGTCCTTGCCGGTCGCCTTGCCCATCTGGCTGGCGTCGGCGGTGAGGTCGAGCAGGTCGTCCGCCAGCTGGAAGGCAAGGCCGATCGCCGAGCCGAACTCGGCCAGTCTTTCGCGGTCCTCGGCCGCGGCGCCGGCGATGATGGCGCCGGCCTCGCAGGCGAAGCGGATCAGCGCGCCGGTCTTCATCGCCTGCAGCGTTATGATGCCCGCCTCGTCGGGCGGCGTCTGCTCGGCCTCGAGGTCGAGCTTCTGGCCGCCGACCATGCCGCCGGCGCCGGCCGCACGGGCAAGCGCCAGCACCAGGGCTACCCGCCGCTCCGCCGGCAGCACGGTCGCCTCGCCGGCGACGATGTCGAAGGCCAGCGTCAGCAAGGCGTCGCCAGCCAGGACCGCGGTTGCCTCGTCGAAGGCCTTGTGCACGGTCGGCTGGCCGCGGCGCAGATCATCATCGTCCATCGCCGGCAGATCGTCATGGATCAGCGAATAGCAATGCACGCATTCGAGTGCCGCCGCGACGCGCAGTGCCGCTTCGCCATCGGCGGAAAACAGGGCAGCACTTTCCATGACCAGGAACGGGCGCAGGCGCTTGCCGCCGTTCAGCACGCCATGGCGCATCGCCGCCATCAGGCGGTCGGGCCGCGCGATCTCGCCCGAAAGCGGGCGATCGTCGAGCAGGCGCCGTAGCAGCGCCTCGACGGCCGCCGCCCGCCTGATGAGGGCCATCTCGAACGCCATTTCGTCGTCATTCGTCATGATCGGGAGCGGTAGCCGACACTCAGACGTTGCGCAAGAAGGCAAGCGCCATTATGCCGGAGCGAGGAGAAGCACGGGTTGGGCGGCTTGGCGGAACCGATCGTCGATCATGAGACCGAAAAGCTGGACATGGCGACAAGATCGCGCGGCTTGAACCGCCGCAATCTTAGGCGCTGGGTCCGGCGCTGCCTTGTCGTGGCCGCCGTGCTGGCGCTCATCCCGACAGTGCTGACCTTCCTTTACTTGCCGTCCTTCGTGCATCCGGTGTCGACGCTGATGCTGAAGGACCTGGCGACCTTCTCCGGCTTTGACCGGCGCTGGGTGTCGATCGACGATGTCGCCCCGGTTCTGGCCCACTCCGTCATCATGTCGGAGGACGGGCAGTTCTGCTTCCACCGCGGCGTCGATCTCGGCGAATTGCGCGGCGTTGTCGACGATGCGCTGGCCGGCGAGGCGACACGCGGCGCCTCGACCATCACCATGCAGACGGTGAAGAACCTTTTTCTGTGGTCACGGCCGCTGGGCTCGGTGCGCAAGGTCGTCGAACTGCCGCTGGCCGTTTATTTCGACGCGGTGATGTCGAAGCGCCGCATCATGGAGATCTATCTCAACATCGCCGAATGGGGGCCGGGTGTTTACGGCATCGAGGCTGCGGCGCAGCATCATTTCGGCATTCCGGCAAAACAGCTGTCGCGGAGGCAGGCCGCACTTCTCGCCGTCACCTTGCCCAATCCGATCGCCCGCAATCCGGCAAAACCCGGGCCGGGCTTGAGAAGGTTGGCCAATCTGATCGAGAGGCGCGCCGGCCGTTCAGGCGCCTATGTCGGTTGCCTCGAGTAGCCGACACAAAAAAATTCACTGCAGTGCTGGCCAAAACGGTGTCAGGCGTGTATAGGCACCCGACTTTCTCAGATTTAGGCCCCGACATGGCCCTTTCACGAGGGCGGGCGGGGCTTTTGACCATGTAGTGGAGCATATCCATGGCCGTTCCGAAACGCAAAACCTCTCCGTCCAAGCGCGGCATGCGCCGCTCGGCCGACGCCCTCAAGGCCCCGACCTATGTCGAGGACAAGAATTCCGGCGAAATGCGCCGTCCGCACCACATCGACCTGAAGACCGGCATGTATCGCGGTCGCCAGGTGCTGACCCCCAAGGAAAGCTGAGACCAGCTTTTTTGAACGGTTGAGTTACAAAGGACCGGCCTTTGGCCGGTCTTTTTGCGTCTGGCAGCCTGATGGCCGGGGCCTTGGTTCAGCCTGCCGTATCACCGTCGCGCGCTGCGCACCGGCTCGTTCAACCGCTGAGCCTCCGTCTCGCTTGCTCGATGTCGGCTGACATGGTTGTTGCATCCGGTCTTCTACCGTGTTTGCGGCTTCACACGAAAAATCTTGACGGCGTGGCTGTGGCGCATTCTACAGAAGGTGCCCCCATATGGAGACGCCAGATGTTCGGTGCCGTCCCGCTTTTGATCGTGCCTTTCATTCTCTACAATCTTGGGCTGCTCGGAATTTTCGGCGGCGGTGACGATCCGTGGGCGAGCGAGATCTTCTCGTTCCGCATGATGTCGGGCGGGGTGTTCTCGATGACGCTCGGCGATTTGATGATCCTGATAGGGCTGATCTTCCTGTTCCTCGAAATGGTGAAGTCGGCGCGCACGACCAGTGCCTCGATCATGGACCATCTCCTGTCGACGCTGGTCTTCGTCGCCTTCCTGGTCGAATTCCTGCTGGTCAAGGGCGCGGCGCATTCGATCTTCTTCACGCTGATGATCATCGCGCTGTTCGATGTGATGGCCGGTTTCGCGGTGTCGATGCGGTCGGCAAGCCGGGACATCAACCTCAACTAAGCACTCAGCCCGGGTCGGCGGTGAAGCCGGCGGCCTCGATGCCAGCGATGGCCGCGGCTTCGTCATTGTCCGAGGTGTCGCCTGAAATGCCGATGGCGCCGACAATAGTGCCGGCCTTGTCGCGGATTAGCACGCCGCCGACGACCGGCAGCACGCGTCCGCCCGACACGTCGGAAATGCCGGCGACGAGATGCGGGCGCTCCTTGGCGAAGGCCTCAACCTTGCGCGAACCCATGCCGATGGCCAGCGCGCCATACGCCTTGCCCGCCGACATTTGCGGACGCAGGAACGAGGCGCCGTCCTGGCGCTGGAAGGCGACCAGATGGCCGCCGGCGTCAAGCACCGAGACGCCCAGCGGCTTGAGCTTGAGATCGGCGCCCTTGGCGAAGGCGGCGTCGATGATTTGCCTGGCTTTTTCGAGCGGCAGCGCGGTCATGGCAGTCTCCTGTTGGAAGGGGACAATCATCGGCGGTCGGCCGGCCGAAACAATCCCGGTTTCAGTTGAAATTGCTTCTTGTGAAGCGTTGGGATGAAGAGCCTCTGTCGCCAGGAAGGCGCCGTCGAGCGGCTGGCTTGACGAGCAAGCATTGCCGGCAGGGTCAGGCCGGGTTGCCTGGACGCAGTGCGCTATTTCTTCTTGGCGCGGGCAGGCTTCTTGGCGGGCGCCGACGGCGCGTTGGCGAGGTCTTCGGCTTCCTTGGCCAGCCGCAGAGCCCGCAACTTGTCGGTCTTTACCTTGCGGGCGTCGCTCTCCGCGGCATATTCGGCCATTGCTTTTTGGCGGACCGTGGCCGCCTCTTCCTGCTTCTTGAAGCGCAGATCGGCGCGCGCGCGGGCGGCATCCCGAGAGTTCTCAACCAAGACCTTATCCAATCCCGTGAATTGTGGTTTCCGCTTCTTCTAGCAGAGCCGGCCTCTTAACGGGGAAAATAGTTGGTCAGGCAGCCGGGCTGGCGCCGGGAGCCTTGCTGGCGACCACGGCTTGAAAGGCGGCCTGCAGGGTCGCGCGGACAGAAGGACCGGATGCCGGGTCGAGCGGCATACCCAGATGCTCATGGCGCAACTCATCCATGAATTTCTCCCACATTGGCGGTCCGCCCTTTTCCAGCAACTCGGCGCGGATCGAGAGTTCCTCGCTGGTCGGCAGCCAGACGCGGCCCCAGGCGCCGAGATGGGCGAGAATCGGCACCAGCGTGATGGCCATCTCGGTCAGGCTGTAGATCGCCTTCTGCTTGTGACTGGGATCGTCGGCCTTGGTCAGCATCCCCAATTCCATCAGCCGCTTCAACCGGTCGGCGAGGATGTTGGAGGCAATGCCTTCTATCGACCCGTTGAGCAGTTCGCGGAAATGCCGCTTGCCGCCAAAAATCATGTCGCGAAGGATGATCAGGCTCCAGCGGTCGCCGAACACTTCCAGCGACAGGTTGATCGGGCAGCCGGACCGGCGATCGAGGCTCATTCGATTCTCTCCACGCAAAACCAGTTGCATTATCGTATCAGTTTTATTATGGTGCAACCGATTGCAAAATGCAATCAGATTAGGAGACTGCGTGATGACGACGATCAATCGCCCCGAGATCAAATCCGAAGCCTTTGGCGATCCTGAAAATCCCCCGCTGCTTTTGATCATGGGCGCGATGGCCTCGATGCTGTGGTGGCCGGAGGCGTTTTGCCGGGAGCTGGCGGATACCGGCCTGTATGTCATCCGCTACGACAATCGCGATACCGGCCGTTCGACCAAATATCCGCCGGGCAAGCCGCCTTACACATTCGACGACATGGCGGATGATGCGATCGGTGTGCTCGACAGCCATGGCATCGGCAAGGCCCATGTGATTGGCATGTCGATGGGCGGCATGATCGCGCAACGCGTGGCGCTCAAGCACCCCTCCCGCGTCGCGTCGCTGACGGTGATCAGCAGTTCGCCGGTCGGGATGGACACTTCGCATCTGCCGCAGACGACCGATGCCTATATCGAGCATTCGGCCGCCGGCGCCGATGTCGACTGGTCGGACCGCCGCCAGGTGATCGATTTCATGGTCAAGGATGCCAGGGCGATCGCCAGTACCGCACATGCGTCCGACGAGGTCGCGATCAGAGCCTTCATCGAGCAGGATTACGACCGCTCCGACGGGTTCCTCAGCGCGACCAATCATTTTTCGCTCAAGGGTGGCGATGAATGGAAGGGCCGCTTGCCGGAGATGACGGCGCCTCTGCTGGTCATCCACGGCACATCAGATCCGATCTTTCCGGTCGAGCATGGCGAGGCGCTGGCCGAAACGGTCGCCGGCGCAAAACTTCTTCGCATCGAGGGCGGCGGCCATGAACTGCATCCGCAGGACTGGCCCGGCATAGAGGCCGCCATCGTCGCGCATGTCAGGTCGAATTGAGACCTGACGAACGGTCTTGACGAACAAGGCATGCCGCAATAGTTAAGTAAATGCTTCAGTGTTGGACGGGCGGGCGCCTAGGTCCCGCCGTCGACGAACCACGAACAGAAGAGCAAAGAATGTCCCTGACGCTGCATTTCCACCCGCTGGCCTCTTTCTGCTGGAAGCCGCTGATCGCGCTCTATGAGAACGCCACCGCCTTCAACCCGGTCATCGTCGATCTCGGTGACGAGCACTCGCGCGCGGCCTTCCTGAAGATATCGCCGAGCGGCAAGATGCCGGCGCTGCGCGACGATGCGCGCGACCGCACGGTGCTGGAATCGACCATCGTCGTGGAATATCTGGCCGCGTACTATCCGGGGCCGGTCGAGCTCGCTCCCGCCGATATCGACCTGGCGCTAGCGGTCCGCCAGGCCGACCGCTTCTATGATTTCTATGTGCAGGAGCCGATGCAGAAGATCGTAGGCGACCGGTTGCGGCCGCAGGACAAGACTGATCCGTTCGGCGTCGAGCAGGCGCGCGAGCAGCTGCGCAATTCCTACGCCATCATCGAAGAGGAGATGCAGTCGAGGACCTGGGCGGTGGGCGACGCCTTCAGCCTGGCCGATTGCGCGGCGTCCCCGGCGCTTTTCTATGCCAACAAGGTCGAGCCGTTCGGCGACAAATATCCCGCCGTGAAGCGCTACCACGACCGCCTGCTGCAGCGCCCCGCCTTCGCCAGGGTGATCGAGGAGGCGCGGCCATACTTCAAGTTCTTCCCCTACAATAACGGCTGACCGCGATGCTGCACGATCCCGCCCAGCTCGACCTGATGTTCCAGGCGCTTGCCGATCCGGCGCGGCGGCAGATGGTCGACCGGCTGTCGCGCGGCCCGGCCTCGGTCAGCCAGCTGGCCGAGCCGCTGGCGATGTCGCTGTCGGCTGTCGTCCAGCATCTGAACCTCCTGGAGGCGAGCGGCCTGGTGCGTACGCAGAAGGTGGGGCGTGTGCGTACCTGCCAGATCGAGCCCAAGGCGCTGAGGGCGGCGGAGCACTGGATCAACGAGCGACGTCTCTCCTGGGAGCGCCGGCTGGATCGGCTGGGCGATTTTCTGGCTGAAACCAAAGACGAAACATGAAGGAGACCGCAGTGAGCCAACGATCCGTCGTCCATTCCACCTTTGTCGTCGAGCGGAGCTATCCGGCGACGCCGGCGAAAGTCTACTCGGCATTCAGCAATCCTGATGCCAAGCGGCGCTGGTTCGTCGATCCCCATGACCCCATGCCCAGCCGGCATGAAATGGACTTCCGCGTCGGTGGCAAGGAGGTCAATGCCGGCTGCCCGAGCGATGGGCAGATGCATTTTTTCAATGCGGTCTATCAGGACATCGTGCCGGACCAGCGCATCGTCTACAGCTATGAGCTGCTGTTCGGCGAAACCCGCGTCTCTGTGTCCCTGGCGACGATCGAGTTCCTGGCGGAAAGCGGAGGCACGCGGCTCGTGATGACGGAGCAGGGTGCATTCTTCGACGGCCATGACACCTCGGCCACGCGTGAGCATGGAACGGGCGAACTGCTCGATGCGCTCGGCGCGGCGCTCGCAGCGGAGGCCTGATAGCTTTCCCGGGGGCACGCGGCCTAGGGCGTGATCACCTTCTCGCGCCCGTCCGGTTCGACCATTTTGAGCCGGGTTTCCGGTCCGGCCGCATCGAGGATGATGTAGCTCTTGTCGTCACCGCCAACGAAACTCAACCCTGCGCTGGCGGTCGACGCACTGATCTTGACGGATGGCTGGCCACTTTCGGTGATCAGACGAAACAGCACGGTTTCGGCCTCGCCGGCTTTGGCCGGCAAAACGGAAATGCTGGAACGCACCCGGCCTTCGCCGTCGACGATCTCAAGTCCGCTGCCGCGCAGCATGCCCGCGCCGTCTTGCGCTCTCGCCGGCAGGATCTGCATCAGCCCGATCCCCGCCAGTAAAACCAGATTGGTCGCGGTCAAAGCGGCAAGAATCGCGTCACGTCGCATCGATTGTTCCTCCCGGCATGAAATCAATCCGCGTTGCCTCGCAGAGCGCTGCTAAGCTTCCCAGAATTGATCGAGCCAGATGTTCAGTCTCAGGAAGCCGGCATTGCTTACCGTATAGACGCGCCGCGTGCCTTCGGCCTTGGCGTTGACCAGTCCGGCGTCGAGCAACACTTTCAGATGCTGTGATACGGCCGGGCGTGAGACTGGCAACCCGGCCGCCAACTCGTTGACGGTCTTCGGACCGCGTCGAAGTTCTTCCAGAAGGTGGCGCCGATTGGGGTCGGCGATCGCCATGAAGGCGTCGGAAAACATCATGCCTCATTTGTGAGGCAAAGTTTTTCGAATCTCAACTGTCTGCTTCTGCTTTTCTTCTTGGATCAAGCCGCAATGCTTCCGGCGTCACGGAGCGGTCGGCCGGCTGCGTCTTGAAGGCGTCGCGATCGCCGATCGGAACCGGAGCACGGCGGCTGATGCGCAGCAGCGTGTAGCCGGCCAGCGACAGATGCGCGAAGGCGGTCGCCAGGAACAGGCCCTCCGGGCGCATCCAGCCCATCAGCGCCGCCGCCAGCAAAGGCCCGATCATAGTGCCGAAGCCGTAAAGCAGCAGCAGTCCGCCTGACACTTTGACGAAGTCCTCGGCACGGGCGTGGTCGTTGGCATGCGCCACGGCGATCGAATAGAGCGTGTAGGCGAAGGCGCCGTAGGCGGCGGTGAAGACGATGACGAAGACGCCGGAGCGCGGCTCGAAGAGGAAGATCAGAAGCGCGAACAGCGCCGCGCCGAAGGCTGCGCCGGCCAGCACGAAACGCCGGTCGGTCTTGTCGGAGAGACGCCCGGCCGGCAGCTGCATGGCGGCGCCGGCGACGACGACAAGGCTCATCATCAAGGCGATTTCGGCGGTGGAAATGCCGATGCGAGCGCCGTAGACCGCACCCAGCGTGCCCCAGGCGCCGTTGGCGATGCCGATCAAAAGGCAGGCGATCGCCGACACAGGGGAGTTGGCGTAGAGCCCCTTGACGTCGAGCTTGACGTCCTGCAGCGGCTTGGGGTGCGACGCTGTCGAAACCGCGGTCGGGATCAGCGAGAGGCAGAACAGGATGCCGGTGATCATGAACAGCGACGCGGATTTCACGTCACCGCCGGCGACGATCATCTGTCCGCCCATGATCGAGGCGTAGGTGACCATCATATAGAGGCCGAAGACAGTTCCGCGGTTCTCGTTGGTGGCTTTCTCGTTCAGCCAGCTTTCGATGACCATGAAGGCGCCGGCCATGGTGAAGCCGGTGAAGGCGCGCAGCAGGATCCAGACATATTCATCGATGATCAGGCCGGTGAGCAGGGCCACGATGGCTCCGGACGCGGCAAAGGCGCCGAAGGCGCGCACATGTCCCGCGCGGCGCACGATGCGCGGGGCAAAGAAGCAGCCGGTGACGAAGCCGCCGGCCCAGGCCGTGCCCATCAGGCCGAGCGACGCGGTGGAGAACCCTTCCACCTGGCCGCGCAGGGGCAACAGCAGCCCATGCAGGCCAGATGCCGCCAACAGGAAGGCAGTGCCGCGAAGCAGGGAGAGGATCGGTCGGTAGGATGCGAGCATTTTTTGATCCGGCTGGACTCTGAAAGGGATGGCAGGGTCTGAAGACAGTCGCATTCCGGCTTTTCAGCGGCGAGCCGTCCCGCCCCGGTCCTCTATCCGCGGCGGAAAAGTGCTTCGGCGGCCGATTTGGTGTTGTCCTTGGCCTTGAGCTCCGCTTCCAGCCTGGCGATTTCTTCGCGCAATATGCCGATGCGCTCCGACAGCTCGCCGACGGAAAGCAGCGACAGATCCTGCCCGATCTCGTGCGGACGCGCCTTCTTCTTGGGTTCGTCGTTGAAGATCGCCATCGTTGCTCCTCCTCCGCCACACCAGATTGGCCATTTGCCTGATTTGGCAATGAGCATACATAGGGCAAGGGTGTGGATGCAAACAGCCGGTAAGAATGCGGCGAGGAAAGACGGGAAACTTCATGGCGAGCGGACAGAAAATTCCGGCAAGGATGACGGCAATTGCAATCTCGGAGCCGGGTGGTCCACGGGTGCTGAAACCGGAGACGCGCGATGTCCCTTTGCCCGGCCCCGGCGAGATCCTGATCAAGGTGCATGCCGCCGGCGTCAACCGGCCCGACGTGCAGCAGCGCAAGGGCGCCTATCCGCCGCCGCCCGGCGCATCGGACCTGCCGGGCCTCGAAGTCTCGGGCGAAGTGGCCGCGCTTGGCGACGATATTTCGCGTTGGCGCATCGGCGACCGGGTATGCGCGCTGACCCCCGGCGGCGGCTATGCCGAATATGTCAAGGTTCACACCGGCAGCGTGCTGCCGCTGCCCGCCGGCTTCACCCATACGGAAGCAGCGGCCGTGCCGGAAAACTATTTCACCGTCTGGCACAATGTGTTCGAACGCGGGGGTCTGAAGAAAGGCGAGACGCTGCTGGTGCATGGCGGCTCGTCGGGCATCGGCACGACAGCGATCCAGCTCGCGTCGGCCTTCGGCGCCTATGTCATCACCACTGCTGGCAGCAAGGAAAAATGCGACGCCTGCCTGAAGCTCGGTGCCGACCGCGCGATCAACTATCGCGAGGAGGATTTCGTCAAGGCGGTCAAGGAGGCGACGGACGGCAAGGGCGCCAATGTCATCCTCGACATGGTCGGCGGTGACTATGTCCAGCGAAACTATGAGGCCGCCGCGGTCGAAGGCCGCATCGTGCAGATCGCCGTGCAGGCCGGCGCTGTCGCCAGCGCCGATTTCTCCAAGATCATGGTCAAGCGGCTGACCCACACCGGTTCGACGCTGCGGCCGCGCACCGTCGAGTTCAAGGCGGCGATCGCGGCGGCGCTGGAAGCGCAGGTCTGGCCGCTGCTCGGCACGCGCAAGGTGGCTCCCGTCATGGACATGATCTACCCGCTCACCGATGCCTGGCGCGCGCATGAGCGCATGGAGGAAGGCGAGCATATCGGCAAGATCGTGCTCGACGTCGGCTAGGACGGCATCACCTGAATCTCGGCGCTTCCGCCCCCTGCCTACAAGATGAACAGAAGCTTAATGGTGCAATGCAGCATTTGCATCATTGCTATGCAAAATCGGCCGTTCAAGTCCTCATCGATGATCACTATCTGTGCAGCATCGAAACGAACACCCCATCAGGAGGACCACCATGAACCCGATCCGCGCTTTCCGTAACTGGCGCATGTACAACGAGACCGTGCGCGAACTGAACCGTCTCAACGCACGTCAGCTCCACGATCTCGGCATCAACCGCGCCGACATCGAACGGATCGCCCGCCAGGCGATCTGACATCAAGCACGACCCGGCCGCAGGGCCGG